>CBFHQN010000050.1:0-9646 GCA_965657765.1 Luminiphilus sp. | reverse complement strand
ATTCGCCCGTCGAAGCGACCGATTTCCACTCGGCAATGGTAGAAGGAGCACAGTTACCCGATATCGAAATCGATCCAGACAGCGTGGCCTGTATTTTCTACACCTCAGGTACTACGGGACGGCCCAAAGGTGCGCAGCTGACTAATCGTGGTTGCATCACCAATGTGTTGAACGTGGTCGCCATGGGAAAGGCGTTTGCAACTGCGTCGGCGCTTGCCAAGTCTGGCGGCGATAAAGAGGTTGCTGTCCAATCGCCACCTGCAGCTACATCGCTTATCGCCACGCCGCTCTTTCACGTGACTGCAAATAACTGCGCACTTCAAGCCGGAACACTCGCCGGCAACCGAGTTGTTTTGATGTACAAGTGGGATACGGTCGAGGCGCTTAAGCTCATCGAAGCAGAGAGTGTTAACACCTTGAGCGCGGTGCCGATGATGACACGTGAGCTTTTAACACACCCCGATTTTCAGGATTACGACACCTCGAGTCTTTCCAGTATGGGCGGTGGCGGTGCTGCCGTTCAGCCTGACCTTGTGAAGAAGGTAGATGCGGTCACCAAAAAAGCGCGACCTGCACAGGGTTACGGCATGACCGAAGTCTGCGGAATCATTACCTATATCGCAGGCGACGTATTCGTGGAGCGACCGTCTAGCTGTGGTTATCTCGCGCCAACCTTCGATGGGAAGGTGGTCGATAAGTCTGGGAAAGAGTTACCTATCGGAGAGCTCGGAGAGATTTGCGTGAAAGGCGCGGCCGTCATCAAAGGCTACTTGAATCGTCCCGAGGCAACTGCTGACACCATCGTAGACGGGTGGTTGCACACGGGTGATCTTGGCTACTTTGATGAGGAGGGGTTCCTATACCTTGTGGATCGTGCGAAGGACATGATTCTGCGCGGTGGTGAAAATATCTACGGTGCTGAAGTGGAGTTTGCAGTTTTTGACCATCCTGCCGTACTAGAGTGCGTTGCCTTTGCGGTGCCCGACGAGCGATTGGGCGAGGAAGTAGGTGTTGCCATTCACTTAAAGGATGGCGCAATGTTGGACGCGTCGGGACTCCGAGAGCACCTCTCTACTCGTCTCGCAGCATTTAAAGTGCCTAAATACATCTGGTTCCTCGCCGAGCCGCTTCCTAGAAATGCCAACGGTAAGTTCTTAAAGCGCGAGCTCCGCGAAGTGCTCGATCCAGCTTCCGCAGATTAAGCCATAAGAGAGCATCCATAGCATCCTGCGAGGCAATCTCTATACCCAGTGAGAGGCCTGCCCAGCGTTTCGCGCTGTTCTTCGGCGCGAACCTTAAAACTTGAGGCACAGAAAATGAGTGACTACGAAACCTTAGAAATCACACGTGATGGGTCGGTGATGACAATCGCTTTAAACCGTCCAGAAAAAATGAATACGTTTAACACTGCGCTTCGACGCGAGATTGCGAGAGCAGCGATCGACGCTGATCTTGATAAATCAGTTCGAGCTGTCATCTTAACCGGTAACGGGAGAGCCTTCAGTGCTGGTGCTGACCTCTCAGACGGCGATGGTATGGCCGATGGTAAGGCCGTTGAGAGTGATCTGAACTTTGAGTACAAGCCAGGCGTGCTGGCCATCCACAACAGCTCAAAACCCTGGATCGCTGTTATTAATGGCCCTTGTGCGGGTATCGCCTATTCCTATGCCATGGCTTGTGACCTCGCTTGCATGGGTGAGAGCAGCTATCTCTACCAGCCGTTCTCGGCGATTGGCCTGGTGCCCGACGGTGGCGCTACTTGGTTGATACCTAGGCTGGTGGGAACCAAACGTGCTTATGAATTGATGGCGCTGGGGGAAAAACTGAGCGCTGATAAGGCGATGGCAATGGGAATGGTCAATCGTGTCTTCCCTGATGCATCCTTACGTGAGGACGGTCTCGCCTATGCGCAAGAGGTGGCGGAGCGATCGCCGCTGGCGCTTAGCTACACAAAGACAGCAGTGAACTTTGGGCAAACGCATAATTTGGATGAGACCATTAGCAAGGAAGCGGCGCTACAGTCGATTTGCATAGACAGCGAAGATGCAAAAAATGCCGTCATCTCATTCTTTAACAAGCAAAAACCGGTTTGGAAAGGCCGATAGTTGGAAAGTCCAACAGCTGGAAAGACCGGTAGAAAGACCGATAGATAGAAACACCGATAGATAGAAACACCGATAGATAGAAACACCGATAGATAGATAGGGCGATAGTTGAAAATAGTGGAACGTTGCACGAGCAGTGCGTCCACCCTCGGAATAAGTATGAAAAAAGCACTCGTGTCGGTTGCCTTGGGCAGCCTGTTGGCTGCCTCGGCACATGCGGCTGACAAACAAATATATTGGGGTGATACACACCTTCACACCAATCGATCGTTTGATGCCTTCACTAACAGGAATTTTTCCGTAGGGCCTGATGAGGCTTACCGGTTTGCTCGTGGCTTGCCCGTTGAGCACCCTGGACACAAAGCGCGTGTCCAACTCGAGACACCGTTAGACTTCCTTGTGGTGTCTGACCATGCCGAGTTCTTGGGGAATATCCGACAGCTCTACAACGTTGGATTACCTGCGGAGGGCCTGGGCTTCATTCAGAAGTTGAAGCTGTGGTACGCCGAGTATCTGATTCGAGATGCGATCAGCACGGGAAATGGCCGCGAATTTTTTTATAACCAACTACCTGATCCTTATGATACGCCGCAGGAAGCGGTTTCTGACTGGGAGGAGAACATTGGTAATTCGGTTTTCCCCAAACTGCCTGCGATTGAAGACCAAGCGTGGAGCGATATTGCTGATGCGGCCGAGGCAAATAACCGACCCGGTGAGTTTTCAGCCATTCTGGGTTGGGAGTACAGCTTGATTCCTGGTGGGGCTAACTTACACCGTGTCGTAATGACCGACTTGGATGGAGAGTCGGCAAAAGTTTTTCAGCCCTTTGGCTCTGATGACAGTCTTTATCCAGAAGACTTATGGGCGTGGTTGGAAAAGACGAGTGAGCAAACTGGCGGTAACTTTATTGCGGTACCGCATAATTCGAATATTTCAAAAGGCTCTATGTTCGACACCATAACCATGCGTAACGAACCTGTAGGGCCGGCTTACGCGGAGATACGCAAACGTTGGGAACCCATCGTTGAGATCACCCAATACAAAGGGGACTCTGAGACTCATCCAAGCTTGTCACCGAACGATCCCTTTGCGGATTTCGAGGACTACCCATTTTACATTCAAAAAGGTTGGACCGAATACAAACCAGAGAAGGGCGACTTCATTCGTTCAGCCTTGCTGCGTGGTATGCAGCTCGAGCAGGAAATCGGGATCAATCCTTATCAGTTTGGTGTCATAGGCTCCACCGATGCGCACACAGGGCTTGCTGCTGCAGAAGAAAATAACTTCCACGGGAAATTTGCGACGGATAGTACACCTGCATCAAAGCTCGACGGCTGGTCTGACAACGCCAATAGCTCCTTTGGGTGGGCCATGGGCGCACAGGGTCTGGCGGCTGTGTGGGCTGAGGAAAACACACGTGAAGGCATTCTTGCTGCTATGAAACGGCGTGAGACCTATGCAACCACAGGACCTCGTATTGGTGTACGCTTTTACGGCGGCTTTGGTATCGATGAATCACTATTAGACGCTCAATCATCGATCAGCGCCACAGGTGCCGTCCCCATGGGCGGTGAGCTTGTAGCCACTGATACACAGCCTCCCGTATTTGTGGTGCACGCCATGGCTGATCCTAAGTCGGGAACGCTCGATCGCATCCAGATCGTGAAGGGTTGGGTGGACGCGTCTGGGGATTCCTTTGAGAAGGTATTCGATGTGGCTTGGTCATCTGCCGAACGGCTTCAGGAAGATGGCTCATTGGCGCCCGTGCCCAATACAGTAAATCTTGAGACTGGAACGTGGAGCAATGAAGCTGGAGCAGCGAATTTGTCAGCCGCGTGGACGGATCCAGAGTTTGACCCAGCAATGCGCGCGTTTTATTACGTGCGTGTGCTCGAGGTGCCGACACCCCGTCATAGTTTGTTAGACAAGATTGCCCTGGGGGGTGATGTCGACACCCGACGTCCCGATGTTATTCAGGAACGCGCCTATTCTTCAGCGATCTGGTACCAACCAGCTCGCTGATTTATGCAAGCGGATCTGAGATCTCAGGTCTATGGTCTTGGTTCTTAGTTCTTAGTTCTTAGTTCTTAGTTCTTAGTTCTTAGTTCTTAGTTCTTGGGCGTGAAGTCTCAGGTCTCACGAGTTGACACCGCGTCACTGGCCTGAGGTAACGGGGGGCGGCGGGGCAGTGGAGACACCTACCCGCTGTGGCCCATTCAAAGCCAAGCTATTTCCCGGGTTCTTCATAGATCCTCCCGCCAGCGCTGTGCATCGACTCAGAGCGTCCACCAGAGCGTGATGTCGATCTAAGTTGCTACCACCACGCGGATACCCTGCAAGCGTGGTTCGGCGCGCAAAACGGCTTCCGTTGTCTCTGTTAACAATTGCTCCACTGCCAAGACTTCATCTTCCCTGACCGAGCCATTGCGTTCGCCCAGCGAGCGCAATCGATGCGCCTCGGCGTGGAGTGAGCTTTCAGCAGTGGCTTGTGCCTTTTCCTGCAGGAGTTTCACGTGTGCCTCAGCGCGCTTATCCAATTCAGCGAGCGCAGCAACAAGTTTGGGCCGCAGTTCGCGAATGACACCGGCACTCTGCGTAATACTGACGGGCTTGATCAGTTTGGTCAGATTTTCGCAGGAGATTGCCTTGCCGAGATCACGACCGTCGAGTGTGATCAGTGACCGCAAAGGTGATTGATCGAGATAACGTCCGATCTCTAGACGTTTTGGAGCAGGACAGTCCGCAGTATGAAGGGTTTCGACCATGACAGTTCCCGGCTTGATACTTTTGGCCTTGATCATGGCCACTGAGGCATTGCCGAGTTCAGAGTTATAGACGATATCAATGGTTTCCTTCACCAGCGGATGTTCCCAAGTGAGGAAATGAAGATCGTCTCTGGCAAGGGCTGTGTCACGCTCGAAGGTGCAGGTAATCCCGCCGTCATCGAGGAAAGGCAATTCCCCCGTAACGAGATTCTCTGAGGGCTTTAGAATCAAGCTGTTCTCGAAACCTTCTTCAGTGTGAATGCCGAGTCTGTCAAACAGGTTGTCGGTAAACCGTTGCAACTCTGAGGTTCTCTCGTTGCTCTCGATCTCACCGATCAATTCACGTGCAAGATTTGGTTTATGCGAGCTGAGCTCCAGCAATCGATCGCGGCCTCGATCCATTTGCTGGTTCAGTTGATTTCTAAGCGTAATGGTTTGCTGCAAAAGCTCTGGGGAAAGCTGGCTTTGTTCTTCGCTCGCTTGCAACGCGTCGCCAAGCTCATCGTAGATAAGGTGTCCTACGGAGCAGCTCGTCTCAAAGCTATTGAGACCCTCGTGGAACCACGTGAAACGCACCGATTCAGTGGTATTTGGCGCAATAGGGACATGAATATTAACGTCACCGCGTTGTCCAATACGATCCAGCCGGCCTATCCGCTGTTCGAGTAAGTCAGGATGGTGTGGCAGGTCGAAACACACGAGATGCTGGCTAAATTGGAAATTTCTTCCCTCACTGCCTATCTCTGAGCAGATGAGGGCCCGAGCACCGCTTTCCTCATCTGCGAAGTAGGCTGCCGCTCGATCGCGCTCCAGTAGCGACAGATCCTCGTGGAAGGATGCGCAGCGAATACCGGCTTGTAGGTGGAGGTAGTGTTCAAGCTCCATGGCTGTTGCTTTGGCTCGGCAAATAACAAGCACTTTTTGTGACTTGAGACTCTTCAATAAGGTCGCAAGCCATTTTGTTCTGTGGCTATTAGCGACAGACACGTCTGCGTCATCTTGAGGTAACTCGTATTGATGCAAAATGCGTTGCGGGAAGCCTGAAACCGATTTGCGTGAATTCCGGAACAGTACACGTCCCGTGCCGTATTGATCGACCAGCGACTGGACAATGTCATCGGCTGATTGCGTTGGATCAATGCCCGCGGGGAGGTTGGACACATCCTCTCCAGCACGAAGACTTTCAATGAGCTCGTAGGTTTGCTCGAATTGACGCTGCTCCTCGGTGAATTTGTCGAGATCTGAGAAACGGTCAGGATCGAGTAACTGGAGTCGTGAGAAGTGGCTATCGACGCCAGATTGTCCAGGCGTCGCCGTCAGTAAGAGCAAGCCACGGCTGGTGCGTGCCAACTGCGTTAGGGTGACATCGAGCTCATCTTGTGCCTCTTCACCCAGGTTGAGGTGGTGGGCTTCATCGACAATGACAAAATCCCAATCTGATTCGAGCAACAACATCCGCGCTGTGTCGTTGTGCTTGATGAAAGACCACGGCGAGAGCACCAGTTGATCGTTTCCGAAGTCAAAAGCGCCTTCCTCTGCCTCGAAGCGTGCGTCATCGTAAATAGAAAATTGCAGATTAAAGCGGCGCAGCATCTCGACCAGCCATTGGTGTAGCAGGGGATCGGGTACCGCGACGAAAACGCGCTGTGCGCGGCCGCGTAAAAACTGCTGCGAGAGTATGAGACCTGCCTCAATGGTCTTGCCAAGACCAACCTCGTCAGCAAGAAGCACCCTTGGCGCCAAACGACGTCCTACCTCGCTTGCCACGAAAAGCTGATGCGATAACAGCGAGGTTCGTGCGCCAATAAGTCCGGATGTGTTGCTTGCTTGATAACGAGCGCGCTCCGTTAGAGTCTCAAAGCGCAGCAGGAAATCCCCAATTTTATCGAGCTGATTGTTGAGCAGGCGATCTTGCGGCGTGTTGACAGAAACCTCCGGCGCAATGAACTGCTCGTGCACCGAGAATGTCTCGCCGCTCTCTGGCTCCATAGCTTCGTAGCTCAGCGTATTTCCGAGAGGGCACACTTCTGTCACCTCAAGGATGCGTCCATCGATGTGGGTCAACTTATCGCCGGCTTTAAGCTCATAGCGCGTGAGCGGTGCGCGATCGAGTGCGTAAGTGCGCTCTTCTTCAGCAGAGGGGTACAGCAAGGTGACGCGTCGCGCATCGGCCTCAACACAAATGCCCAAGCCAAGCTCGAGATCAGCATGGCTGATCCACCGTTGTCCGATATCAAAGGTCATAGTAAATCTTAAAAAAAGCAGTCCAGACTATTCTGGTAGGTCACCGACAGTAGTTCTTCTACGCTCACTTGCTTCAGATCAGCCACTGTTTGTGCAATAAAAGGCAGATAAAAGGGCGCATTGGGCACGCCGCGATAAGGTACCGGTGTGAGATAGGGTGCGTCTGTTTCTAGGAGGATGCGCTCGATTGGTGTTGCTCTTATGACTTCTCGAACGTTCTCAGCGTTCTTGAATGTGGCGATTCCATTGAACCCCAGATAGAAACCCTCGCCGAGGCAAAAAGCAGCAAGATCGAGGCTACTCGTGAAGCTATGGATGACACCTTTTTTCGTTAATGATGTGGATACAGCCCCAAGCACAGCCTTGGTGTCTTCCTCAGCCTCGCGGGTATGAATGACAACAGGCTTATCGTGTTCAACAGCCACCGCGAGTTGCCCCTCGAAAGCGGCGATTTGCGTTTTGGGGTCTGCGTGTTCGTAGTAGTAATCGAGACCAATCTCACCGACCGCAAGTACCTTAGGATGTCTTGCGTTTAACCTAAGGTCCTTGCCGAAAGTCTCGCTCCAGGACGCTGCTTCATGGGGATGCAGGCCTTGTGTACACCAAACATTTGGGTCTGATTCCGCGATATCTCGAACCGTTGCCTGATTATCTTCTGACACAGCAATGGTGATGATTTTCTCCACACCGACATCTCGAGATCTGCTGATAGTGCCAATCAGCTCGTCGCCACTTAGGTAGTCAAGGTGACAGTGAGTCTCGATGATTTTACCGCTTAACAGCGGAATTGGCGGTCTGGCTTTTTTACCCATGCTGGACTCCGGAGAAATCGGCGCGGATTATGGCACAGCTGAAGACGAATAGGGTGATGATTAGCCTCGATGTACCGTTCGGACACGCAGGGCTCGCACGGCATCAATCACTTCATTCCAAAACCATTGGTGAATGGGCGATCGCTCTGTCCGCTGATGGGCAACGAGTGAGTATTCGATCGTCCTTCCAAGATGTTCCGGGATGGGCAGGGTCACGAGGTCTTTAGTTGCGCCATCGTTGCGCGCCATATAGGAAGGGCATACCAAGGTGTAGTTGGTGCTACGCAAGATTTCAAACGCGGTCAGTAGATGGGAAGTCTCTAAGCTACCCTTTGCACTTCCCAGAATGTCTGACGCGGATTGGTCCACCTCCGCAACTTCATTTCTATCAGCTACATACAGATTGATCTGGGGGAACAGCCCGAGGCTCTTTTCATCAATGGGCTGTTGGGTTAACGGATGATCTCTTCGCACAAAAACCGCGAGGGGAGAACTGGCAAGCTCATGATGACGGAACTCCCGAGTGTAGGAAGGGCGGCTAAGCTGTATAGCAAAATCCAAAGAGCCATCAGCTAACAGATCAAGTTGATGCTCTGCTCGCGTAATGGTGCGCAGCTTTAGTTTCGGCGCGCGCGTCTCGAGTCTAGACGTAAGTGAGGGGAGTAAGGTGAAGCCGACATATTCAGAGATGGCTATCACGATTTCGCCTCGGAAGGCGTTGGGGCTGAATTCGCCCGCATCGAGTAACGATTCGATGTCGCCGAGGACGTTAACGAGTTGACTGGAGAGCGCTTCAGCACGAGGCGTTGGTTGAATACCGCGCTTGCTTCTCGCAAAGAGTGGGTCGTCAAAGGTTTCCCGCAAGCGATTCAGCGTTTTTGACATGGCGGGCTGCGTGACATGCAGTCGCTCTGCTGCTCGGGATACACTTTTCTCTTCCAAAAGGACGTGCAGGGCAACAAGAAGGTTAAGATCTACCCGCGATAGTTGGCTGGTATCCATAAGATATAACCCCGAAGAATGCTTTCAATGATAATAATAAATTTGAACTAATATTAGGGCTACCTATAATTCAAGGGCGTTTGTGATTTAGTTGTGACGCCCAGGTTTTTTTTGCCCGCCATCGTGCGGGCTTTTTTTGCGTTATATTCATGGAATGAAAAATCAAAACGCGCTATCGGGCTGTCTCCTCTGGGCTCTGCTGCAATCGCTGCCGGCCTTCGCTGTGCTTGTGCCTCAGCCTATCGGTATGTACGTCGAGGAGATTGATGGGCTGAGTATTGAAGACGACTTAATTTTAGACTCCGCAACGCTTTTGGCTCACGAGCGACGCGTGCAGGAGGTCCTGGAGCTTCAATCCAGACTTGGCGCATACGATCAATCGCTCGGACAAAAATGGATTGATCTCGCACATGACGCCGTAAAGCTAAACCAGCCAGAGTCAGCGGCACGATTGTTTCAACAAGGTCTTCACAACTTGCGGCTGAATGCAGGTTTGACGACGGATAAGCAAATCATTGCACTTTCGGAATGGATTGCTGTGCTCAAACGCCTGGGCGATACCGATGGCCTCGGAGAGCAGTTGCAATATCGATACAGAATCACGGGTTTTGGCGCCGATGATTGGACCGAGGAGAGTCTTAGGTACGCGCTAGAGTACTTTGACAATGAGCTCGCGCAATTCGCCACCACCGATTGGCTTGCCAATGAAAACAAGGTC
>CBFHQN010000049.1:14186-14518 GCA_965657765.1 Luminiphilus sp. | reverse complement strand
CTGATGAGGCTGTTAAAAAGTTGTACACGGCTCTTGGTCGCGTCTTGCATACAGAGTTTTTAGGTTGGCAGGCGGCAGTGCTTGCAGCCGATACATCACACGCGCGGTGCACGGGTCTCAGAAGTCACAAGAACTATAAGTTTAAGAGTGGCCCCTTGGACATAGGCTTATATCTATTTGATTTGACCACTGACAATGAGCTACGCAGTGGTCGGGACAGTAGCGAACCGAAAGGGGTTTCCGGTGATCAAAGTTTGCTGGCGCTCTCCGAAGGCGCCCAAATGTTTGCTAACCGCTTGCGCAAGAATTTGAAGCGACTCCAAAAGTGGCGC
>CBFHQN010000049.1:3581-14176 GCA_965657765.1 Luminiphilus sp. | reverse complement strand
AGAATGAGGTTGAATGTTTTCGGCTTTACGATGCCGACATGCCGGAATATGCGGTCGCCATCGATGTTTACGGGGGTTACTTGCACATCGCAGAATACGCGGCACCAAAATCAGTGAGTGAGGCAGACGCAACCCGACGGTTTAATGAGGTAGTAGAAGCGTGCCAGGTTGTCTTCAACGTTTCAGACCGCGCGAAGTTCGGCCTAAAGCGCCGCGAGCGCCAGCGCGGAGTTCGGCAATACGAGAGGGTGTCTCAGCGGGGTGAACGCCATCAAGTCAGAGAGCTAGGTGCTCGCCTCTGGGTGAATCTGCATGATTACCTCGACACAGGCCTATTTCTCGATCATCGGCCCATAAGACAGCGAATACAGCGCGAGGCGCGCGGTAAACGTTTTCTTAATCTCTTTGCCTACACGGGTGTAGCCAGTGTTCAGGCTGCCTTAGGGGGCGCCAGATTTACGACCAGTGTTGATCTAAGCAACACCTATCTTGATTGGTTTAAAGAAAACCTCGCTAGTAATGGACTGGCAGAGTCACAAAACCGGGCAATAAAATCGGATGTTATGAGGTGGTTAGCGAGCGACGAATCACGATACGACATCATCTTGCTGGACCCACCGACATTTTCTAATTCAAAGTCTACGGAAAAGCATTTTGATGTTCAGCGTGACCATCTGGCCCTCATCTCAAGCGCTATGGGGCGATTAGAAAAGGACGGCATCCTCTACTTTTCAAACAACCACCGTAAGTTTGAGTTGGAATCCGAGGTGATCGAGCGGTTTGCCGTTGAGGAGATTACCTCATCGACTATCGATTTAGATTTTGATCGTTCGCAAGGAATACATCGATGTTGGGCTATCAAACATAATGCTTAAAGCGTCTTTAGTGCGGCGCGTCGAGTTTTGGGATGCCCCATTGTTGAACCCCTCGAGTCTGTAAATTAAGCGCTCACTTTTTGGCCCAGTGCTTCGTTAAATTACGGAACCCGGATCCTGACATATGCTCAGTTAAATCGGCGTTAGCTACCGCATTGCAAAATAAATGCTCAGGCATCAGTGACAGTTTTCTGGACTTTTATCGCCAAGCGTTGCGATGGATGACGCATCAGCATAATTAGTACCTTTATGGTAGACTCCGCGCCGCTGGCGCCCGCGCGGCGCAATCACGAAAACAGCTGAGCAGCGATGCTGCTCCACACGTTTACAAAGGATCTTAATATGGGACGCACGCTTTACGATAAGCTGTGGGACGCGCACCTTGTTGACGAGCGCGATGATGGCTCTGCGCTAATCTATATCGATCGACACCTGATTCATGAGGTGACGTCGCCGCAAGCATTTGAGGGGTTGCGCTTACAGAACCGACTACCACGGCGCCTAAGTGCAAACGTGGCGGTTCCAGATCACAATGTTTCTACCGATCCTGACGAAAGGTCCCTGGCAGGCTACTCAGGCGTTGCTGATACCACCAGTCGACTGCAGTTGGAGACGCTCAATGAAAATTGCGATGACTTTAAGATCCCGCTCATTGACCTCGCCGATCAGCGTCAGGGAATTGTCCACGTCATGGGCCCAGAGCAGGGCGCGACTTTGCCCGGTATGACCATAGTTTGTGGCGATTCTCACACTTCGACTCACGGCGCATTTGGTGCGCTGGCACATGGTATTGGCACGTCGGAAGTCGAGCATGTGCTGGCAACGCAATGTTTGCTGACGAAAAAGATGAAGAATTTTCGCGTCACTGTTGAAGGCGAGATTCAAAAAGGCGTCTCTGCGAAAGATCTCGCACTTGCGGTAATTGGACGTATTGGAACTGCTGGTGCAACGGGTTGTGCACTCGAATTCGCGGGCTCTGCCGTTACCTCACTGTCGATGGAGGGGCGTATGACGCTTTGCAACATGGCGATTGAAGCCGGTGCGCGCGCAGGCATGGTAGCTGTCGACGCTACGACGCTCGATTATGTTGAAGGTCGCCCAATGGCACCCAAGGGCGAGCAGTGGGACCAAGCCCGGGAATACTGGCTATCGCTACACAGCGACGATGATGCAGTTTTCGACCATGAGGTGGTTTTGGATGCTTCTGAGATCGCACCTCAAGTCACCTGGGGGACTTCTCCAGAGATGGTGACCTCTATCGAGGGGAGAGTGCCTCGGTCAGCTGATCTAGTGGATGAGACTGCCAAAAAGTCGCTTGCACGAGCACTCGAGTATATGGGGCTCGAGGAAGGTATACCACTCAGTAATGTAGCTGTGGACATGGTTTTTATTGGGTCTTGTACTAATGCGCGAATCGAGGATATGCGTGCCGCTGCTGAGATTGTTCAAGGTCGCCAAAAAGCGCAAAACGTCGAACGGGTATTGGTGGTGCCTGGTTCAGGTTTAGTGAAAGCGCAGGCGGAAGCCGAGGGACTCGATCAGATCTTTACTGCAGCGGGTATGGAATGGCGTGCACCCGGCTGTTCGATGTGCCTTGCCATGAACGCAGATAAAGTCGAGCCGGGTAAGCGCTGCGCATCGACGTCGAATCGTAATTTCGAGGGAAGGCAAGGCTTCGGTGGTCGTACGCACCTGGTCAGCCCGTCAATGGCTGCCGCAGCAGCTGTGTCGGGTACCTTCACCCATCCTGCTGACTTGGAGGGCTAAAGAGTGAAAGCGTTTACGAGTTTGGAAGGCTTAGTTGTCCCGCTTGATCGTGCCAATGTCGATACCGACCTCATCATTCCCAAGCAATTTTTGAAGTCCATTAAGCGCACAGGGTTTGGCCCTAACCTTTTTGATGAGTTGCGTTACAGCGACCCCTATGACGAGGCGAATCCATCTGCCGAGCGACGGGAAAACCCCGAGTTCAGCCTGAATCAGTCGCGCTTTTCAGGCGCGACTATTCTACTGGGGCGAGAAAACTTTGGCTGTGGCTCGAGTCGTGAGCACGCCGTATGGGCCCTCGACCAATTCGGAATTCGGTGCGTCATCGCCCCAAGTTTTGCCGATATTTTCAAGAACAACTCGTTCAAAAGCGGTTTATTGCCAGTTGAGCTTCCGGAGAGTGAGGTTGATGCACTCTTTGATCGAATAGCGTCGGGAGAGTCGTTAAACCTCAAAATCGATCTAGAAGATCAGAAAGTCTGGGTAAGTGCGAGTCGCAGCGTAAGCTTTACGGTCGACCCTTTCAGGCGCAACTGCTTGCTTCAGGGACTCGACGACATCGGGATTACGCTCAAACGCGAGGAGGCGATCTCGCAGTTTGAGGCAAAGCATAAAGCGTCCCAGCCCTGGCTTTTTAACGAGGTGAATTTGTGAGTCGGCACAGCGTTCTACTGCTCCCCGGAGACGGGATCGGCCCGGAGGTCGTTGGCGAGGCAGAGCGAGTAATGGAGGCGGTGGCGTCGTTTCACGGCTTCACTATCGATTTTTCTACGGCCGATCTTGGTGGTATCGCAATCGACAACAGTGGCGCTCCTTATCCGGAATCCACTAGAAAACTGGCCAAAGCAGCCGACGCGATTTTGTTGGGCGCGGTGGGCGGACCTGCTTGGGATGGTTTACCCGCTGCTGAGCGCCCTGAGAGAGGACTGCTAGCGATTCGAGCAGATCTAGATCTCTTCTGCAATTTGCGGCCAGCTCTGCTGTATCCGCAGCTGGCGGATGCTTCCAGTCTGAAGCCAGAGTTAGTTGCGGGACTCGATCTCTTGATCGTCAGGGAACTCACGGGTGGGATTTATTTTGGAGAGCCCCGTGGCGTTGAGGCCGACGAATCTGGATTACGCCGAGGATTCAACACCGATGTGTATGACGAAGCTGAAATTCGGCGCATTGCACATCTGGCTTTTCAGTTTGCTCGAAAGCGGGGCGGTCGATTGTGTTCGGTTGATAAGGCGAACGTGCTGGAAGTGACCATGCTTTGGCGTGAGATCGTCTCCGAGCTCGCATCGGAGTACGCAGACGTCGAACTTAGTCATATGTACGTCGATAATGCGGCAATGCAGCTTGTTCGCGAACCCAAGCAGTTCGACGTTGTGCTCACGGGCAATCTATTCGGCGATATTTTATCTGATACGGCGGCCATGCTGACGGGTTCTATTGGCATGCTGCCCTCTGCGTCGCTCAATTCTGAGTCACGAGGTCTTTATGAACCGGTGCATGGTTCGGCACCAGATATAGCAGGTCAGGGCAAAGCGAACCCTCTTGCAACTATCCTGTCTGCAGCGATGCTATTGCGTTACTCGCTCAATGAAGACGCCGCGGCTAAGTCAATCGAAACTGCGGTTGAGCGAGTGCTTGACAGTGGATTGCGTACGGGCGACATCGCAGCGCCTGGAGAGTCGGCTTGCTCGACTACTGACATGGGCGATGCCGTAGTTGCAGCGCTAAGCGTATTGTAGGTAATTGGAAAGATCATGAAGACATATAACGTAGCTATCGTAGGTTCGACCGGTGCGGTGGGTGAGGTGCTCCTCGAGCTCCTTGAGTCGCGGAATTTCCCAGTCAAAAATCTCTATTTGTTGGCATCTGAGCGGTCAGCCGGCACGACACGTAGCTTTAAGGGCAAGCGGATTACAGTTCAAAACTTGGCGGAATTTGATTTCTCCCAGGCCGAAATAGGGCTTTTCTCAGCCGGAGGCTCGATCAGTGCTGAGTATGCACCAAAGGCTGCAGCCGCGGGCTGCGTTGTTATTGACAACACTTCACACTTTCGACGGGATGAGGATATTCCGCTGGTGGTGCCCGAGGTTAACAGCCATGCACTGGACCGATTTGCCGATAGAAATATCATCGCAAATCCAAATTGTTCCACTATTCAGATGTTAGTTGCGTTAAAGCCTATCTACGATGCTGTTGGTATCGCCAGGATAAATGTGGCCACCTATCAGGCGGTCAGCGGCACAGGCAAGTCAGCCATACAAGAGCTCGCTGCGCAAACGGCGCGTTTGCTGAATGGACAGCCTGCTGAGTCAAAGGTCTATCCCAAGCAGATTGCTTTCAACGCACTGCCGCATATCGATACCTTCCAGGAAAACGGTTACACGCGTGAAGAGATGAAAATGGTCTGGGAAACCCAGAAGATTTTTGAGGATGAGACTATCTCAGTGAATCCTACCTGCGTACGAATTCCAGTTTTTCACGGACATTCAGAAGCCGTGCACATTGAGACCAAGCAGCCAATAACCGCAGCTGAAGCGCAGGCTTTACTCGAGAGGGCACCTGGCGTTGAGGTGATCGATACTCGAGCTGATGGCGGCTATCCGACACCCGTATCCGAGGCGGCAGGATCTGATCCGGTTTATGTAGGTCGAATACGCGAAGACATCAGCCACCCCATGGGATTGGACTTATGGGTGGTCTCTGACAATTTGCGTAAAGGTGCGGCTTTAAATTCTGTTCAAATCGCAGAAGTTCTGATCGAAAAATACCTCTGACAAACTGTTGATGCCGCGTTACCATTGGCGAAGGGGGAATGCCTTTGCCATGTTGATCAGACGAACCTACCGGTTATTAGCCGCGGTGATAGCGTCCACTATCTCGCATAGTGCATCAGCGATCGGCGTAGGGGACATAGTGGTCAATTCCTATGTGAATGAACCTCTGTCGGCAGACATTGCCATCTTGGACCCAAAAGATCTGTCTGAGTCTGAGGTCATCGCCTCATTGGCATCATTGGCAGATTTCGAGCGGCTGGGTATTGAGCGCCACTACAGTCTCGGCGCGCTTATTTTTGAAACGGACATGCAGGGTGCTGAGTCATCGGCGATACGTGTCACGACTGCAAACCCAATCCGCGAACCTTATTTGAATTTCCTTGTTGAACTTAAATGGCCCGAGGGCAGAGTGCTGAGGGAGTACACGGTTTTTCTCGACCTGAGGCCAAGGCCCCAAGTTCAATCGGTAAAAAGTGATGTTAGCCGGGGTTCATCGCGAGACTCCAAGAATATATTGGGACCAGGCGAATACCGTGTTGCGCCGAACGATACCTTAGGCGCCATTGCTGCGAGGTTCAAAGGAGAGGGCGTCTCAACCGATCAAATGATGCTTGCGATAAAAGACAAGAACCCCGGGAAGTTTCTGCGGAACAACATTAATGGCATTCGCGCGGGCGTACTGCTCGAAATTCCCTCGACTGTTGATGGGTCTCTGTCAGCGCGAGAAGCCGCGCAGCGAGTCGTTGATCAGTGGGGTGAGTGGAAAAGGCCTGCTGCTCCCCGAGGACTCCGCATCGTCGCTGATAATGAAATCGAAACCTTCCAAGGTTCGGTATCGGAGCGTAATTTAAACCCTGAGTCCATTACGGAGCGCACTGCGTTCACCCCGACTGACGCGGTATCAGCTTCATCTAGGATCAACGCCGAGTCGAATCCAATCCGAAGCGACGCAACTGAATTAGCCACCAATGACCTAGCCGCCATTGAGGCGCGGCTCTCAACGTTGAGCGATCAGCTAAGTGAAATACAAGGCGTTGTGGCTTCAAAGGATCAGGAAATAGCTGCACTCAAAGCAGAGCTGGCAAAACGCCCTGTAGCGAGCGTTGTTGGATCAACGCCAGCTCCTGAGAGCCCCACAGATCAAACCGAGTCAAAGTCGGCTGGTAACGGCACCCTCTGGGCTTTGCTAGTCGCAGCTTTAGCTGCTTTAGCTGCTTTAGCTGCTTTAGCCTATATTGCTCGGCGTAGATTAGGAGGGGTCGAGGCGTCGGTCTCTGGTGCGCCCATAGTGTCTGCGCCCGATAACTTTGATACGTCATTGGATGATTTGCTTCCTGTGCCCTCGCACAGTGAGACTCTGGGCGAGCCCAATGAATCAGAGGCATCAAAAGGCTACGGAGAGTCGTTGCTTACAGGATATGCCGCCGATCAATCGTTGGCAGATGCAATTGCTGAGGCCGATATCTACGTTGCTTACGGACGTCACCAGCACGCCTTGGACACGCTCGAGGCGGCGTCGGCCGCGGAACCCAACAATGCATCGGGGTTACTGAAGATGTTAGAGATATACATTTCTCTTGATCGCATCGAAGAAGCTAAGCGTTTGATGATGACAATTGAGCGAACGGCAGATCGCGATGCGATGTCCATCGCTGTCGCAAAGCTTTCGGGCGTGAGTGATATTCTTGAAGGGGACGCTGCGGCAAAAGCGCTTGCGACTGAGTCAGAGATGGTTAAGTCAGAGGCGGTTGAGTCGGATGAGCCTAATGAGGTTGACGTCTCCTTGGATCTGGACTTTCAGGAAGCAGCTAACTCGGAACGAGCACTACCCGAAGAAGGCGATACCTCAGGGATGCTTGATAGCGACGAGGATCCAGCGGAAACAGCACTTGATCTCGCGCGAGCTTATCTCGATATGGGCGACAAGACGGGGGCCAAAGACCTCCTAGAGACCGCAATGTCTATGGGTGATGAAGCTCAAGTAGAGGTTGCTAAACAGTTGCTCGCGTCCATCGAGTAAGTCTTATGCAGTTCTCAGATAAAGCTCTCGCTGCCAATTCGCGAGTGGCACTACGTGTTGAATACCACGGTGCCGCCTTCAACGGCTGGCAGGCGCAGACCAACCTGAGTGTTCCCACAGTTCAAGAGGCACTCGAAGCAGGGTTATCCAAAATTGCGAATACCCCTATCAAAACTTTTTGTGCCGGGAGGACGGATACGGGAGTTCATGCCTCGGGTCAAATTGTGCACTTCGATGATCCCGTCGGACGAAGCCTGAAGTCTTGGGTGTTCGGGGTAAACAGTGAAACACCTGACGCTGTCTCGATTCACTGGGCTGGCGAGGTTAACCCCGATTTTCACGCACGATTTAGTGCGAACTCTCGCCTTTATCGTTACGTTATTTGCAATTCGCCAACAAAGCCCGCGCAGTTGACGGGGTTAGTCACCCATTACAAGCGCCCACTTGACGCCAATTTGATGAACGAGGCGGCTCTAGCCTTATTGGGGGAAAATGACTTCAGTGCCTTTCGCGCTGCAAGCTGCCAGTCCTCAACATCTTGGCGAAACATGATCTCGATATCAGTTGAGCGGCGTGGGGATTTTGTGTGGATCGATCTTGAGGCAAATGCCTTTCTCCATCATATGGTTCGGAATATCGTCGGAAGTCTTCTGCTAGTAGGTGCTGGATTACGGGATCAGCAATGGTTCTCCAAGGTGTTTGATGGCAAAGATCGAACAGTGGCGGGCGATACCGCCGCCGGGGCCGGGCTCTACTTGGTGGGTGTTCGATACCCTGATCACTTCAATATCCCCCTGGTAGCTGATGCTCCTGCGTTCATGTCGCTCAAGATTTGATACACTCGCCGACTTTTGGGAACAGCCAACGTGCAAGTTAAGATTTGCGGCATTACTAGGACTGACGACGCGGTGGCTGCCGTCGAGGCCGGTGCGGACGCGATTGGACTCATCTTTTACGAGGGTAGCAAGCGCTTCGTAAACCCCGAGGCGGCGGCAGACATTATTTCAAATGTCTCACCGTATACCTCCGTTGTCGGATTGTTCGTCAACGCAGACGCTGATTACGTGGAAACGGTACTCAATCACTGCCCGCTATCCCAGTTGCAATTTCATGGTGATGAGACACCTGAGTTTTGCAGCTCATTCAATCGACCGTATGTGAAGAGTGTGCCGGTCTCGAGTGCAGTAAAGATGTCAGAAATTGTGACAGCCCATCGCAATGCGCGGGCTTATTTATTCGACACGCAAATGCCGGGTGAGCATGGTGGAACGGGTAAAACCTTCGACTGGCGGCTTATGCCTGAAAAAAATATTGGACATCGTGTCCTTGCAGGCGGATTAAACGCGGAAAACGTTGAAGAAGCCATTAGAATAGCGACCCCAAATGCGGTGGACGTAAGCAGCGGGGTAGAGGTCAGTCCGGGTAAGAAGGACCATGACAAGTTGTATCGGTTTATTAGAGCGGCCAAGCGAGCCGACAAGGTGATAGTCAAATGACAATAGATATCAATCCAGACCTCTATGCGCAGGTCCCAGACGAGAACGGCCGTTTCGGTGTTTACGGCGGCAAGTTTGTCGCGGAGACCCTGATGTCAGCTCTGGCAGAGCTCGAAGCGCTGTATGATTCCCTGAAAGATGATCCGGTTTTCCTGCGTGAATTTGATCTTGATTTGGCACATTACGTGGGGCGTCCATCTCCGTTGTACGAAGCATCCCGATGGTCAGACATGATTGGTGGTGGCCGAATTTATTTAAAGCGAGAGGACCTGAATCATACGGGCGCTCACAAGGTTAACAACACCATTGGGCAGGCGTTGCTCGCTAAGTACATGGGTAAAAAGCGCGTAATCGCAGAGACCGGTGCTGGCCAGCACGGTGTGGCAAGCGCAACAGTTGCTGCGCGTCTTGGCCTTGAATGCCATGTCTTCATGGGCGAAGAAGATGTCCGACGACAAGCGTTAAACGTTTACCGCATGAAATTACTCGGCGCCACGGTCGTTCCCGTAACCTCTGGATCGAAGACGCTTAAAGATGCCATGAACGAGGCGCTCAGAGACTGGGTGACCAATGTTGACGACACGTTCTATATTATCGGGACAGTGGCAGGGCCACACCCTTACCCCATGCTGGTTCGTGATTTCCAAAGTGTGATTGGCCGCGAGGCGCGAGCTCAGTCCTTGGCGATGACAGGAAAATTACCCGACGCACTTGTTGCCTGCGTAGGCGGTGGCTCGAATGCAATAGGACTTTTCCATCCATTTCTTGCAGACCATGACGTCGCTATGTACGGCGTAGAAGCGGGTGGTAAAGGCGTTAGCACTGGAGAACACGCAGCACCTCTCAGTGCGGGCATTCCTGGCGTGTTACATGGCAATCGTACCTATCTTATGCAGGACGAGAACGGTCAAATCATGCATACCCACTCTGTCTCAGCAGGCCTTGATTATCCGGGCGTTGGGCCAGAGCACTCTTGGTTGAAAGATATTGGCCGGGTTAATTACGTTGATGCTACCGATACGGAGGCGCTTGCGGCTTTCCATCGCGTAACGCGCGTTGAGGGAATTATGCCGGCGCTTGAGACAGCTCACGCGCTGGCCTATGCGGAAAAACTTGCGGCAACAATGTCCCCGGACCAGCACATTATTGTCAATCTTTCAGGGCGAGGCGACAAAGATATCCTGACCGTTGCTGAGATCGATGGCATCGAATTGGGAGCAAACTAATGTCCCGATTGGGTCCGCTCTTTGAGCAATTAAAAAGTGAAGGTCGGCGCGCGGTTATCCCTTACTTGGTGGCGGGCGATCCTTATGAGGATTTCACAGTCCCCCTAATGCACGCATTGGTTGATGCGGGAGCAGACATCATTGAAGTGGGCGTACCGTTCTCCGATCCAATGTCCGAAGGGCCGACAATTCAGAAGGGGCACGAGCGAGCGCTTGAGGGAGGCACGAGCCTCAAATCGACCCTCGCACTGGTGGAGGAATTCAGACGGTCTAACACGACAACACCGCTAGTGCTCATGGGATATGCCAATCCACTGGAGCGGCATGGCTATGCCTTTGTGGCTGACGCCTGCGCCGAGGCCGGGATCGATGGCTTGATCACTGTTGATCTACCACCGGAGGAAGTGTCGGCAATGACCGTCGAGCTTCAGCGCCACGAG
>CBFHQN010000049.1:0-3571 GCA_965657765.1 Luminiphilus sp. | reverse complement strand
CATCTTGACACTCAAGCAGTAGAGGCACATCTATCGCTCATTCGTGGATACACAGACCTGCCCGTAGCTGTAGGTTTTGGTATTAAGGACGCTGAGACTGCTGCTACGGTTGCCGGTTGTGCTGACGCAGTTGTCGTCGGAAGCGCATTGGTGGATTGTGTCGCGTCGGACTTCGCATCCAAGGGGAATGCTGCAACTGCAATTGAAACCGCAAATTCATTGATCTCAACGATAAGAACTGGCGTAAATTTGGCAACTTCCAAGTAAAAGCGTCATCAACGTATACTGCGCGCTGACTCGAGCAGGGGGCTTACATGAGTTGGATCGATAAGATAATTCCGTCTGGGGTGAGAAAGGCGGACACCGAAAAGCGCGCAAATGTTCCTGAAGGGCTGTGGCGAAAATGTGCAAAGTGCGATTCCGTGCTCTACCGCCCGGATCTAGAGCGCAACGCCGAAGTATGTCCGAAGTGCGATCATCACATGCGTATCACCGCACGGCGTCGGCTTGATCTCTTTCTCGATGAATCAGGCCGTACTGAGCTCTTTCCAGAGTTAGAAACGATTGATCGACTTAAGTTTAAAGATAAGAAACGCTACCGCGACCGCCTTACGGCAGCTCAAAAGAGCACGGGCGAGAAGGATGCGATCATTGCGTACAGAGGAACACTTCACGGTCTTGATGTGGTGGCGGTGGCCTTTGAATTTAACTTTCATGGTGGATCAATGGGCTATGCGGTTGGAGAGAAGTTCACTCGTGCTGCAGGCGTGGCCCTTGAAAATGGCATACCCCTGATCTGCTTCGCTGCCTCTGGCGGTGCTCGCATGCAGGAAGCCCTTATCTCGCTGATGCAAATGGCGAAAACATCGGCAGTCATAGAGCGTCTGAAGGCGGCAGGGGTTCCCTATGTCTCGGTAATGACTGACCCCATTTATGGTGGCGTTTCCGCATCGCTTGCTCTGTTGGGCGATATCAATGTCGCGGAGCCTGACGCGCGAGCAGGTTTCGCTGGGCCCAACATTATTGAGCAGACCATTAGGCAAAAATTGCCCAGAGGATTCCAGCGTAGCGAGTTCCTACTCGAGCACGGCGCTATCGATATGATTATTCCCCGTGCTGAGATGCGCGACACGCTTGCAAGGGTGTTGTCGAAATTTACTAATATCGCGCTAGCCTCGTAAACCATACGGGTGGACGCGAAATCTCTCGGCACCTGGCTTTCTGAGCTCGAGGAGCTTCACCCTTCGGCGATCGACCTCGGATTAGCTCGTTGCGGTGAAGTGGCGGAACGCTTGGACCTGCTGTCACCCTCCGCAACAACAATTACCGTTGCTGGCACAAACGGTAAAGGTAGTACCGTGGCTGTCATGGAAGCGCTCCTCTGCGAGCAGGGTGTCTCCTGCGGCGCTTTTACTTCCCCTCATCTCATCGATTACAACGAACGCATCCGCGTTAACGGTGTTGACGTTAACGATGACCTCATTGTCCGCGCGTTTGAGGCAATCGATTCGGTACGAGGCGATATTTCACTCACGTATTTCGAGTTTGGTGCTCTGGCCGCCTTGTGGGTGTTCCGTGAGTCAGGCGTGGCCTATCAATTATTGGAGGTGGGGCTAGGCGGACGCCTGGATGCAGTTAACATCATTGACCCTGACGTCGCAGTGATCACTGCTATTGGTCTCGATCATCAGGAGTGGCTGGGGTCTGATGTTGAGACAATAGCGATAGAAAAGTGCGGTATCGCTCGATCAGGTAAGCCATGCATTGTCGCCGACGAGGCGGCCCCTAACACTGTAATGGAGACACTGACCAATATAGGTGCTCAGGCGATTACAGCGGGTACTGATTATCAATTCTCGGAGGCATTCTTTTCTTGGCAGGGTGCCTCACCAATCGCTTGGGACGTGCCTAATGGGGTTATTCCATTGAATGCAGCTGCTGCGGTCGCAGCTCTGCTATCCGCGGGGCGTTCTGTAGAGGAACGAAGCTTTGCAGGTGCAACCGCTAATCTGCGGTTACGTGGCAGACGCGAGCATATGAGAGTGGGAGGTTTGAGCGTAGTAATGGATGTTGCTCACAATCCCGATGCGGCGTTGCAGTTGCATGAATTTCTCAAGACCCTACCCCAGGTTGATCAGACAATTGCCGTATTTGCCGTCATGTCCGACAAGGGCTGTCGTGATATGCTTTCGGTCCTCGAGAGTGACGTTGATTTTTGGTGTTTACCCAACGGAATCGGCGGTGAGCGGGGACAGGACCCGGTGAAGCTTTCTGACTATTTGGGGGAGAATAGTCGAGTGTTCGAAACGTTTGACGAAAGCCTAGAGTATGCGCTGGATCGCTTAAATGGAGTCGGCCGTTTGCTTGTGTTTGGTTCTTTTTTTACGGTGGCGGCTGGTATAAACGCATTGCGAGTTCGAGTCTCAGGTGCAAAGGGTTCGGTGGATGTTTAAGCAGCGGCTCGTTGGCTTCATAGTACTCGGCGCTTTAGGCATTATTTTTTGGCCCATCGTATTTGTATCTCCCGAGCCAGAGCAGGAGTTGATGCTTCCTGTTTTTGAGATGCCAGAAAGGCCATCTCTTGTCATGTCAGAGAGGCGGGAGCCAATTCTTGAACGAGTGGATAGAAGTCGTGTGCCAGTCATAGAGCGTGCCCGGATTCCGGAGGAAGCCGCCGTCGATGCTATTGCGACTGATCCGCAACTCGACTTAATCACTGCAGATAATGAGCCGAACGGACAAGCGTCCTCTCGCGAACGAGCCGAGTTTGATGGGCAAGGACTTCCTGTGAGCTGGGAATTACAAGTCGCTACATTGAGTGCTCAGCAGCGCGCAGAGGAGATTGCGGCCGAACTTCGAAAGAAAGGTCACAAAGCCTACGTATCGCCTGTTACTATACGCTCGCAGCAGCTTTATAGAGTGCGTATTGGCCCCAATTTGCAGCGACAGAGGCTGATTGATATCCAAGCTGACATTGACGCCTACTTCGGCGTGGAGTCAAAAATAATTAAATTTGAGGTTTGAGAAACCTTGGAAGAGACACTCCTAGAAATTTTTGAAGACTTAAACCAATACGATTGGGTCGTCTTGGGTGTTGTTGCGGTGTCGGCGCTTTTCGGAATGTCGCGCGGTTTCGCTCGTGAAGTGACCTCGTTTCTCGGCTGGATTGGTGCTTTTGTTCTGGCCAATATTCTTGCGCTCCCCGTATCGGAGACTATGAGCGAGGTCATCAACGATCGCTCTATTCGCTATATCACCGCTTGGAGCGGAGTCTTCGTGGCGGTGTTGTTCTTTTTTGGAAGCGTGGGCCGCTGGCTCTCTAATCAGCTGCGGCAGCCGGGATTAAATTTTGGCAACCGATTACTCGGGGCAGGTTTTGGTGCGGCTCGAGGCGTTATTATAGCGGCCGCATTAACCCTGCTCTTCAGAGCCTTGATACCTGACTCTGAGGCGACATTGTTGGAAGATTCAGTATTTATCGACGATATCGATGTAGTCGCTGAATGGTTGGCAGATAATTTCGATGACGTGCTAAGCGGTGATGTCTCAAATGTGGTCGATGACACGATCA
>CBFHQN010000048.1:0-14559 GCA_965657765.1 Luminiphilus sp. | reverse complement strand
CTATCTGGCATTGGTTTTATTGGTTTATCTGAAGATTACGAAGCAGGCTTGGCAATGATCAACTCCGCATTTGGTCTAACCCTTCCAATGCTCAGTTTGAATAGTGCGCCAGCTCTTCAATCAAAAAACCTGTCGATTTCCGAGGAGGATATCAGTCTCTTTAATGATCTTAACAAGCAGGATCTTTTGTTATACGAGCAAGTCAGTGCCATTTACAAACGGCGAAAAGAATTTTTTAACGCAGGAAAGCCCTTCACACATGGGGAATACAGAGTCGATAAACAAGGCGTTATTAGTGGTTTCGCGTTTCAACAGCATGACCCTGCACCGGTGGTATTGCTTGTTGAATTGAACGGAAAAACTATTGCAGAGGTTGAGGCAAAAGAGATGCATGCACAGATGAGGCATTTGGGGTCTCCTCGAAAAGGCTATGTCGGTTTTCGTATCGCGGTAAAAGAGTCCTTAGAGACGCCCCAAAAAGTTATTATTAAAGTTAAAGGAACTGGACAGCATCTTTTTCAGGGGAGCAGCACGCAATCGCAGTAACTCATAACCCATTCTTACCGCAAAACAGCTTAATCTCAAAGGCGCAACTCGGGACGGAGCCTTCCAGTTTCTCAGAGGGACCTAGTGCCGTGGAGCGCACCGCGGTAGTTGGCGGCCTCCATCGTTTGGTTGTACGACGCCATATTTCCGGGTGGTTTAAGCTTCAAGTGTAATGAGAAGGTTTCCGTGAATGGTTTCGGGCTCTTATATCGATAGGAAAGAGGCTCTTAGATTTATGCTTCAAAACAATAGCATCGGTATAGGTGTTTTTCTCGCAACTTATAACAGCGAAGCGTTCTTGTTAGAGCAGCTCGAATCAATCCTTTCCTCCGTGCCTGCACCAGCGGCTATTGTTGTTTCCGACGATAATTCGACCGATTCGACCAGATCTATTCTTTACGCTCTGGAGCCTCAGTGTGCCAGCAGAGATATCGAGCTGCATGTTTACAAAAACTCGACGGCAAACGGGGGGTTGCATGGCAATTTCCAGAATCTTTTGCGTTTGGCTGCAGAGAGCGACTTTGACGTATTTTTTCTCTGTGACCATGACGATATCTGGGATGGCTCTAAAGCCTCCAAATCTTTATCTGCCTTGGACGAGATGATGAGAGCTAGCGGATCTAAATCAGATAAACCTGCTTTAGTTTTTTCAGATCTGGAAGTGATTGACGAGGAGGGTAAAATGATGTCGCCGTCCTTTGCTAAGTTTCAGGGGCTTCCTTATCCTAAGAATCACTCCCTTGAGCGATTGTTCCACCAAAACGTGGTTACAGGTTGTACGACCTGCTTTAACCGCGCCTTGCTCGAGGCTGCCACACCAGTTCCAGATGCGGTGGTTATGCACGACCATTGGTTAGCACTTTGTGCGAGAGTTTTCGGCGATTGGCACTATATTGATGAGCCCCTCGTCCGCTACCGGCAGCATGGCTCCAACGCCGTGGGTGCTAAGCGACACCATCGCTCCGGAATTGGTGTCTGGTTCGATCCGGTCTTTCTGAAGGCGCTTTCAATTTTCCCATGGCACTTCGCACAATCGATCGAACAGGCTAAAGCCCTGCTCGATAGGATTGAACTTAGTAACGTTACGGTAGCTGAAGCGGATGTGAAAACGATAAAGGCTTTCGTATTGCTAAAAGAAGCAGGGTTTGGGGAGAGGGTGAGGCAAGGGCTTAAATGGGTTTCCATGGGCAATGGCGTCTTGGAGCGAATATATTTAATTGCAGTTTTCGTGGTGCTGCCCTATCTAAGGGTGCGCAAGGCTGAAAATGCGATTTAGTGTTTGCGTTCCATTTCTGAGGAATGAGTCATTTCTCATTGAACTGCTGCAAAGCCTCGAAGCACTTGCCCATGTTGACATGGAGGTACTGATCTCGCAGGACTCACCTGTTTCGGAGTCAGTAAAGGAAGCGGTTTCGAACCGACTTAATTTAAGTTGGCTAAGCGGTCCGGGGAAAGGCATTGCGGCAAATTGGAATCATTGTATAGCAGAGGCATCTGGCGACTACATCATATTGTTTCATGCTGACGACACAGTTCGCTCAAATTACTTCGATATTATTCAGGATCTACAACGAGAACATCCGAGCAGTGCGGCCTGGTTCTGTAGTGCGAGTGTGATTGATTCTAGGGGGAGCATTACAACGTCTTTGATTGATCGCGCTAAGTCTGCTTTGACGCCTAATTCTCGAGCATATCGCCTTCAAGGCGATGAGGGCTTGGCCAAGCTTTTGCTCGGTTGTTTCATCTATTGCCCAACGGTTTGTTATCGCGCGTCGGTCCTCAAAAGCCATCAGTTCGATGAGCGGCGAAAGATGGTATTGGACTTGGATTTATACTCACGACTCTTGATGGCTGGAGAGACTATCTCCGGATCAAATTCAGTCGGCTATAACTACCGCAGACACAAAGATGGACAGTCTGTTGTCTTAACAGATGACACAAATCGCTTTGACGAAGAGATTGATCTTTACAACAGTTTGATGGGACGGCTGCAGGTGCAGGAATGGCCGTTAGCCGCACGCCAAGCGGAGCTAAAAGTTTTTGTCAGGCTTCACATTGTTTTTGAGTTGTTAAAATCACTACTTTTTCTCGATGGCCACCGAGCAATGCAGTTATGGAAATTAGCGCTTTTGTAGGATTGTTCTCTGCGCGCGGATCTTAAATGCCGGGTGACATATCGTCGTAACGGTCACTGCGTTACACTCCAACCCACTAAGATGTTGTATGCCAATGTAGGTCGTTAAACGGGTCTGGAAAAGTAAGTGTCAAGGAAAGCAATCATCCTCGCCGGGGGTTCCGGTACGCGTCTTCATCCCATGACGTTGGCGACGAGCAAACAGTTATTGCCTGTGTACGACAAGCCGATGATCTACTTCCCGCTTGCAACAATGATGCTCGCCGGTCTACGTGATGTTCTTATTATTACAACGCCACACGATGCGCCCCAGTTCCATTCGTTATTAGGAGACGGCAGTCAATGGGGTATGAATGTGCAGTTTGCGGTCCAGCCAAGCCCCGATGGTCTTGCACAAGCATTTATCATTGGAAAAGAGTTCGTGGGGAATAGTCCAAGTGCGCTGGTCCTGGGTGATAACATTTTCCATGGGCACGACTTGCAGCCACTACTACAAAACGCCTGTGACCGTGAAAAAGGTGCCACTGTGTTCTCTTATCATGTGCACGACCCGGAGCGATATGGGGTTGTCGAATTCGATGCGCACCACAAGGCCATCTCCATTGAAGAAAAACCTTCTGAGCCGAAAAGTAATTACGCAGTAACCGGTCTCTATTTTTACGACCAGAATGTCTGTGACATCGCCGCGCAGGTTCAGCCGTCGGCTCGCGGTGAGTTAGAAATAACCGACGTTAACCAACATTATCTAGACGCCGGTCAGCTCCATGTTGAGTTAATGGGTCGCGGTTTCGCTTGGCTTGACACAGGCACTCACGATAGTTTGCTGGAGGCAGGAAGTTTTATTGCTACCTTGCAAAAGCGCCAGGGTTTGCAAGTGGCCTGCCCCGAAGAAATCGCTTATCGGAATGGGTGGATCGATGCTGAGCAGGTTTCGCGCCTCGCTAAGCCGCTCGCCAAGAATGGTTATGGCCAGTACCTACTCAATCTAGTTCAACGAGATTCTTAAGCAATGAAAGCTACGGAAACAACGTTACCTAGTGTTTTTGTTATCGAACCTGCGGTCTTTGGCGACGACAGGGGCTTTTTTATGGAGAGCTTTAACGCAGCGAAATTTTGCGAGCTCACGGGGGCTGACGTCGACTTTGTTCAGGACAACCACAGTCGTTCCAGTGCAAATGTCCTTCGCGGCATTCATTATCAAATCGAGCATGCTCAGGGAAAGCTGGTACGGGTGACCGAAGGCGCTGTATTCGATGTGGCAGTAGACTTACGTCGCTCGTCTCCGCACTTTGGCGAGTGGTTTGGCATTGAGCTAAATGCTGAAAACAAAAAGCAACTGTGGGTGCCCGCGGGTTTTGGCCATGCGTTTTTGGTCTTAAGTGAATCGGCCGACTTCCTATACAAGACCACCGATTACTACCATCCTGAGTCAGAACGATCGATTCTCTGGAATGACTCAGAGATTGGCATCGAGTGGCCGCTTGCGTCTGGCGTTGAGCCGCGACTGTCTGGAAAGGACGCCGTGGCGTCAATTTTGGCCGATGCCGAAGTTTATGACTGACTTACTGATCAAGTAATGAATAGCTCAATTCGTATTGTTATTGTTGGTAGCCAAGGACAGGTGGGGTCAGAGCTGACCGCGCTCGATTGGTCCGTATTGGGTCTGGATGCGAATTCAGAGATCACTGCGCTCAGTCGGGCTGATTTGGATATCAGCAATCTGGATTCGATTCATACAACAATCGAAGATCTCAAGCCCCACTGGGTCATCAATGCGTCAGCCTATACGGCCGTTGACAAGGCGGAGTCAGACTCGGCCAACGCTTATGCAGTGAATGCCTTTGGTCCCGAGCAGTTAGGGCTCGCCTGCGCGGCAATCGGTGCACGACTTGTGCACATTTCCACGGACTATGTTTATCCCGGTCAGGAAGCAGAAGAAGTAGAAGGAAGAGCGCTCAGTGAATCGGACCCGGTTGGACCGACTGGCGTCTACGGTGCTTCAAAACTCGCGGGTGAGCTGCTTGTAAAGAACGCCTGCCCCGAGCACATCATTTTGCGGACCGCTTGGGTATTTGGCCTTAACGGCAACAACTTCGTGAAGACCATGCTTCGTCTAGGTGCAGAGCGAGATGAATTAGGTGTCGTTGCAGATCAGTGGGGAGGGCCGACATCGGCGCGAGGCATTGCCAAGGCGATTGCATCGATAGTTTCCGCAGTAACCAGATGCGAAAGCGAAGGTGATGATCTCGCCAGTCTTTGGGGTGTGTACAACTTCAGTGGTGAGCCTCATGTCAATTGGGCGCAATTCGCCGAGACTATTTTTGACAGGGCAGCAGCGCTTGGTTTTTTAGCACGAATTCCCAAGGTTAATTCGATTTCTACGGACCAATACCCGACGCCCGCCAAAAGACCTGCTAACTCGCGGTTGTCCAATGAAAAAGTTGGCGAAGTTTTTGGCATTGCCCCGGATGATTGGCAGGCAGCGGTCGACGAACTGTTAACTGAGATCAAGTCAAGAGGTGCGGAGTAAACGAATGAGAGTTTTGGTCACAGGTGGTGCAGGCTTTATTGGTTCAGCTGTCGTGCGACACGCAGTGCTCGACCTTGACTGGGAAATTCTCAACGTCGATAAGCTCACCTATGCTGGTAATTTACACTCACTGGAACCAGTCGAGCATTCGGCGAATTACGCTTTCTTAAAGGCCGATATTTGCGACGCGGAGGCGATGAATAAAGCCTTCGAAGAGTTTAAGCCCGCGGCGGTAATGCACCTGGCAGCCGAGTCTCACGTTGACCGATCAATCGATGGCCCCGCCGAATTCATCGAGACCAACGTGGTTGGTACCAGTGTGTTGCTGGAAGCAGCGCGTGCTTACTGGTCATCACTAGGTGCTGCTGAAAAGGAGACCTTTCGGTTCCACCATATTTCCACGGATGAGGTCTATGGCGATCTTGAAGGGACCGACGATCTGTTTACTGAGACTACTCCTTATGCCCCAAGTTCGCCTTACTCTGCTTCGAAGGCGGCGTCAGATCACTTGGTGAGGGCATGGGGTCGAACCTATGGTCTGCCGGTGGTTATCACAAACTGTTCGAATAACTACGGGCCGTACCATTTCCCGGAGAAGCTCATTCCGCTGATGATTCTTAACGCGCTGGAGGGGAAGCCGCTGCCGGTCTACGGTGATGGAAAGCAGATTCGTGATTGGCTCTTTGTGGAAGATCATGCGCGCGCACTGGCGGTGGTCGTTAGCAAGGGTCGAGTGGGGGAGACCTATAACATCGGTGGACACAACGAAAAACAAAATATTGAAGTAGTGAAGACCTTGTGTGCCTTGCTTGATGAGCTGTCACCCTCTGCACTCGACGGCATCGGCTCCTATACTGACTTGATTACCTTCGTTACCGATCGACCCGGACATGATGTGCGCTATGCAATTGATGCAAGCAAGATCGAGCGAGAGCTCGGCTGGTCACCGGCTGACACGTTCGAGTCGGGCCTTCGTAAAACCGTCGAATGGTATCTCGCCAACGAAGGTTGGTGGCGCGCCGTGCGTGATGGTTCTTATCGTGGAGATCGTCTAGGGATTGCTGATTTGTGATGAACTTCGTTCTCACTTTTCAAGCCAACTCAAAGAGGGGGCGCTGAAGTAGTCACACTTGCCTCGTTGTTAAGATAGCGCTGTAGACTGACTCCGCTCTTCTGTATCATGCCGGTTTTCAGCGACTCAGTTAAAGCCAAACTAGTCTTGATCCACGATCCTCGATACTTTTTGAAATGACGCATCTTGTCCTTTTTTTGAAAACTTTGCTGCTCGATCTTGATCGTAAAGTACTCGTCCCCATTTTCGGCAGGTCCAGAAGGCTTGCGTCGCTTTATTATGGTTTGGTAAGCACTAAATTCGGTCGAGAGCACAAAGCGGTTCTTCAGGGGCGACGGCGTTACTACCAATCGTTAAGTGATCCAAGCAATACAAGTTTTCTATTGAGGCGTAATGTCCACAGACTTGAAAAGGGTCTGATCATGCGCCCCCGAAGAGAGGTGTTTGCGACCGCCTACATTGAAGAGACCGTCAGCCAATATGTCGTTTGTAAGCGTTTACATGCGGCTACTGAATCTGAACTGCAGTGGGCTCATGATGTGTTGAGCGACTATTTTAATTGTGTAGGTACTCATGACTCTGTTAACAGAGCTCGGGCAGCCTTCGAGCAGCGTGAAGGCGAGCCACACCAATACAGCGCATGGGTTCCTTACGAGAGCAGAGATCGTGGATCTCTGGCCCTAGACTATGACACCTTTATGGCGCTCTGCCGTCGCCGAAGATCTGTTCGCTGGTATGACGGCAGGCCGGTACCAAGAGACTTGATTGAGCAGGCTGTTTCTGCCGCGTCACAGGCACCCAGCGCGTGCAATAGACAGCCTTTTAGGTTCTCGATTTTTGACAAACCTGAGGACGCTGCGAAGGTTGGTGCTATCACAGATGGTACAGCTGGTTTCTCAGGTAACTTCCCCTGTCTGATTGTTGTGGTTGGCGATTTGAGCGCTTATCCATTCGAGCGCGATCGCCACTTGATCTATGTCGATGCCTCTCTCGCGTCAATGCAGCTGATGCTCGCTTTTGAGACGTTAGGTCTGAGCTCATGTCCAATTAATTGGCCCGATATTGAGGTCATGGAGAGGGGGATGGCGGACTTCCTTAATTTAGATTGTCACGAGCGCCCCATCATGCTGATTTCCGTGGGCTATCCAGACGACAGTGGCAGCATTCCATTCAGTCAAAAGAAAACTACTGACACGATGATCCGTTGGGAGGCACTGTGATAGTAGAAATAAAGGGAGCGTCCTTCGAAAACCTAGGCTCTCAATTGATGGTTTCCGCAGCGCTTCAACAATTAGCGCACCTCTTGCCTGAGGCTAAAGTCGCTATGTCGGCGAGGTCGACCACACCCTATGAGGCTCGGTGTCGCCTGGGTGCACTTCAGAAAGTTGATTTGCGCGCGCGCTGGCTGGATCTAAATGGTTGGTCGCGCTTTTTGCCGAGGGCGCTTCGTCAGCATGTGAAGCGCTGGGGGTTGGTTTTCGAATGTGACGTAGACGTCATGTTTGATTTGTCAGGTTTTGGATACTCCGATCAATGGGGCGGGGATTACGCGATTCGTCATGCGGTAGCTGAGGCAATTCGATTTAAAAGTCGAGGAGGTCATTACATTTTTTTGCCGCAAGCGTTTGGCCCTTTTGGGAGAGCGAGCACGGGGCGAGTGATTGCAAAGGGCATCTCTAATGCCAGCTTGGTTTGTGCGAGGGATCCGTCCAGCTTGGAAGCGCTTAGGGGAGCTGCTGGAGAATTTTCCTCGCTTAGATTGGTCCATGATTTCACTAACGGGCTGGTAGTTGATGAAATTCACACGGGCTTACCAGATGATCCTTACATTGTTGTCATCCCTAACGCGAATATGCAGGGTGGTCATAGCTCCCACCATGAATGGCACAAGACGTATATTGATGTGCTAGATCAAACAATGCGCATTGCTCACGAGCGGGGACTGAGGGTTTATTTGATCAACTTTGGTGGTCCTATGGATCAGCGCCTGATTGATGGTGCGCTGGATCGCAATGACTTCGCAACGTTTATCAACGCAACAGACGACCTCCATGCTAAAGCGATTATTGCGCAGGCAAAATGGGTTGTATCTTCGCGGTTCCATGCTTGTGTTTGTGCGCTCTCCTCAGGCGTACCGTGCTTGGGTACGTCGTGGAGTCATAAGTACGAGCATCTTTTCGCTGATTACCATGCAAGTGGCTTGTTAATGGCTCCTGATATTTCAATAGCCGAGCTTCAAGTCATCGTGGATGAGGTATTGGCTGAAGGTGGCGAACTTAGCGAGATCATCAAAGAGAGAGCCATGACCCTAAAAGAGGGTACTAAGGCTCTCTGGGCGGAAATTGCCCGTACTCTTGGTCTCGTTTTAGAGTAGGCGTGAGTTAACGCCGAGTAATTCCCGAATTTTCAGGGAAAAAATTAATTTGCAAATGACAAGACTTGCTGCCGCTGCAAAGGCTGCGCCCGTTGCGCCGTAGGTCGGCGCAAGTAGGATGCAAAGTACAATATTTGTTGCGAAGGCTATGGCTAAACCTCCTAGCGCGGCGCGCTCATTGCCCGTCATGGTGAGCAAGGGCCAAACGGATCCGAGAAATGCACTCAGGGCCTGTCCCGTGGCAATAATGACAACGGCGGGAAACGCACTTTCGATGTATGCGGCTCCGAATGTGACTTCGATAAGCAGATCCCCATATAGCCAAAGAATTCCTGCCGCTGGCAGTGTTATCAAGAAACTCAGAATTGCGGCTGACCGCGCGATTCGTTGTAATTCCGCCGTGTCGCTCTGTTCGAACGCCTGAACTAGTTTTGGCGAGATGATCATATTAACGATCGCAAGTGGCATAACGATGAGCTGTCCAGCTCGTTCAGCAATCCGCATAGCGCCCGCATCCGTTTCCAAGTCAAGAAAACCTAACGTCAAAACCGCTACTTGTGTGTTGAAGTTGTTTAAGAGTGCTATGAGCCCAAAGGTAAACAGGGCGATGCTCCAAATATTGGAGGATTCGTTATCAATATCCTCGGATGCTAATGGTCGCGGCGGGGTGTTGGTCGGGAAGTTATAGGACATCAATGATAGTGACACGCCAGCCGCGATAGCTGCAGCAATTATTTGAGCAACGATGGCGTTGTGTACTGTGATTACATCATTGCTGACGAGTAAGCCCACACTCAGTAAAAAGAAGATAGGTTGTACCACTTGCTTCGGCATCTCACTAAGATTTGGCTTGCCGAAACCCTTAAGGAATCCACTCCCTATTGCCTCGAAAGACACAAACGGCACAGCCAAAAGCGCAACGCCAATCAATATCAACCGGTTTTCCAACCCCGGAGCGAGATAGCCACCAAAACCTAGCGCGGCGATAAAGAGCGATGAGATAAGTACCCAACGCCAAGTTAATCGATGGGTTTTCCAAAAATGATAACCGTCCTCGTTATGCAATGCCCTTGCAATCTCGCGCGTTAATAGTTGTGGTAGCCCACCCGATACGAGCAGGGCGCCTATGGGGATAAACGTGGAAACGAAAACGTACAAGCCGTAATGCTTGGGTCCGAGGGTCCTGGCTAAGAAGATACTCACGGCCAATGCCGAAGCCATAGCCACTATCTTCTGGAACCCTATGCCTAGAAATAACCTCACGAGAGCGGGCTGTCCCCCATCATTGGTCTTTGGTGTCGTCATCGGTGTCCTTGCGTGGCGTGATCTCATTCAAAAGGAGATTAGGGGAATCGTTGGGTCCTGATTTATTAGGCGAATGTTTAATGATTTTAAGGTTGCGGGTTTGGGCCTCGATTTAGTGTGGCTAGCTTAATCACATTTTGGTGCGCTGTTAAAAAAATATTGAGGGTTGAGGGGGGAGATACAGACGGGTGAATCAGATCGGTCCGGCAGTTTATCGGCGCGCGAGCTGGTTGTCGGCGCGTTAGCGCGCAATATCCGGGTTAATGGGGAGATTTATTTCAGATACATTGGCACTCACAAAATACCTGCCCGGTCGTATTCGTGCACCGGTCGAGGCTCGAAAGCCAATCGGCAGGTTTGGAGGCGACGGTTTTTTCTGCCTGCTGAGCGGGTAATGGAGAGACAAACTTCGGCATGCGCACTCGGGCAATTAGTGCGCGTTTGTTTGCATCACTCGATTTGTGAGACGCAATTAGTGAAAGCAATTCTATAGATACAATCCTTAAGAGGATTGCTTCCTGAAGTTGCTCGCTGAATAAGTTACTCCATAAAACGCGGTGGTTTTCACTGCTTACTCGCGCTGGCGTGACATCGTTAAAGTGTTGTGGGCTGAAAATCAGACATATTCCTCCGGCCATACAGTGGCTCTTCTCCATCGTGGTGGGCGGCGTTTTTCCTAGGCTCGAGCAGTAATGTTAAATGCCCAATCAGCGCCCACTCTGAGTGGCACCCTACAGTTCGTTGTGTTGGTCCTGTTGCTGGGACTCAAGTGCGTGCTCGGCCCCCAAGATATTTGAGTAATTTATATGGTTGACACTAGATGGCGCCTTGACTAGCATCGCAAATTCTTGGGTTAGTAATCCTGAGTAATACAACAATCAGCCCGGGGAGCGTTCTAATTCCATCGAGGGCGCTTTTTGAGCAAGAAAGGGGTACACCGTGTACAAAAAAAGTTTAATTGCAACTGCTGCGGCGGCAGCACTGGTTCCGTTTTCAGCGTCTGCTGTTGACTTGGATAACATTACACGTGACTGGACGCGTGAGGGTGCCGAGTTGGCAGAGGACTTTGCTGCGCCTCCTGTCACTATCACGTTGGAGGCAGAGTACACAGTTGGCGACCTTATTACGCTGACGTTCAGTCACGATGTGGTCGGTGGATTTCCTTCCACTGTTAACTTCGAAGAGACGGGATACACGCTTACGTGGGGCCTGATTTCAGAAGATGCAGCGAGTGCAGTATACCGCGTAACTGAGTTGACCGCGGATGACGTGGATGATCTCAGCACCCTTGGCGCAGACTTTACGCTGCGACCTGAGTCTGGAGATGCTTATTTTACCGTTGATGGCGATACGTTGCGCGACAGTGAGAGCCTTACACTAAGCTACGCATCTGAGACAGCGGTCTCGAACATACCGCTCGAGTCTGGCGCTACTGACAATATGTTCACATTCGAGGACCAGTACGGGTCAGCGACTGCGGGTGATGGCTTCAGCAAAACGATCGACGTTGAACCTGGTGTCGGCATTGTGACTCGTTCTGTGTTTGATGATGCGACATCTACCGACACTACAGAGGTGACAGTTGCGAGTCTTGGAGCGACTGCCACGTACCAGGCTCGTACGACGGGTATTATCGTTACATTGACTGGGGATCTCAGTTTTGCTGACGTGAGTTCGCTCTCTGGAACGTTAGGCACTCAGACGGCTACAGTCGCACTTGCATCAGACGGCTCGGCTGCGACCTTCGACTTCGGAAACTTTGCGGACGAGGCTGCGTTCGGTGACGTGGTGATCTCGTTTGACAACGCTGCCAACAGCGATGCGCAAATGATTCGTGGATCGTTCACTACGTCGGTTGACGTGCAGTACGTGCCAATCACCGGAAACCAAAATACTGCTGTGGGTTGGGCTTCTAGTGATGAGACGTCAGTAAATATAGCAGACGGCCTCGACGCCGGAGCTTGGGATATTGATGGTTCTTCCATCCAAGTCTACGCTGTCCCAGTATCTGATAACGTTGCGCCATTCATTTGGGTAACTAACCGTGCGTCTGGTGACGCGCCAGTCCGTATTGTGGCTACTACCGAATCCGGTGTTATGGCTGATTTGGGTATGGTTGCCATCGCGGAAGGCAATACGATTACTCGAGTTTCCTCGCAGATTACAGACGCACTTGCTGAAGCTGGTATCACCAGCGGTCGAGTAACACTCAACGTGACTACCAGTGCCCCAGCTTGTGACGTTAACATTTCTGCAAGCTACAAGGTGCTCTCAGACGCGGATCGTCTCCCGCTAGAGACCAGTCAAACTCTGCAGGGCAGCCACAACACTGGCAACAGTGGTGCAGCTGACGACCTCTGCGTCCTCTAATCGAGATCGTTAGAATCTAAAAGGGGCCTGTTGGCCCCTTTTTTGTTTGCTTTAAGTGTACCGACCCGCATTGCATAAATAAGAAAACTGCACTTACCGCGCCCAACGAGCCATTTTACTTTTCACGTGGCGCTGCATTCGCTGTCACCTTTGTCGTTTTACTCGCGCAGAGCGCCTCATCAAGTCATAGGGTTTAACAATTCGCTTCAAAACATGTAACATTTGTGTATAACGGTGTGATCCGAACCCACTAATCGCCTTTTATAGGATAAGCCCATGAAGAATTCTGTATTACCCATAGCTGTATTACTTGCAGTCCCAGTGCATGCCGCGGACATGACTGCTGTTTCCCAAACTTGGACGCGCGAGGCGGCTGAAGTTGCTGCGGCTTTCGCTGTTCCTCCGGTAACTGTTACGCTTCAAAAAGAGTACTCGCAAGGCGATCTTTTGCATCTCGCATTCAGTGAGCCATTGGTAGGTGGGGAGTGGCCTTCGACGATCGCGGTAACGGAAGACGGTTACACGTTTACAATCGGAATTTTGTCGTCGGATGAAATGGGTGCAACGTACCGTGTAACAGAGCTTACAGCTGAGGGTACCGATGATTTGAGTACGGTTGGCGCAGACTTTGTGGTAGAGCCGTCTGACCTTACTTATTTTGAGGTTGACGGGGACGCTCTTCGCGCAAGCGAGACGCTAACATTGAGCTTGACCTCCGAGACTGCAGGCACTGGGTTGGAGCTGGAGACCGGAGCGCTTGAGGATTCATTGTTTGTTTTTTCAGACCAGTACCCTGACAATCCTTCGACTACGCCATTGAACTTTGCACAGGATATAGATGTGGAGCCTGGAGTGGGTATCGCAACCCGTTCGGTTTTCACCGCCCCATCGCCTTGGGGTTATGGAATTGGAGTGAGTAACCCTATAGCTGCTGCCAACGCGTACCCATTAAACTTCTGTGAGGTTGGCGCTTCTAATGCTACCTACAAGGCCGACACTATTAAAACAGTCGTGTCGTTAAATGGTGATTGGTCTAATATCGAGACCGACGTAAATGGCGAAACCGAGGCGATATTTGGTTGGAATTGCGATTTTATTGCTAATCCAGCGGTTCTGAGCTCGGACAAGCAAACGGCAGTAATCGAGATTGATGGAAATGCAGGTAGCAATACGCCCGGGTTTGGAATGATTATCGACAACGGGGCTAATGGGGATGGTGAAAACCCAATGTTGCCAACGTCAGTTACAACTGGTTACGTTCTACACTACGCGCCTGTTACAGGTACGTTAAATACAGGTCTCAGCTTTGCGACAGATTATGAGACCCAGACGTTACTCGATGGGCACGATACAGGAGCCTTAGGGATTAATGGTTCGGTAGTGAAAGTCTACGCGGTGCCAGCAGGTGATGCTGTGGAGCCATTTATTTGGATCACCAACTCAAATGTGAGCGATGCGCCAGTTAGCGTCACCGCGATTACGGAGCAAGGTGACTCAGTTGAGCTCGGTCAGCTAGCTGTTGCTGCCGGTAATGGAATTACCAGGCTTTCCTCTGAGCTTTCTGAAGCTCTGTCTGCGGCTGGCATTGTGAGTGGTCGCGTGACGCTTGAGGTAACAACATCGGCGCCCGCATGTGATGTAAATATAGCAGCTAGCTACAAAGTGGTTGCTGATGCGGATCGCCTGAAGCTCGAGACTAGCCAGACGCTTCAGGGAACGCATAATACGGGGAATTCGGGTAGTGCGGACGACCTTTGCGCTCCTGCGACTGGTGGTGGCGTTGCGCCCACTAGCTTTAGTGGCCCAACGGCCGATAAGCCGCCACGTGCTGCATTCTGATACTGAAGTCTCGTCAGTGCAGAAAGGGCGGAGTAATCCGCCCTTTTTTTTGGCAGGTATTTGGTGGCATTCGGCGTGCTGATGCATCCGTGAGTGCTAATTATTAGGCAGGATTTTCAGTGCTGAAGTAGCAAAAACAAATATTTTTAATTTTTTTCAAAAAAGGTGTTGCGCGGGCTCCGAACACATGTAGAATGCGCACCTCGCTTCGGGGATAACCCAAAGCAACAAAGCCAGCCCAAGCGGCGGTTTGTCCCTTAAAAACAAGATAAAGACAGATGTGTGGGCACTTGTTGGAATGGTTGTTAAGTAACTATTCAGATACAACAAGTGACCAACAGTTCATTACAGAACTTTTGATTTCGAAATTGTATCTGAGCTGAGATTTG
>CBFHQN010000047.1:0-14575 GCA_965657765.1 Luminiphilus sp. | reverse complement strand
ACTTTGCTAGAAACACCATTAGCCTTAGCTCGCGCCTCTTCCACCGATTCACCACGCGCAAGCCCAACACCCATGCGTCGCTTGCCAACGACCTCGGGCTTACCGAATAGCTTTACCGAAGTATCAGACACAGCCAGCGCAGCACCCAGATTGCCAAAGCGCGTTTCCCTTGATTCTCCCTCGACCAAAATGACGCTTGAAGCAGACGGCCCATGAAAGGCTATATTAGGAATGGGTAGCCCCAAAATCGCTCGGGCGTGTAGCGCAAATTCAGATAAATCCTGTGAGATGAGTGTCACCATGCCCGTGTCGTGAGGGCGAGGTGATACCTCGCTGAAGTACACATCATCACCTTTGATAAAGAGCTCAACACCAAATAATCCATAACCGCCAAGCGCCTCGGTGACCTGCTCAGCAATGTCGCGAGAACGCGATAACGCGAGACTGGACATGGGCTGAGGCTGCCAACTCTCTTGGTAATCGCCATCCTCTTGGCGGTGACCGATCGGCTCGCAGAAGCTCACTCCGCCCGCATGCTGAATCGTGAGAAGCGTAATTTCGTAGTCGAAATCCACAAAGCCCTCAACGATCACCTTGCCTGCACCCGCTCTGCCACCTGCCTGTGGATAGTCCCATGCGTGGTCAACATCTGCTTCTGATCGAACAAGACTCTGGCCCTTACCCGAAGAGCTCATAATCGGTTTCACCACACAAGGGATGCCGATATCTGCAATCGCTGCGTCAAAATCAGGTCTGTCAGATGCAAAGGCATAAGGGGAAGTCGCCAACCCCAACTCCTCAGCCGCCAATCGGCGTATACCCTCTCGGTTCATAGTAAGCTGCGCGGCGCGTGCACTCGGAATGACTCTGAAGCCTTCTGACTCAAGCTCGACCAAGGTGTCAGTGGCGATAGCTTCTATTTCAGGAACAATTAAGTCGGGCTTCTCAGTCTCAACCACTCGTCGTAGTTCATCGCCGTCGAGCATGGAAAAGGTATGGGATCGATCCGCCACTTGCATCGCCGGCGCATTCTCATAGCGATCACAGGCAATGACCTCAACGCCAAGTCGCTGCAGCTCAATAACAACTTCCTTTCCCAGCTCTCCAGAGCCACAAAATAAAACGCGGGTAGCTGTTGATGAAAAAGGGGTTCCGATATTGACCATTGCGTCGTCCTCGAGTGTCTTTTGCCAGTCGCTCAGGGTTTAACGCAGGATTCGCATCATTGGTTTTGTTTGCGCGCCACTGTTTAAGCCGTTGCAAAGGATGTTCCGATGATATTCAGAGCCTGACGTTAGCCCACACAAAACATTGAGCCTTACTCTCCTAGTCGTCGGTGCTACCACCGGCTTTAATATCGCCTGTACGCAAGCTGGGTGCTTTTCAAGAGTCCGGCAAAGCGTTACCGCGATCTTCGTAGGTCGCTGCGAAATAAATGAGATAAGCACCTATTGCAAGATCAAAAACCAAACACGCGGTTGGATACCAAGCAAAGACCCCTGGGTTCACAAAAAAGACATCGTGATAAACATCATAAAACGCATGGCTCAACCAACCGAGGCCCGCGATGACCAACCAGGATTTAGAAACGAAGCGCCACGCCAAAAAGCCCATCAGAAAGTACGGTAGACCGTAAATTAGTTCGTTTGCTATGACGGACATATCCAGGGTAAGCAGACCAAATAAGGCGTACCAAATCGGTAACGTCATCATGAACAATGACCATGCGCGGCGGTCCCAACCATTGTTTCGCACCACCCAAAGCAAAGGGAGTGCTACAGCAATACCAATAAAAAGACCTAGGGTTGTCACGCGTGCAATCTCTTTTCTAACAAATAATGGATGAGCCACTGATGTCTGAGCAGACAACCACATGCGCCACCAAAATAGTTCGAAGTCATGTACTCTTAATTACCAACAATAATACGTGCTCACCCAACTCAGATACTGAGCACCAACGCTGAGGCTAGCAAACCGTGACGATTGCATCGACTAAAACCCATCACCGTGTCTGTCATCTCTGCGAGGCCATGTGTGGACTCGTCATCAAAACAGAAGGCGACAAAGTCGTTGATATAAGAGGGGACAAAGCAGACCCCTTAAGCCGCGGGCATGTCTGCCCAAAGGCAGTGGCATTGCAAGATATCCACGAAGATCCCGATCGCTTGAGAAAGCCATTGAAGCGTATTCGCTCTGCTCCAGGTGTTTACGAGCACGTGGCAATTGAGTGGGACGAAGCGCTTGATCTCGCAGCCAATGCGCTGGCTGATACGATCGAAAAGTATGGTGTTAACGCAATAGGCGCCTACTTTGGTAACCCATCGGCCCACAACTACGGGATGATGACCCACCAGCGAAATCTCTTCCGCAATATTCGCACCCGCAATCGCTTTTCAGCGACGTCCGTAGACCAACTACCGCATCACCTTGTGTCGATGTGGATGTACGGCCACATGTTGCTCATGCCCATCCCAGATATCGACCGCACAGATTATTTCTTAATGCTCGGGGCCAACCCGCTTGCATCAAACGGCAGTATCTGGACGGTGCCTGACGTCCGAAAGCGAATCAAAGATCTTACGGCGCGCGGTGGAAAACTAGTCGTGGTCGATCCAAGAAGAACCGAAACGGCTGAGCTTGCGAGTGAGCACCACTTCATCAAGCCCGGAACTGACGCGGCGCTCTTGCTGGCGCTCGTTCACGTGATCTTCCGCGATGACTTGTTATCACTGGGCGCCTTGGCAGAGTTTACTGACGGCCTCGACGAGGTTCGAAATGCTGTTCTGTCTCTTACTCCTGAATGGGCTTCCAACATTACAGGCGTTGCGGCCTCTGACATCGAGCGCATTGCAATGGACATGGCAACGGCCAAAGCGGGTATTTGCTACGGACGCATGGGCGTCAGCACACAGGCTTACGGAACCCTTTGCCAGTGGGCTATCCAGGTTATCAATGTGATTACGGGCAACCTCGATAAGCCAGGTGGCAGTTTATTCACTCGGCCAGCGATGGATCAGGTTATGAACAGTAGCCGCGGCGGCTTTGCACGATTTGCGAGCCGCGGGCGCGGACTGCCCGAGTTCAACTACGAACTTCCCGCTGCGGCACTCTCCGATGAAATTCGGACGCCTGGCGAAGGTCAAATTAAGTTGATGTTTACTGGCGCGGGTAATCCCGTTCTGTCCACACCTAATGGCCGTGCAGTCGATGAAGCTCTCGAAGAGCTCGATTTCATGATCTCGCTCGACCCGGCACTCAACGAAACGACGCGTCATGCCGACGTTATCTTGCCGCCAACCTCACCGTTAGAACACGATAATTACGATTTTGCTTTCCACAATCTAGCCATTAGGAACACTGCCCGCTACACCCCCGCAGTCTTCGACAAACCCGAAGGTGCACTTCACGACTGGGAGATTTTCGCAGAGTTAGGCGATCGACTCGCAGCGCGACTGGGCCTAGAGCCCATGCCCCGAGTACCACCTCACAAAGTGGTCGACGCGGCCCTTCAAGCTGGACCCTACGGGCGTGACTCAGAGTGGAATCTGAGTATAGAAAAGCTGAAGCAACATCCATCCGGTATCGACTTTGGTCCGCTGGAGCCCTCTTGCCCTGAGCGTCTCCAGACAGCCGATAAGCGCATTCCACTGGCGATTCCGGAAGCGCTAGCGGATATCACTCGCCTACTGTCGGATGTATCGATAAATGAGGATAGCTATCGATTGATTGGCCGTCGCAACGTGCGTGATAACAATTCGTGGATGCACAACCATCAGCGACTGGTTAAGGGGAAATCGAGGTGCAATCTGCTTATGCATCCAGAGGATGTCGCCCGAGAAGGATGGTCAGAAGGCATGCAGGTGACGATTAAGAGTCGCGTTGGCGCCATTACCGCAGAGCTCTCAGCCTCAACCGAAGTCATGCCCGGCGTTATCAGCTTGCCACATGGTTATGGCCACGGATTGCAGGGCACGCGCTCAGAAATCGCCAACACACATGCGGGCGTGAGCTGTAACGACGTTACGGATGAGCAGTTCCTCGATCAGCTCTCAGGAAATGCGGCCATCAATGGTGTGCCTGTGGAACTCTCTGCATAAATCGTCGAAAGAACATGAAACTACCTGTTGCGGACGCCCAGCTGGGCAAATGCTGTGAGGATAAGCTGCTTGGTCGGTCTTTAAGCATGAGCCCAGTTCTGCCCCATCCGCCTCGTAGGCTTGAGAATGGCAAGACCCGACCGATTTCTCACTGAGGGTCTTAACGTCTCGACAATTAGGCCGCTCCTTGAGTAGCCTTGTTGAGTAACTTAAAAAAAACCACAAGGAAAAAGTGAATCATGTTTAGTCACATCATGCTGGGCGCCTCGGATATCGAAGCCTCCAAAAAGTTTTACGATGCCACGCTCGGTGCTCTCGGTTATGGGCCCGGAGTTACGGACCCAAAGGGTCGCGTTTTTTACATGACAGATACAGGCATTTTTGCGCTCTCAACGCCAATCGACGGCAAACCTGCGACCGCAGCTAACGGCGGTACTATCGGTTTTGCTTCACCCAGCGTTGAAGCTTCTGAAGCCTGGCACGCCGCCGGTTTGGCCAACGGTGGCACTGACTGTGAGGATCCACCCGGCGTCCGCGATGGTGATATGGGCCCCATCCACCTCGCCTACCTCCGAGACCCATCGGGCAATAAAATTTGTACACTGCTAAGAGTCTAACGGCTCGCCTTTCTGCTTTGCTCGCCCTGTTCGTGGGCGGGCAGAGCTTCGGTCAGACAAACGATCTACCAATCGATTATGACGTCGCTGTTGACGTCAAACAGACCTGCGCTGCTTGCCATGGATTGCGCTACCTTGACCTTGCGCAGGGCTACGACACAAGCGCCGAGTGGTCGCACCTCATCAACAGCATGGTCGATTTACCACCCGCTCGTTTAGTCGCCATTAGTGACTACCTTGCAAGCAAATATCCGCACAAGCCCGAAAAAGCGCCACGTCTCATTGGTGGCGATACCGACATCATCATCGATGAATGGATGACACCGACGCTAGGCCAGCGAACGCGGGACCCCGTTGAAGCTCTGGACGGCGCTATTTGGTGGACAGGTATGTGGGCCTCTCTTGTTGGGCGTCTTGATCCAGAAACGGGTGCGATGCAGGAATACCCGCTCCCAAGCTCCGCACGTCCGCACTCGATCGTGCCCGACGACAAGGGGTTTATCTGGTACACCGGGAACAGTAATGGAACCATTGGACGACTAAATCCTGCTGACGGGAGTATTAAAGAATTCCCGACACAAGCACGAGATCCACACACCGCAGTCTTCCACCCCAATGGCAAACTCTATTTCACAAGCCAGCACTCAAATATGCTTGGTCGTCTCGACCCCGAATCGAGTGAGGTCCTTGAAATAGCGACTCGTCGAAAACCCTACGGCATCAAAGTGGGTGCCGGAGGTGATCTATTTATTGCCTTTAACGGCACGAATGCGATTGGCCGGATGGATGCTAATAGTTTGGAGGTCTCTTACTATCCGATTCCTGATGAGCGCACGCGCATCCGCAGACTCGATATCGATAGCAAAGGCGACGTTTGGTTCGTGAATTCATCGCTCGGAAAAATCGGTAAATTAGCGATCGAGACAGGTGAGATTACTCAGTGGGACTCACCGAGTGGAGAGCGTTCACACCCCTACTCGATGACGGTGATCGATGACGTAGTTTGGTACAACGAGAGCGGCATGCGACCTGACGCTTTGGTGCGCTTCGATCCGACAACTGAGACGTTTCAAAGCTGGGCCATGCCATCGGGTATTGGCATCATTCGGCATACCTGGAAGACACGCGATGGTGATCTGTTAATTCATCAGAGCAGTTCCAATCGTGTAGGGCGCGTTCGCATTGGAAAGTAACAATGAGGCCGACGCAAAAGCACGTGTCTTACTGACCGTAAGCCAGATCCCCAAGGGTAGAGTCTCTTCCTTCGGGCGAATCGCTGAAGCCGCAGGCTTTCCGCGTAAAGCACGCTGGATTGGCAGAATTCTCAGCCAACTGCCGAGCGACACCGAAATACCATGGCATCGCGTGCTGGGACACAGTGGCCATATAACCTGCCCGAGAAAAGACCTTGCAAAGTCTCGTCTTGAAAGCGAGGGCGTCGAGGTTCAGAAATGCAAAGTGAGCATGAAACGGCATGCATGGCCAGACTGATCACTTTATCTAGGCCGAGCCAATAGCTGATCACCCCCTACCCATGTGAGGAGTGCTTTAAACACACATAGGGTCAATCGTTCTACTTCGGCGCCATTTATAGTGAGACGTATATAGTGAGACATGCCACTTATGGTGGGACTGACCACACTCATCATTTGCGGCTAAAAACCGTTGTGAGTGCGACGACCAGTGCCATCGCGAAGTTTAGGGGGATAGCCAGTCTCTCGACTTTGGCGTCACGGGACTGAACTGCGGCACCTTGTCTATGACGCGACAACCCGCTCTATCTGTGAATGAACAAGAGTCTCTTTCTGTGAGGGAATACGGTCGTCTGAGGGACCGATGCGACGCCCTCTAACAATCTGGACGGATTACTAACTTCCCTAGAACCTGTCGATTTTCCAACATTCGAAAGCCTTCAAGTGTCTCAGACAGCGACAACTCCCTGTGAACATAGGGCCGTGTCCTGCCCTCCTCAGCCCATTGCCAGATGGTATTTAAGTTTTCCTCGCCCTTTTCGGGAAATTTGCGGCCGTACTCACCCGCGCGCACCCCTACGACCGAGAAACCTTTTATGAGGGGCATGTTTGAGGGTAAGGACGCGATCCGACCGCTGGTAAAACCAATGACGAGGAGTCGACCGTCAAAATTGATGCAGCGAATACTCTCGTCAAAAACATCACCGCCAACGGGATCGTAGATCACATCAGCGCCTCGCCCTTGAGTGAGTGATTTAACCTCTTCACGAAACCCGCCCTCAGTATTGATGACGTGGTCTGCACCCTGCGCTTTGACATGCTTGAGCTTCTCGTCACTTCCACCGGTTGCAATCACGGTAGCGCCCAAAAGTTTGCCGATATCAACCGCGGCCATGCCCACACCACCGCTGGCTCCATGCACTAGCAGCGTTTCACCCGCTTGTAGGTTACCTCTTCGCACCAGCGCGACATATGCGGTTAGGTAAGCCACCTGATACGAAGCCGCTTCGGCGAAACTCATATTAAGTGGCTTTTTACGGAGTCCTTCAGCAGGGACACATACATACTCAGACAGCCCACCAAAGCGCATGCCCGCAACAACAGCATCTCCAATATCAAACCCGGAAACACCTTCGCCGATTGCATCTATTTCACCTGAGGTATCCATCCCGGGCGTGAAAGGCGGATCAAGTTTTAATTGATACTTTCCCTGGCATAGCAAAAGATCAGGAAAATTAAGGCTGGCCGCCTTTATTCGAAGCCTTACTTCCCTCGGTCCCGGCTCAGGCACCGGCAAATCCCTGACGGACACACCCGAAAAATCATCAGAGATGTCGTGGCATACAAGCGCTCGCATAGATTTCCTCAAACAAAGATTTCCTAAAACAAAGATTTCCTCAAAAAAGTGGCTTTGGTGAATTAGATTCTAGGACAATCAATAAGCGACACGGGCTTGTCACCAAAAAGCATTATGCGAGAGATAGGTGCTCTCTGAGCAACGCTAGACCTTCCTCAAACGCTGCATTCGCATATTTAAGGCTCTCAACCTGCGGCACTTCACCGCCCGCAAATTGCGTCTCAATCGAAGCCATAGACTCGCTGAGAGCCAATAAACCCAAAGCTTTGCTACTACTCTTAAGTGTATGAGCAGCCCGCCCGCCTTCCTCATACTGGTGTCGTTCAATCGCCATCTCCAAGGTCGCGAGATTCTCTCGCCCCTCATTGCTTAAGCTATCGAGCAATCCTCGCACGATCTCTGCGCCGAGAAGCGACAGCATCTCATCGCTCTGACTCGAGTCAAAAATGACAGCATTAGTCTTTAGTGCAAATAGCTCAGGTTCTTGGGGCTCTGCCTGACGACCCAACAGACTGTCAAACTCAGCTGCAATCGCATCGCGTTTAAATGGCTTAGTAATAAAGCCCACCATGCCACTCGAAAGCGCCTTCTGCTTCTCCTCTTCTTGAGAGTAAGCGCTGAGCGCAACAAGAACTGTGTTAGTGCACTGAGGAAGTTTGCCCAGACGCTCCGCCACCTCGTACCCGGTCATATCAGGAAGATTGATATCCAAGAGCGCCACATCAAATGGGACCTTGCTTTGCTCAACAAGCTGGATCGCCTCCCCGCCTGTCATGGCAGTAGTTACTTCAAACCCTAGGCTCCGCGATAACTGAGCATTGAGAGTAAGGTTAGTAATGGAGTCGTCCAGTAATAAAAGCCGCTTATCAAAAGAAGAGATCTGAGCAGCCTTAGCAGAATCATCGACCCGCTCTGCATTCGAACAAGGCGCCAACGGCAGGGAAACAGTGAATAACGCTCCGCCAGATTCAGACTCACCGACCGCGATATAACCATCCATTGCTTTAACGTGAGCCTCGCTCATACTCAGCCCTAAGCCTGTCCCGATTTGGCCTTGGGTTTCAGAGCTGACCCCGGTTTCAAACGGCGAGAATACTTGTCTGCGGAGAGCTTCAGGAATACCGGGACCGGAGTCAGCAACCTGAAACATAACCTCATGAACCGCTTCAGCTGAATTCTTAGAAAGCATTACTTTCAGATGAACTGAGCCACTCGATGTAAACTTAACAGCATTGCTCATGAGGTTAATCAGCACCTCTTTGAGCAGTAAATCTGCACACCAATATTGAGCCTGCACATCATCGCTTACAGTAACCGAGAGCATAAGTCCCTTCTCGGTTGCAGTTGCCAAAAAGAGCTTGCGGAGTGACTTGCCAAGATGCCTCAAATCCGTCGCCACCTTGAACTGCTCGGCACGACTTTCTTCGTTCGCGGCATCACCCAAGGCAAAATTAATCACCTCGGTAGCGCGGTCCATACTGGCCTCAGCCATGGATAAAAGATCTAGCGCTTGCTCATCCTTTATTTTGTCCGACAGCAAGGTCAAGGCGCTGCTCACGCCCATCAACGGCGTTCGGACTTCGTGACTCACACGATTGAAGAACTGCTGGCGAACCTCCCCTTGCCGCTCGACTTCGAGCTTCGCACTCTCCAAATCACTATTAAGGTTCTGTAAGTCTTCGAGCATTTTCTGCTGCGAGGAAAGCAGCAGTAATTGGTCCATTTGCGAGTCGTGAACGGGAAAATCATCGAACTGTGGCTCTGACTCTGGATACTTTTCATTCATCCATGCCATCCATGGAACACCTACAAAAAGTATTCCGCCCCGTTCCATATCCGAGGCAATTATCTGGCCTCTCACCGCGAGCTGTAACTGCTCACTGAAGGCAAGATAAAGTCGGCCCGACGTGGCCAGCGCCTCTTTAGGCCCGCCTCGGAAGCGTGCAGGGCGTTTGAACTGAAAGTCCTCAAAAAATCGGAAATCGGTTTCGCTACTGCTGTCTAGTCTAGCTTCAACAAAGGGCGATACACGACGAGTCGCACCGTCTTCGCTAATCTCGATAAGGACGGTGAATAGCTCCGATAAGAGGTCCCACTGCGACATATAATCTGCTTAGCGCTCCATCAACAAATGGAACTTGGTGTGAGTTCCGTCGCTGGGCGACAAATCTTCAACAGCCTCGATTGACATGGGTTCATTAAAGCGCTCGCTTAAGGCCACCAAAAGTCCCGCGACAAAACTATTCAACCCTTCTCGATGACTGATGTACTCGACCTCCATTTTATCGTTTTCTAGCTCGCTAACGCGAAACTCAGGGGGTTCATAGTCAAGAAACGTAGTGCTTATGCGATCGTGCAACGCATTAAGATTTCCCAAGAACTCAAGCATCGTACTACCGGTAGAGCGAACCAAAGCGTCGTAATCTCTCGCCAACGTATGGTTCACCCAATGTTGACCAAAGGCGTGAAGCGCCGTATCCACATCAATTCCCAACGCATCTGAGGCTGCTACCGCAAGCCGAAAGGTGATTTCATCGTCGTAACTGCGCATCGCAAGGAAGCTATCGCTCGGAACACCCGCTTTTGCGAGCACCTGCTCCCAAACCGCATCGCCGTGGCCCTCGGTCACCATATCTCTGAGGGATTTATTGATAACACCGTACATAGGCCTAACTCCTGCGAACTGCGTGATGATTTCTCGCTAACTTAATCGTCCTTCCACGCCTGAACTTTGCGATAAATGGTGGAAGGAGCAACCTCGAGTAACGTTGCCGCGCGATTGATGTTGCCGTCGCTCATATCTATTGCGTGCTCAATCGCTTCTTTCTCGACGATCCATAAAGGTCTTACTCCTTCAACCTCTTCGTCAGATGGACTTACGGGACTACCGGAAGCGCGTGAATCCTCGGGCTGGCGATCAAATTGTCCAATAGCCTCGTCGATGATATCTACGTTGATGTCAGACCCAATCAACATAGTGGCAATCCAGCGCAGCATGTTTTCCAATTGACGAACATTTCCCGGCCATGCGTAGCTCACTAGGCGGGCTTCGGATTGTTTCGATAGGGCCTCGAACGTTTTACCCGTCTCAGTGGTGAGCCGCTTCAATATGGTGGTTGCCAGATTTGGAATGTCATCGAGGCGCTCTCTAAGGGGTGGCAGTCGAATTGGCAATACCTGAAGTCGGTAATACAAATCCTCTCGTAACCGTCCAGCCCTGACCTCTTCCAATAGATCGCGATTGGAAGAAGCAATGACTCGTACATCAGCGGACATTTCTCTGTCAGCACCTAGCGACCGAAAGACACCACTCTCTATGAATCGCAATAGGGATGACTGTGCCGCGTAGTCCAACTCCGCAACCTCGTCAAGAAACAAGCTACCGCCTTCGGCACGGGACACCAAGCCTCGATGTATCCAGCCAGCACCGCCCTCGCGAGCATCTTCACCAAAAAATTCTTTGTCGAAGTTAGCGATCGAGGTTGTAGCACAGTCAACGACGACAAAAGGCTCAGCAGCGCGTGCAGAGAGATCGTGCACAGCGCGAGCCGCCAACTCCTTCCCCGTACCACTCTCGCCTAGAACAAGCACAGTTCCGTCAGCAGCAGCAATTCGCTCTACTGCGTCGTATACAGCACGCATGGAGGGCGACGAACCAATCAAGCCACCTAACTGGCCTCGCATCTGAGACAACGAGTCGATTTGATCGTTAAGCTCTTTTCGTCGCATGGCATTCTGGACTGTCACTCGCAGACGAATCGAATCGAAGGGTTTGGCGAGGAAATCGGCCGCGCCCTTGTCGAGCGCTCGGTCAGCCCACTCCGTACCGTGTCCTGTCATAACAACGCTCACGGGCGTGGGGGTCATGCGACCGGTCTCGGAGAGTAAGTCAAGACCGTTACCATCTGGCAGTTCAATGTCGAGTAAAACAAAGTCGGGCTTCAGACGGAGTAGGCTCGCTCGAGCATCCTCCAACGTTGTCGCGGTGTGGATTTCTAGTCCCAAGCCAGCAAGATAAGCCTCATAAATGGCGCACAGGGTTGAACTGTCTTCAACAATCAATGCTTTCATGTCTTGCCCCCCTTGCCCCAGACTGAATTAGTCTCTCATTGTTTCGAAAATATGATCCATGGCCTGATCTGCGCGTTTAAAAGCATCCAACACATCAGGCCTAAAATGCTGCGGATCAGTTCGCCCATCGCCCTCTAGAATAACCTGCATTGCCTGTTCATGCGTCATTGCCGCTTTGTAAGGCCGCTCAGATCTGAGAGCATCATATACATCGACAAGCGTGGTAATCGACGCCTCTATAGGAATTTCGTTGCCCGAGAGTCCCCTCGGATATCCGCCGCCATTCCAGCGCTCGTGATGATTGAGTGCAATACGCGCCGCCATGGCCATAACCGGGTAATCCGACATCGACAGCACCTCGTGCCCAAATTTGGGGTGCTGGCGCATAACCGCAAATTCATCATCGGTTAGCGGGCCCTCTTTAAGCAGAATCGCGTCTGGCGTTGCCACCTTCCCAACGTCATGAAGTGGTGCAGCCATACGAAGCGTCTCGCACTCTTCCTTAGACCAACCCAACTCAGCAGCCAGCCGTGCGGCATAAGCACCGATCCGGAGAATATGCGCACCGGTCTCTGGGTCCTTATATTCGGCAGCTCTGGCAAGGCATGCCAGTGACTCTGCATATGCCTTCCTGATATCGCGATTGAGTGCGCCTATTTCGACTTCCTTAGCGGCTAACTGCGCCTCGCGCGCTTGCTCATTTAACTGGCGGAATCGCTCCGCTAATACATACTCGCGCGCTTCAAAAAGAATGTCTTCTAGCAAGTCTAAATCCATAGGCTTCAGCATGAACTCAGACGCGCCCAAGCGCATGGCATCAATGACCGCACGCGTGTCACCATTCCCCGTCATAAACACAAACCGGCGAATCCGGTTTTTTGTGTCGTCATCTCGAACAATTCGTTCTAGCAACTCGAGTCCGGTCATTCCTGGCATCGTCAAATCTGACAACACAATGTGGATATCAGGATTATCCTTGAATACCGACAAAGCTTCTTGTCCATTGGACGCAAGCAGACATTGAAATCCGAGCTCCTCTACGAAGTCTTGTAACTCCAACCGGATGTCGGGCTCATCGTCTACCACCAATAGCTTCAAAGTATTCATATTTCCAGCTCTGCTTCCTGTTCCATGCCATCTGAAACCAGCGGCAAACGGATAGAGATTTTGGCACCGCCCGTAATATTCTCAGCCCAAATACTGCCCTGCATGTCCTGAATTATTCCATAACTGATAGATCCGCCTAGTCCTGTTCCCTTACCCACCGGCTTCGTCGTGAAAAACGGTTCAAAAATATGAGGGATCGCATCAACGGGGATACCACCACCTGTATCTTCAATTGTTACCGTGATGTTTTCAGCATCGAGCATCTGCTTAACTTCGATTCGCCCGTTTGTCCCATTAGATAGGATGGCATCACGAGCATTGTTAATCATGTTGATGAGCACTTGTTCAAACTGAATCGTATTGCCCAGCACTCGGGCTTGTGAATCTAGGTCCGTTATTAGCGTGATCCCATTTGCCTTCATAGGCTCGTGAACCAAATCTGACGCAGCAGCAATGGCTGACGATACGCTAAACGGCGCGAAATCCTCGCCCGCTACACGTCCAAATGCACGCATGTGATCGATGATGGTCGCAGCGCGATCAACTGCAGATTCGATACGCTGAATGCGGTTTATCATGGACTGATCATTTGCCCGACCCTTCGTGATGCTGTTAGTCATGTTGTTGGCGGCGAGCTTAATAATGTTGAGCGGTTGGTTGAGTTCATGCGCCATACCTGTAGACATTTCTCCGAGCGTCGCGAGCTTAGCGCTTTGGAGCAACTGTGAGTCCAAGGCTTTTTGCGAGGTAACGTCAGTGGCCAATAGCCAAAACCCCGACTCGCGCCTCAGTCGATCCACTCTGGGCACGACTAACAATAACAACTGCCTTGGGGACTCATTTGGGATGGTGAGTGAATATTCACTAGCCGACTCAGACGCCTCAAAGAGCTCTTCACCCTTGATACGTAATCGATGAGCTGCCTCTGCACTATCGCCTGTAATCTCCGCAATGGCCTCGTTCCGGAACCGCAATTGATAATCGCCATCTACCTCCATTACCCCAATCGGCATCGCTGATAGCAGGCTCTCGTAACCCAAAACCGAGCTCTCTAACATGCTGCTGACTTTTCGTGTTTCCTTAGTATGCAAATTAAAACGTTTTTGAAGCTCAAAAAGTTCATATCCGAGTCCCGTATCCGCATTATAAAAATCACCCTTGGAGTCAGAGGTGCTGACAGATAGGCTGTCCTGAGAGGCAACTGTTAAGAGACCCTCGGCCATAGCCAGTATTGGACTAGCGATTCGTCTGCTCAGTAGGAGTCCGAAAAGCGAGGAAACAAGCAGTGCAAAAACCAGAAATAACGCCATGACCACCAGAGCTCTGAACATCAATTGGAGCTTGGGAAAAATGGCGGTTTGAATAATCAATGTATTTTCAAACGGGAGCTCCAGCGCAAACTGTTGCTTCAACTCATCGGAAATTTTGTAAGCAATTTGAGTCTGGGTCGAGAGTGCCGAAAGCGTGGCTAATCTCGTCGGTCCGTCGTTGTTATTCTCGGAAAATACTAATCCACCGAGCCAGTCATAACTGATCACATTTGCCTCGCCCGCCTCTAAAACTGCTAACGGATAGTTTGACGATAAAATCTTGCGGATATTAATTGCGTTAGTTTCGCTTAAATTATCAATAGCACCCTGTAACCTAGAGTCAACTGCATAGACTAGCGAGTCCTCACCTAAAGAAAACGCATAGACGGGATAGGCCAAATCTTCGACCATCAGATATACCGGTGATGCAGTATCAATCTCCGAAGACACCATACCCATTAGGTATATGAACTTACGCATTTGGGACTGCAGAGCCTCAATCGATTTCTCGTGCCATACACTCCCGGGCCGAGGGTTCTTCAGT
>CBFHQN010000046.1:0-14599 GCA_965657765.1 Luminiphilus sp. | reverse complement strand
AGCATCGAGGAATTTGTTGAAGTTGCAAAGATCTTAGCGCCAGTAGCCGATGGTCTTGAGCTCAACCTCTCGTGTCCGCACGCGCAAGGCTATGGTATGGCCATGGGGCAAGATCCAGAGATGGTACGCGCCATCGTGAGTGCTGTGAAAGCCGCTGTAGACGTTCCCGTAATCCCTAAATTGACACCAAATGTCGATCGTATCGAAGACATCGGTCAGGCAGCTCTCGAAGCCGGAGCCGACGGGCTGTGCGCGATTAATACCGTAGGACCAGGCTACACCGAAAGTCATGGCCACCCAGTTCTTAGTAATGGTATGGGCGGTATGTCTGGCAGCGGCGTTCTGCCGACAGCGCTCAAATGTATCCGTGCGCTGAAGTCGATCACCGACAAGCCCATTATCGGTTGTGGCGGCTTGTCGACAGCAGAAGATTGCCGTGCAGCCATGCATGCGGGGGCCTCAATCGTCGGTGTCGGATCAGCACTCAGCGGTATGGATACGGAAGACATGAACACCTACTTCCGTCAGCTTCAGAACGATCTCGAGTTCGGTAGTAACAAAGCCCGAGGCAGTCTAAACCTTGAGCTGGATATGGACTTCGCACCTTACAAAGTTGTCTCGAATGAGCCTGTCTGTGATGACATTACCGTCGTTACCCTGGATGGCAACATCAATATTCAGCCGGGCGAGTATGTATTCGTCTGGATCCCTGGTGTTGGCGAGAAACCGTTCTCCTGTTTGACCGACGCACCGTTGCGCCTCGCAGTCATCGATGTCGGCCAGTTCACGAGCGCTTGCTACAAACTCCAGCCGGGTGACGACGTCTATATTCGTGGACCTCATGGCGCACCGGTTATGCCAAAGGAAGACGCCAATATTATTTGCGTCGCAGGGGGTACTGGTCTTGCAGCTGTTTACCAGATAGCTCGCGACTTTGGCTCGGAAGAGAACCCAGCGCAAATCTTCGCCGGCGCACGAAGCGCAGAGCGCCTTTACTTCACGGATGAGTGTCGTGAAATCGCAGAAGTCCACATCGCAACGGATGACGGAAGTGCTGGCTTCAGCGGTCGCGTTCCAGAGGCGCTCCGCGCCTACTTGGAAACGCTCGATAGTGAGACCTTGGCTCGTACCGAATTCTATAATTGCGGTCCCGAGCCCATGATCCACGCGGCCGAGGCAGTACAGCGAGACTTCGTCGACACCGCTCAAATGTTCAGCGCTATCGATTACACCACCAAGTGTGGTGTAGGCATCTGTGGTGCCTGTGCATCACCCGATGGCCGACGCATTTGCGTTGATGGACCGTTCATCAACACAGCAATAAGCTAACAATATTCGGCAGCTGCGAGAGGTCTCTCCCACAGTCAAAGTTGTCACATTTGACAGAGTTCACGTCGTTTGCAAGCTTACACGTTGTGCCTAAACCCCTAACTGTTACCTTTGAAGGAAATAACCAGCGAAGGAAGCAGCGATGTCACGTTCGTTAGGCGGTTTACTTTCAGGGGCAGTTGTTGCCCTAGTCTCGACAGCACCTGTCGCATTATCAGAGCCTGTTAAAGAAAATATTGGCCTATTTGGCGGTTACGTCGCCGATATTCTGGCGCTAGACGACAGTGGCTCAACCGAGCTACTAATAGCGGTTGAGAACAGTCAGCGCGGAGTCTACCGTTACGACTCGACGACCATGATCTGGGGCTCAGAAACCAATCCGCCAGGAACGGCATTACCAACCAGTGATAAAACGCCTGGTTACGCTAGCCAACTGGAGGGCTACCCCGGTAACCCAGAGATGGCCTTTGCCACACTGAGCAACGATCGCACAGGTATGAACCGCCGACTCTTTGGTCACGGTGATTATGGTAGAGCCGTCATGGGCACAATGCCCTGGGAAGAGATTAACGATCCGGTCTCCGGTGCCACCTATGACGACATTGTCATCATGCACGGCCACTCGTCAGGTATGTACTTCGCGCAACGCGAAAAGATCAATGTCCTAACCCTCCCAAGTGGGAGCTTCAGTGTATCCAGTATCTTTGAGATGACGGACATCACCACACTAATTTCACCTATGGATTGGGAAGTTGTCGACTTTGCATTGACCGATGTGAGTAAGGCGTACGTCGCGATTCGAAACGGTATGACTGACGAGTATCGCCTCTATGAAATTAGTCCCTCCGGCGGCCCTACTCGCATCACGCTACCCTCGGCAGCTCCGGTTGAAATAAGGACAGGTACCTGTCCTTTATCAGATTGCACTGTCCAAGTAGAACTCGTAACGGCGGACCCCGCAGACTCAACGGGCAATACGATTTATATCGCTGGCTCGTCGGTTAACGCGATGATCTTCAAATCGACAGATGGTGGCTCAACGTGGGATGACGGAGCTGACTTTCAATGCATCAACAACACCGCCTGCGGCGGCGGGGAATTCTATGACGGCTATCCACGAGGTGATGTTGCTCGATACAAGGGTACTGCCAGCAGCGGATCTGAAAGTCGGTACATATTCATTGGCCGGGTTGTCTACGATAACGACATGCCTAGCTCTGGATGGCAGACAACCGCCAGACTCTCGACAACGGTGATGTCTAGCGGAAGCCCCGTAGTCGTTGAATCAAACGCCAACGATCCGGCAGTTGAACTGGACCCTAACGATCCAACCAAAGTCTATATCGCTACCGATCTTGCTATCGGTGAGATGACCCACACAACCGGGTACCTAACTTCGGGAAGCGAGATTGCTGCGGCTCAGGGTATCGAGGGGTTGATCATCAATGACTTAGACTACTTCGAGATTTCCGCTACCGAAAAGCACCTATGGATTGCCACAAAGAGTGGCGCCGCCTTTGCACCCAATTACGACCCCACAAATCCAACGTCGGTGTCCGCAGCGTCGAGCTGGGTGTTCCCAATTTTTGCGGGTGGTGACGGTGCCCCGCACCGCGCTGTCGTCATTGACCCCAACAACAAAGCCAATGTTCTGATGGGTATTGGTTCGGTTTACAGAAACCAAACGGGAGATGGTATAGACACGTCAACCGGCAGTTACGACCCGGGTCTTGTGGCGGATAGGTCGAATTGGACGCGGGTTTTTGACCCAGACAATTATGCGACGGACCCCTCGGTCAACCCAGCAACAACAGACCCCCTGTTTGCCGATAACGTCATGCGATCCTACGCAACCGCGCTCGAATGGCAGACTAGTTCCGCAGGTTCCTGTGACCGCGCCTACCTCGGTATTGCAAATACCGACGAAGGCCAACAGGGCGGCATCTTTTACTCTGATGACGATGGCGGAACCTGGACTACGGATACGCTGAGCTCGGGCCGCTTCAGCGCACCCGTAAACACGCTCCTATCCAACGATAATTTTCTGTGGGCAGGTGTAGGAGATGAGTTTGGGCGGTCTACCCTGAGCGGCATTTATGCGCGACGCAGTCTTTGCGCCAGTAACGACTGGTGGAAACCGACGCATACCGATCCAATCTTTACGGCGATTCAGGCTGACGACTATGTTGTGGCGATAGACGGCGCGACAACACCCTCGGAACCCTCCACAACGGCTCGCGCGTATATTGGCTCCAACGAAATGGAGAGCACGCCACCCACCTCGTCACCCACCTACCGAGTAACCAAAGCAGAGCTCCAAAGCTCGGGCAGCTGCTCCGGGTTTGCCTGCTGGCAGTTTACCGATGTCACTCCCTCGGGCATTTACGGACCCGTAAGCGCAGTAGCTGTCGATCCTACTGACACCAACCACGTGTGGGTGTCGTATTCGAACTGCATTCAGGAGAGTACCGACGGAGGTGCTACCTGGGCTGACTTTGGGGGCGCTTGTACCGACGATCACGAGGACGTCGTGGCTCTGGTCTTCGACGACTTGATTGCTGGTACATCACAAGGCGCTTACGCCTACGCATCGGAATCCTCCGAGGAAACCGACAGCGATGATGACGGTGTATCGGATGAGGAAGATGCGTTCCCCGACGATCCCGCTGCCTCTGTCGACACCGATGAAGACGGCATGCCTGACGACTGGAATGCAGGCGCAAGTGAAATCCAAATCTCTGAATCCAGCCTGACGCTCGATGAGGATGATGACAACGACGGTTTCACCGATGCTGACGAACTTGCAAGTGGCAGTGATCCAAAGTCTGCTAATTCGACGCCACGCAGCGGAATGAGTTTACCCTTGATCAAAGCTGCGCTTGACCTTGTGATGGCGGGCAGTGGTCCAAATGACAACGAAGAGATCATTACAGAGACCGTAGCTCTCAACGATCCTTGTAACGGTGCAACTGCCTACTCTATTCATACTCATGACGAAGAGTTGTGGGTTGGCTGTGGCCTTCGAGAAGGTTTACACAAGTCCTCAGACGATGGTGTCACATTCAGTAACGGGCATCCCAGTGGTGGAAACACCAGTACCAGTGACGCCTTGTACGTTTTCGACCTGAAAACATCGTCTAGCGGCGATCTTTTGGTTTGCGGTCACCTTTACCCACAAGAGTCCAGCGAGCCACAGCCTTTGGTTATGAGGTATGCGAACTCTAGCTGGGAAACACTGCTCATCTACGGGAACAACAGCGCCGACCCCAGTGCGGTCTACATGTCCAATTGTGGACAGATCGAGGAACATCCTAACGGCGGATTTTTTGTCATGAGTCAAACCAGCGCTGACATGACCTACTCGACAGATAACGGCGCCAACTGGAGCAAAGAAGATAGATATTTCGAGGAGATCAATCTGACCGCAGGACCGCAGGCGTACCAGCTGCAACGGCTCGCCTCGACCTCCGATGGAATCTTCGCATCGGGCTACAACATTGCCCAACCACCCACCTTTTTCACGCCGTCTACTGCTGACGGCGCTAACTGGTTTAACCTCAAAGCAAATACTATCGACGCTGAAGTTAAGGGCGAAGGCTGGGCCATGGCAACGCCTGATGACGGCAGCACCTGGTTTGTTGGGGGTCGTAACCAGGGGGCCGGCACTTTTGCGAGTGCATTTTTCTACTGCAGCAGCGACAACGGTGCTACGTGGACCCCCATCTCTGTACCGGAGGACATCGATATTGTTCGCGACATCTCATTCTCTTCAGACGGCCAGTATGGCATTGCTGTTGGGGATAAATACCCTCAAGCAGCGGGAGGATTTGCACTGATAACCTCTGACTCTGGGACCACTTGGACTGCGATTGAGGATGAACTCCCCTACGACCTGTGGAGTGCCGAAGTTAAGGGACCGTATTGGTTTGTCGGAGGCAACGGCTCATTGCATCGCGGTGCGTTTTAACCACAGCAATGAAAGGGTCTATCTTGCCTCAGCTCACCATCGCGAATAGGCCCAGATTCCTTATATTTGCCAGCTTTGATCAAGCGCCTTACGGCCCATTAGGTTTGGGCTAGCGTGTGATGTGCTTGGTATGAGTTAGACTGCCAGCACAACAAAAATTGGAAGTAACTCGATGAAACTAATAATGACCTCGGTACTAACAACCGCCTTTGTACTTGCTGTTGCGTGGCTTGGCGATCAAACCGGCTCGAGCCTCTACGGTCTGCCACTTATGGCGGCAATGGCACTCGGTGTCTTTCTCGTTCAGTGGATCGGACTCATACACGCGCGACTTTTTGAGACTGAGCACTACTTCGATTTAGTGGGAAGCCTAACCTACATCACTGTGACTATCCTTGCCGTCCAGCAAGCGACTGACTTTGGCCTACGCCAGCAGCTTATTGCGGGTGCGGTTATTGTGTGGGCAGCGCGGCTTGGTCCGTTTTTGTTTATGCGAATCCAAAAGGCGGGAGAGGACCGACGCTTCAGGAAGATCAAACTGTCTACACCACGCTTCCTACTGACATGGACACTCCAAGGTACCTGGGTGTTCATCACTGCAGGCGCAGCATTAGCGGCCATCATGACGCCCAATGCGAATCCGCTCGGTAATGTTTTCTTTGTGGGTGCCGCAATGTGGGTGATCGGCATGGGTATCGAGGTCACTGCTGACAACCAAAAGAGCGCCTTCAAAGCCGACCCCGCCAACGAGGGTAAATTCATCAACACGGGTATCTGGGCGCGCTCGCAGCACCCTAACTACTTTGGCGAAATTCTATTGTGGGCAGGTATCGCTGTTATGGCCCTTCCTTCGCTGAGCGGTAGCGCCTATCTCTTCCTGATCTCGCCGTTCTTTGTTGCACTACTTCTGACCAAAATTAGTGGTGTGCCACTACTACGCAAGTCTGGCGATGAGCGCTGGGGCGATGACCCCGAGTATCAAGCCTATCGGAAGAACACCCCTACCCTTATTCCTCGACTCCTCTGAGACGCGATGAGACAAGCCTCAAAAATGGGGAGATACAAAAAAGCCGGCGATCGCCGGCTTTTTACTTTTCATCCAAAGGGTTTATCGGCCTCAGCTTTTTGCGAGGTTTTAAGCCACTGCTTAGGCGTACTGCCCTTGCAGACCCGCCAAACAAGAATGGAACCCAGCCATGGTTGATTCCACAATCTCGGCGGCTGACCTTGCTTCATTAATCCGTCCCATAACCTGACCGGTCAATGGGATGGCCGCCTCCAAATCACCACCAAAGTAGAGATCCAAAATATTGGCCATATGCTCAAAGGGCTGGAACTGTCCCATGAGTTCCAGCTCCCCGGTGCGCTCTGTGCGCATGGCACGGAGTGCAGGACGACCCTGTTGGTTTAAAAACACGGTATCGGTCTCTTTGCCTTCGTAAATGGCGTTCTTCCAATTCTCGTGAACAGGTGAATCCGCGCAGCTCAACATAGCGGTTCCCAACTGAACACCTTCTGCACCCATAGCAAAGGCCGCCGCCATAGTGGGACCATCGCAGATACCCCCAGCAGCGATGATGGGTACCTCGGTGCGCTCACGAATGAGCGGCAGCAGGACCATCGTCGAAACAGGTCGTGGATTTTTAAAACCGCCGCCCTCGCCGCCTTCGACAACGAGGCCGTCAACGCCAGCATCCAAAGCCTTCAGTGCCATATCCAAGGTCGGTACAACGTGGAAAACTTTTATCCCAGCTTCCTGAAACACGCTTGTGCAGAGATCGGGGCTTCCAGAGGACGTCGTGACAAATTTGATGCCCTGCTCAATAACGAAATCAATCACGTTGGTGCCCTTCACAAACGCAAGTGCCACGTTCATACCAAAGGGCTTATCGGTCATTTCGTGCATCTTCGCGACTTCGCCCTTAATCGCGTCGAAATCACCCGAGGACGTCTCGATGATACCCATCGCACCTGCATTTGATACCGCAGAAGCCAACTGGGCGCGGGCTATCCAACCCATGGGGGCTTGTAGAATTGGGTATTCGACACCGGCCATCTCTGTGACACGGTTTTTTAAGGGGGCTGGCTTCACATTCACCTCTAAAACTCAGATTTTTATCGTTAACTGTGTGCTCCGAAAGCGCCAACATACAGTACACCAGAAGTGGGTCAAGCGAGCGTGTGTCGAGCAAAATGCCCACCGCACAAAATAGAAAAGCCGGCAGTGCCGGCTCTTACGATTAACCCTTTTTTAACTGTAATTTGGCGTGAAAATCTCGACTCTGTTAGGCGCGATTGCCCAGCCACCACTCCATTTCTTCGATGTGGTCTTTGCCGAAGAACTGTTCATCGCCGACAAAAAATGCAGGAATACCAAATACGCCGCGATCGACGGCACTCTGTGTATTCGCCATCAGCTGAGCCTTGACCTCAGGGTCTTGGGTAGATTCCAACAACGACTTCCCATCAAACCCTGCGTCATCAAACGCCCTAGCAAAGACCTCGGGATCATCCATCTTAAGACCGTCTTCCCACATCATTTTGATGCCTGCTTCTATGTAAGGAGCAACATCATTTTCCCGGCCATAAGCCACACAGGCACGCATAAGCAGTAATGTGTTCACTGGAAAATTAGGATTCATTGCAAACTTGTTCAGCTCATGGCGATCGCAATAACGCTCAATCTCGCGCATAAACATCGCGTTTTTCCCTGATACACCAGCAAAGTTCATCATGGGCGGCTGGTTGTTGGTGGACTTGAAGATACCGCCTAAAAGACATGGAGTGATCTTGAGTGTCGCACCGGTGCGCTCGGCCACCTGAGTCACGGTGTAGTAAGACAGGTAAGCATTTGGACTGCCAAAATCAAAAATAAACTCAATGGTCTTACTCATGGAATCCCCCATATCTTCTTATCGTAGTTATTGAGATCGACAGTAGGCCAATAAACCGAACGCTTGTCCATAAGCACTGCCACTAGAGAAAGTCAGTGAGCGCCCATTACGGCGTCTCACACAAATAAGATAGCGATCAGTCCCACCAACTGCAGAATGTTAATGGAGACAGATAACTTGTGCCCTCGATCAAACTTGGCGGCAGCCTCGGCATCGCCAGCTAACTGTGCATCCCGCGCATCATTAATGCGAGGCACCAATGACTGCCGAACCCAAAGGGTGCTGAGTGCAACCAACAAGCAAACCGCTGCAGCGATATTTATGTCAGAGCCAGCCGCGCTTTGATAAAGACCAAAAGCAAGGACGCTGAAGAAAATCATAAATAGGTAGTAGCGCGGGAACATTGACCTCAGAAATTGACCCGCCTCAAGTTCCGGTAATGACGTGAACACAATAGGCGCTACAACAATGGGGAAAAACAACATACCCCCTAGTAATAACAGGACCACGGCGTTTGCCAGATCAACCATTTTTCTTCCTTAGACCTTAAATCAGCGTTTGTACTGTGTCGGGCAATATCCACGCCCCACATCAAAACCGCGAAGCTTGCGGTGCTTAGTGACCCGACCCGTAACTCGCTTACGCCATAGCCGAAAAGAACTCGGCTTCATCGTGCGGCGCATCAGCTTAATCGTCTCAGTCTCACTGAGCCCAAAGGTCGCTTCGATCACCTCGAACGGCGTTCGATCTTCCCACGCCATTTCGACGACACGGGACACCTCGGATTCAGAGAGTTCTTTCGCAGGATTTTTCATGATGAGAGGGTAGCAATCTGCCCACGCCACCGCTTCTTGCGTTGCGGCTTTGTTCGGTTTCTTTGCTTCGGTCAAAACAGAGGAAAAGAGCGGTGCACCCGGGGTTGAGCATAGACAGGGGTGGCAAAAACAGGGTTCGGAGTTCGGAGTTCGGAGTTCGGAGTTCGGAGTTCGGAGTTCGGAGTTCGGAGTTCGGAGTTCGGAGTTCGGAGTTCGGAGTTCGGAGTTCGGAGTTCGGAGTTCGGAGTTCGGAGTGTCAAAAGTCTATGTGTTCGTAACCAGCAAGACACCGCTTATAAGGCTCAGCTTTTTTCAGACCTCGTTCTCGGTGAGAATGGCTTTTCGCCAACCTCGGAGTGAGTTGATCAACCAAAACCCCTCGACCGATTTCAGATCGACGACTGGCAAGGTTCGTTCGGTGATCACACCCTTGTCGAGCAACTCATCCCGCAGAACACCGGGCAACAAACCGTCGGCAAGCGGCGGCGTGAAAAGCTCGCCATCCATTTGATAAATAATATTCGCAATCGCGCTCTCAGTGACGTTACCCGAGGTGTTGAACATGACAGGCTCACACCCTCCGGGTATTTCTTCCACCGCACGATCGTAAGCCTCACGACGGCTCGTTTTATGAGTAAGGAACGTATCATCGGCCGCAACCGGGGTTTGGACCAGCGCCAACTCCACCACAGGGAGCTCATCGGTGTGCAGCGCTTCTTTTGACTGCGGTGATTCCATCGGTGAGAGCTCAATAGACTTTACACGATGACTCAGCGCACCATGACGATCAAGTTGCAGACGCAATCGGAAGGTCGAAGCTGACTGGCCGTCATTTTCATGTCCGTTAACCACTTGCTTTACGACATCTTCCAGATACCGCTTAGTTACCTCGGCATCAAAATCAAAAGACCAATATTTGGCAGAATTAGCTAGCCGGAATAGATGCCTACTGAGTCTGGGAATCTCACCCTTCACGATGCCCATCGTTTCAAACAAGTGAAACTGGGGGTCTGGCTGTCGCAGTATTCGTGCTTTTGTCTTTAGCTCTTCAAACTCTTCAGTAGGATCAGAGTCCCAAACAATGCCGCAGCCCGAGCCGAAACGACTATCGCCGGTAGCCGCTGAGCTCCAAGCCGTTCGGATGGCTACGTTAAAGCACGTTGCGCCCGAGGGCTTAATGCGTCCCACTGCTCCGGTGTAAATCTCGCGAGGCTCTTTCTCTAGGTCATCAATAACATCGAGCGCCGCGCGCTTTGGCGCGCCGGTTATCGACGCCGCAGGAAAAAGTGCGCGGAAAATTTCGGCAACATTCGCGTCCACTTCGCTCTTTACCGTCGAGGTCATCTGCCAAACGCTGGGATAGCGCTCGACGCCAAATAGCTCATCCACTGACACCTTGCCGGTAGAGGAAATACGCGCCAAATCATTGCGCACCATATCAGTGATCATGACGTTTTCAGCGCGATTTTTCCGCGACTGCTGCAGCCAAAGTGCACTCGACTCATCGGCCGTTGCTTCGCTTCGCCTACCGACTGTCCCCTTCATCGGCTTACTCCAAACCACGCCGTCCTCGCGTTGAAAAAAGAGCTCAGGTGATGCAGAGCAAAGCGTTAGCTCAGGCCCTTCTAAGTAAACCGCATACGGCATGTCCTGCGACCAGCGCGCAAAGTCAGCCAATGTCACGACCTCGGACTGACGCATGCGCGACGTGAGGTTGATTTGATACACCTCACCTGCACCGATCATTTCTCTGATACGAGACACCTTCGACTCAAAGGACTGCTGACTTTCGGTGAGCTGCCAATGATCAGGGGACGCGTCTGCCGGGGCATAGAGATCGACTAATGAATCCAGCTTCGTCTCACCCCTGAATAGGGCAAAACAAACGAGTGGGATATCTATATCGCGCTTAGGAAACTTACTGTCAAAGGCGTGACTTGCCTCATAGGCAACGTAACCCACTGCGTGCAACTGTTCTGCCAGGGCACGACGCTCTGCGATCTCGATAACCTCAAGTACCTCGCCGTGCTCGCAAGCAACCAACACATCGACACACCCGGTCAATAGCGACCAGTCATTGGCGTCGGGGTTTCTGATTAGGGCACGTTCGAACATAACAGGAATACTGGCGATGGTGTTTTAAACGATCAAACTTTTAGCGATGTAGTTGGTAGGTAGCAATACGTTAATGACCACTAGGTGGTGCAATAGGCTGGCCACGCAGTCGTTAAGCGCAATCTCACAAACAGCCAGAGCCCTGCGGAACAGGGTATCGGCAAGGTCGCGAAGTATGAGGGCTTCGACAATGAATTACGACCTCAGTACTGATTTATTCCGGTGTCTTGGTTGCTCTGTCGCACCTGATTTGCCGTATCTCCCAGTTTCCTTGTTAAACAACCTATACCCCCTTTTGTGCAGACAGCCGTCATGTCTAGGTTGTCCAATGATTTAGATGCTTCCGAAATATGATGCTCGAATTGAGCAACGACATTTGGTGTCTGAATAAGATGTCCGGAAGTGTGAACGTTACGATGCTGCAGTCGCGACCCACAGCGGGAAGATCTGCATTATCTCGGTGACGTGCTATGTTTGCTGCATCTTACAAATCACAACGGTAGCGATACATGAAGATAAACCTTCTAGAAGCGAACGATCTGGACTGGCAAGACTACGGTGCTGACTCGAGGTTTTCATACCCAATCGGCTATTCCGGCGCACTCCTTGGCCACGACGGCGACGGTCACATTGATCTGCTTTATCGCTGGGAGCCCGGCAAGTACTGCCACTTTCATCGCCACTTATGCGAAGTGCGCTCGACAGTGCTTAAAGGCTCACTCGAGGTCATAACCTACGAAGATGGAGAAGAAATTTCGTCTTCCCTACGTGAGGCGGGCAGCTATTCGCACATGCCTGAAGGCGATATTCACATGGAACGCGGCGGGCCCGAGGGCGCGCTCGTGCTATTCAACTTGCATGCACCCGACGGTCGTCTTACGGAGATGCTCGATGAGGCAGGTAATACGCTAAAAACGCTCACTATCGAGTCCGTACTCAAGCAATTCGCGCACTGAGGAACAGCTGCCAAGTTGACTAGCGTTGTGAGTTAAACGGCCACAGAAAAAATGGGCGATTTTTGGCACCGATGTCTTTCCACGCTGTTCAAAAATAAAAACACCAACTGAGATATGCCGATGATTCGATTGACGCTTTGCCTTCTCACTCTGTGGTCCTCGCTAGCTAATGCGACCTTCATCGGCGCAGACCTTATTCTGAGAGGCGGCACCGTGTATTCCATGGATACACAGGGCAATCGTCACTCTGCCATCGCGCTAGCGGGAAACACCATTCTGGCCGTTGGTAATGATTCTGATATTGCGCTCTTTCAGACCGATGCAACCGAAGTCGTAGACCTCGCCGGACGGGCTGTTTTCCCGGGCTTCATCGATACGCATATCCACACCATGGATACCTTGCCCCTGTTAAACGGTGTCATGCTCTCCCCCGGGCAAAGCGCCGAAGAGGTCCTTGTGGCAATCGCAGAGCACGCGCAGCTCTACCCCGACCAAAACCCAGTTTTGGGATCGGGATTTCTTGCACGCGCCTTTGGTATCGACGGCCCAACTGCAGCGCAACTCGACGCCGTTGTGCCTGACCGCCCTGCCTTGATTATCGACGAAGGTGGCCACACCGCTTGGGCGAATTCGCTGGCACTTGCGGCGGCAAACATAACGGCTAGCACACCTGACCCTGTCCCTGGCGCACACTTTTTCCAGAGGGACATGCTAGGAAATCCGACTGGCTGGCTCGTTGAGGGCGCGGCCATCGACCCCGTCAGCGATGCCCTTGGCTTGGTGAGTGAAAAAGCGCTGCGTGATAAGGCACCCGGGTTTTTCCAAGATATGTCGGCGGTCGGATTAACCGCAGCCTTTGATGCGGGAATGATCGACACCATGGCCTTGGGTATGAAAGTAGCGGACGAGCTGGCTCAATCGAATAAGCTGCCGCTTCGACTAGTCGGTTCGCTTTACATCAACAAACCCAAAGATCTTGAAACTGCCCATACCCGGCTCACCGAGCTCAAGAATACCTTTGATCATGAGCTCTTTTCAGTAACAACACTCAAGCTTTCGTTGGACGGTACGGTCGAAGCAAAAACAGCGGTAACGCTTGAGCCTTACGTCGCTCCAGAAGGTCACGAGGCCACCCCGCTTTTACCTAATCAGCAAGTGTTTAACGCCGTCTATGAGGCTTATAGCCTTGGTTTTGATTTACACCTTCACGCCATCGGTGATGGAGCAGTAAGAACGGCCTTAGATGCGATCGAAGCAGGTAAAAAGGCTCATCCAAATGCCGACATTCGTGCCACGATCTGCCATATCGAAGTGGTTGATAAAGACGACATTGCCCGCTTCGGTGAGCTTGGCGTTGTCGCACAAACAACGCCAACCTGGTTTGAGTACGATGAGATCGCGATGGAATTTCTGGGTCTGGCGCGATTTGAGCAACTCTATCCGCTAGCGTCTATCCATCGTAACGGCGGGAGGATCACCTTGGGCAGCGATTATCCCGTATCGTGGATCGGAAAGGACGCGCTCAATCCCATGTTCAATATTGAAATGGCTGTAACGCGACAACGCGCGGGAACGCCCGAATATCCTGTTCAGGCGCGGGAGAATGAACGCTTAAGTGTTGATCAAGCCATTCGCGCCCACACGATTGATGCTGCTTGGCAAATTCGGCTCGAAGATGAGATAGGCAGCCTCGAAGCAGGTAAGAAAGCTGATTTGGTCGTGCTCGAATCCGATCCTTACACCGCAGACCCTTACAGTATTCATGCAATTTCGGTGGATTTGACGATATCAAATGGCCGCATTGTATTTGAAAGACAAAACACCCTGGGCAAATGATCTGTTAGGTGGAAAACAAAAACCAGAGCCCGAGAATCAAGAAAGGATCCTCAATGACTGACAAACCACTCGTACTCACCGAAACCCGTGGTCCTATTTTTATTGTCTCGATCAATCGCATCGAGGCGCGAAATGCCGTCGATGGCGCGACAGCAGCAGAGCTTTTATCCGCTTTTCGGGCCTTTGATGCCGACGACTCACTCAAGGTCGCCATTTTGACCGGCGTCGAGGGTACGTTTTGTGCCGGCGCTGATCTGAAAGCCATCGGTACTCCCAAAGCAAATCACATCGAGCACACCGGGCGAGCAGACGGCCCCATGGGTCCTTCGCGTTTGCAGGTTGATAAACCGGTTATTGCGGCCGTCTCTGGACATGCGGTTGCAGGAGGCCTTGAGCTCGCCTGCTGGTGTGACATGCGTGTTGCCGATACCACTGCGGTCTTTGGCGTATTCTGTCGCCGGTGGGGTGTGCCACTGGTAGACGGCGGCACAGTACGTTTACCCCGACTGATCGGGCACAGCCGAGCGATGGATATGATTTTGACCGGCCGTGCGGTTGAGGCTCAAGAAGCGCTCGACATTGGGCTTGCCAATCGATTGGTAACGGATACCGACGCGCTCACCGCGGCGATCGCACTTGCAGAAGACATCGCGAAATTCCCAGAGATGTGCATGCGTGCAGATCGTC
>CBFHQN010000045.1:0-14641 GCA_965657765.1 Luminiphilus sp. | reverse complement strand
ACTTCGCTAGTCCCCTGAATAGCAGCAGTTCGGGGGTCCAAGCCATCTTGCTCTTTTGTATAGATCCGCTCACCGACCACAATCGCGTCGTCCACAACAACACCTAGGGACAGCAGCAGCCCCATCAATGAAAGCGTGCTTATGCTCAAGTCGGTGGCAGGGAATAGCGCAATGGCACCAAAAATGGCTACGGGGATCCCCGCGCTAACCCAGAGCGCCAATCGGACACGCAGGAACAGGCTGAGGCTGATGATGACGAGCAGCAAACCACCGAGTGCATTGTTGATCATGGTACTAAGGCGACCGACTAGTTCATCAGCTTCATTATTCCAAATGGTGAAGTGAATACCCTCAGGAAGTTCTCGTTCCTTCGCTGCGACGTATGCGAGGACTGCCTCGGAGATTTCAATCGCGTCGTCGCTGCCAATACGGAAGATTTGAATCATCATGGCTTGCTCGCCGTTGAACTCACCGTATTGGTCTAATTCTTCGAAACCATCGACGATGTTAGCAATGTCTTTGAGCAATAAGCGTGCGCCGCTTGCCTCCTGTGCGACAACGATAGTTTCAAGTGCCTTGCCACTGTAGCGCTGACCTGTACTGCGTAATCTGATTTCACCCGCGTCTGCTTTTACAGATCCGCCGGGGATGTCGACGCTCGAGGCGCGGATCGCCTGTGCGACTTGGGCCAGTGTAAGTTGATGACGTCGTAGGGTGGCTTCCGAGACTTCTACGGAAATTTCATCAGGCCGCATGTAGAGAGTTTCTACTAAGCTGACTTCCGGTAATTCGAGGAGGTCCGTGCGAATAGACTCAGTAATATTTTTCAAAGAGCGTTCGTCAGTATCGCCGTGCACGGCAACCTGAGTTACGAGGCTGCGCATAGTCACTTGAGACACAATGGGTCGCTCTGTGTTCGCAGGGAAGGTAGAGATAGCGTTGACCTGAGCTTTTATGTCGTCCAAGGCTTTTGCTCTATCCGCCTTCATATCGAGTTCCACAGCGACGTTACAAGCGCCTTCGGCAGCAGTCGTTTTTACCTTGACGATATTTTCAATACCGTCAATCGACTCTTCGATACGCGTGCAAACACCCGTTTCTACCTCGGCCGGCGCGGCGCCCAAATAGGGCACCATAACGGTGACCACAGGTGCTTCGACATTGGGGAATTCTTCTTTGCGAACATCCTGTAGCGCCAACAACCCTGACGCGATCAGAATGAACATCAGTAGGTTGGCGGCAACAGGGTTATCAACGAACCAAGCAATCAGTTTTGGCATGGGTAAAAACTCAATCGATTACTTGTACGGGCATTCCCTCTACAACAAACTGTAGAGGTGATACTGAAACGCGTTCACCCTCATTCAATCCCGCTGAAATCAGCGCGCTATCGGAGGTCAGCTGAAAAATTTGCACGTCTCTAAAGTGCAACTGATCGTTCTCATCAATCACCATAACAGTGTTATCAGCTCGGAGCGCGGTTCTTGGGATACGAACCAAATCCTCGACGTCTCGTCCCGTAATAATGCCATTGACGAAGAGTCCAATTGGGAGTTGTACGCCCTTATCGCTGGTTGTGTCGCTTACTTCAGCGATCACGTGTAGAAATCGGCTGCGAGTGGAAATATCACCTTCGGTGCGCGTAAGTTTTGCTTCCCAGCTCTGCATGTCACCCGCGAACTTGGCCATCAGTGTCACGGTCGCTGCCTCATCGCCTGCACTGCCGAGCCTCGCGTAGTCAGCATCGAGAAACGCGAGTTGCGCGTCAGCCAGCGGGAATCTGACCTCCAGTCGTTCAGTGTCGTAGATGGTTGCGATATTTGCTCCCTCGCGAAGAAACTGTCCGATATCCACCGACTCGCTGCGAACACGTCCGGTGAAAGGCGCTTTGATAACCGTGCGCTCGAGGTCAATGCTTGCGCGCTCTAGGGCAGCGGCGGCTTCATTGACCGATGCGTCTGCAACAGAAAGGGTCCTCTCGGCACGCTGTAAGTCTGCGATGCTGGCCAGTTCATCCCCGTAGAGCGTGCGTACACGTGCCGCTTCCTCTGAGGCAAAATCGCGTTCCGCTCGGGCTCGATCGAGGCTCGCTTGTGCGCGACTGCGCGCGATTTGATAGTCGCGGGGGTCGAGTTCCAGAAGCGTGTCACCGCGTTGAAATTGACCGCCAGACAACAATGCGTCAGCGACTGCAATGACTTCGCCACTCACCTGTGCCACTAACTGTGTTTGTGCTCGAGGTTGCACATTTCCCTCAGAGGTAACCTCTAAACTCATCGTTTCTAGCGCTATGGTCTGTGCTCGAACTGCTACCGGAACCGGATCTTTTTGTGTGGTATTGAGTTCTGGCGTGGAATTGATGAGTGCGACGTAGATACCTAAAGCAATGATCAGGATAACTAGAGGTGTCATGATCTTACTGAGCGTCAGCGGGCGAGGGTTTGAGCTCTGCGACATCTTTAATCTCGTATTAGAACAGCGACCGGCACATAGCTGCCGTGCTCCGATTATACGATCTTTGCGTGTAAACCCGCCTCATTCGAATCAATTACGACAATAAGACAGGCAACTACCTAGAGTTCCATCGTAAGCGACACGTCACTGCAAAAAATGGCGTTGTCTACATCGCTAGGGCTGCCCTGTTTGGTGGGATTGGCCATCAGCAATCACGGGGCGCTGAGTGTTCAGGCTTCGCTTAAATAGGCAGCCCGTCATCAATCGCATGATCTCGATCCGCAGGCGTCTGCACACCAGGAACATGATAAATGCCGTTGACGGTTTCTTGGGTCGCCTGAATGTCCTCACGCGCCGCATAAAACTGGCTATACCATTTACGCCCTTTTAAGAACGGACCTTCTGTTTTCATCGCCATTGGCTTTATTGCCGGGCTTTTGTGCTGCCAGATCTCAAAATCTTTCGAGAAGGCTTCGAGGGCGCCAGCCTGAATCGCTTTGGCCATCTCCTTGTCTTCGGGCGTCACGGTGCCGCTTACCGACTTCACAAGGCAGCCGTGCCACGCCTTAATTTTTCCGTCGCCTACGGGCGTATTGGCGATCATTTCAAATTGCGTCGCATCACCCCATACCTGCTTGGAGAGCAGAACGCCGGGTCCGGTGTACCACGTTGTGGTGTAAAGCATGGCGCCGCCATACAGGGTCATCGCGCCGCCTTGGCGTTGGATTAGGACGTGATCGCGCATTTCATTTTCGAAGTATTCACACGGTGCACCATGTGTCGGCCCCAAGTGCCGGTTATCGCACATGTTATCGAGAACTTCCTGCGGGTGAATCTCAAGTTCGGGTAGGTGGTCGAGGTCCCAGTGCACCCAGCTCCCCTCATCCCACTGTTCGAGGTAGGGCGGTGGGTAATCAGGATCGGCGCCATCTTCGTCAAACCACATCATGATGCAGCCCATATTATCGACAACCGGATAGGAGCGAATCGAGGCTGATTTGGGGCAGGGTCCGTCGTGGTACGGAATGTCATCGACATGCCCTTCTGAGTTGTAGCGCCAACCGTGGTAGGGGCAACGAATCGAATCGCCCTCAACGTGTTTGCCGCCAACTTCAGCGACAATCAGCATGGCACTCGTATTCTTGGCTAAGTGAGTTCCCATGTGCTTGCAATAAGCATCCAGCATCACTGGGTTGCCACTCTCTCCGCGATAAAGGGCGAAGTCGCGACCAAAAAAGGTTACGCCAATGGGCCCGTTATTGATCTCACGGCTTTCAGCCACGATGAACCACCCACGAGGGTAGGTGTTGGGTCCTAGTCCATACTCTGCTGCTGTTGCCACGGCGGCTCTCCTGTTCGCGCACACTCGCGCTGTGATTTCCTGTAATGGCGATAAACTAGGTGAAATGGACACGTCGGTCAAAACACGTGGGTGACATTGTGTAAACAAAAAGGACGATGACACAGAGGCGCCTGCCAACGAGCATGGGCGCCCCCTGAAGAATCATCGCGTGCCGCGAGGAGTTTCGTTTGAGCAACGAAGAACTTAACCAATTTAGAGCTGAAACCACCACGTGGTTGGAGGCCAATTGCCCGTTGTCGCAACGGCAACCCATCGTTCGTGAAGAACAAATTTGGGGTGGGAGACGGCGCGTGTTTCCAAGTGCAGAAGCGCAGCAATGGTTCGAGGCGTGCCGCGACAAGGGCTACACCGCCCCCGAGTGGCCCCGTGAATACGGAGGAGCTGGTTTGTCCACTTCACAGGCCAAAGTGTTGCAGCAGGAGATGGCAAAGATGGGCTGCAGACCGCCGCTTTACTGCCAGGGACTATGGATGTTGGGCCCTGCGCTGCTGGTTTACGGTAATGAAGAACAGAAGCGCGAGCACCTTACTGCGATCTGTCGTGGCGAAATACGGTGGGCTCAGGGCTATTCAGAACCTTCGGCAGGTTCCGATCTTGCGAACCTCAAGACCAAAGCAGAGGATTGCGGCGATCACTTTTTGGTCAATGGCACCAAGATCTGGACGACCAAAGCGGACGAAGCAGATTGGATTTTTTGCCTGGTGCGGACGAGCGATTCGACACCGAAGCAAGCCGGTATCAGCTTTCTCCTTATCGATATGGCGACGGAGGGCGTTTCGACGTCACCGATCCCGCTCATTAGCGGCGAGTCTGAGTTCTGCCAGACGTTTTTTGACAATGTGAAAGTACCAAAAGCCAATTTGGTGGGTGAGCTGAACGGTGGATGGGCAGTGGCAAAAGAGCTGCTCAAACATGAACGGAAAATGATGGCGGCCTTTGATGGCATGCTCGAAAAGCCGGCGATGGAACTACTCGAGCTTGCGCATTACGCGGTTGGCTTTGACGACTTGGGCGCCTTGGCAGACAGCGAGTTACGCAGTGACATGGCGCGTCATCTCATGCGCGAAAAAGCCATGGGTCAGCTCGGTGAGCGTATTTACTGGCAAGGAAAGGCGAAGCAGGTCGACCCCAAGCTTCCCTTATTGATGAAGCACTTGGGAACGTCAGAGGCACAGGCGAAAGACGAGCTGATCTTGCGGGCATTGGGCGATGAAGGGTTATCGATGGATGATCCTGCTATCTCCGAAGGTTTGAGGAAAATGGTCAAACAGTGGGCGTTTAATAAAGCCTTGACCATCGCAGGCGGTACCAGTGAGGTACAGCTCAATATCATCGCCAAGCGCGCGCTTGGCATGCCCTCAGCGGAGAGTAAGTCATGATCTTGAACGAAGAGCAGGGGATGCTCAAAGAGACCGTGGCACAGTTCTTCGCCGAGCGGGCGCCGATTGAGAGGTTGAGAGAACTTGGCACAGCGCCACTGAGCAAAGGATACGATCCGGATTTGTGGTCCGAGATGGTGGAACTAGGTCTCACGGGCATAACGGTCCCTGAGGAATTTGAAGGCCTGAATTTCGGCTGGATGGCCGTGGGCGCCATTGCCCAAGAGTCAGGTCGTCGCTTAGTGGCGAGTCCTTTCTTATCGAGCGTCGTATTCGCACAAAATGTCTTGCTCAATTGCGGTTCACGTAGCCAAATCGAAGCGCATCTGCCCATGCTGATGTCGGGCGAGGTTACGGCCTCCGTGGCTTTGGATGAGGGACGCTTTTTTAGTCCCGAGGCGATTGCGGCCAGTGCATCGGATGATGGCCTCAGTGGCGTCAAAACACGGGTACTGAACGGTCAAGAAAGTGATGTGTTGCTCTGTGTGGCTAAGCGCTCCTCGGGTGAGCTGGGGGTGGCGCTGATTTTGTCAGCGAATGCGAAGGTGACAGTTGATGCCAAACGTTCAATGGATCTACACGGTCACGCGAACATAACGCTCGATGGTATTCCCAGTACCGATATTGAGTGGTTGGCGGGTGATTCATTGGAGGCGGGCCTTACCAAGGCAATTGACGAAGCAACGATTGTATTGGCCGCTGAAATGATGGGGAGTGCGCGTGAAGCCCTAGAGCGAACAGTGGATTACCTTGGCGAGCGTGAGCAGTTTGACGTGAAGCTGGGTACGTTTCAGGCGCTTCAACATCGGTGTGCGCAGATGTTCTGTGAACTCGAACTTGCAGAGAGTGCAGTCAGCGCTGCGCTTACGGGTCTGGATCATGGTGCGCCCAATCTCAGTACCTTGGCCAGTTCGGCAAAGGCGCTGGCCAACGACTGTTTTACGCTTATTTCCTCTGAGGCCGTTCAGCTCCACGGTGGCATGGGTGTGACCGAGGAGATGGACATAGGCCTTTTCTTGAAGCGCTCACGCGTTTGTAACCAATTGTTAGGGTCATCGAGCTATCACCGTGATCGTTTCGCGCGTCTGAACGGTTTTTAGTGCTTTTTCGCGAGGGTCTGCTCCCTTAGAGCGGTCGCACCCATATGTTGCGATAAGCCACCTCGGAACCATGGTCTTGAAGCTCGATTGGAGCAGGGCCGTGCGCCTCGTAGCTGGGTTCACCAATGTACTCAGTGGGTCCGTGTAAAACGACGTTGTTTTGAACAAGCACATTATTGTGAAAGAGGGTGACTGTGGCTGGTCGGCTTACACGTCCGTCTTGACCAAACTGCGGGGCCATGAACACGACGTCGTAAGTCTGCCACTCACCGGGGCCGCGAGAGGCATTCACGAGGGGAATGTGCTGCTTGTAGACGCTGGCGGCTTGGCCGTTCGGGTAGGTCGGGTTGTCAAACGAATCGAGTACTTGAACCTCGTAACGTTCCATTAAGAATATACCGCTGTTACCACGATTTTGACTGTCTCCAGCGACCTTCGCCGGGCTTCGCCACTCGATATGAAGCTGCACGTCTTCGAAGGATTGGCGAGTACGGAGGTTTCCACTCCCGGGCACGACGACAAGGGCGTTCCCATCTAGGCGCCATCCATGACTCCCTTCACGTACAGGCTCCCATTCAGAGAGGTCAGTCCCGTCGAACAATACAATGGCATCGTCTGGCGGCGCAGTGCCAGCGCCGGGCGCGACCTTTCGGGGCACCGGTTCCCAGAGTTCGGTGATTGCCGACAGTTCTCGGTGATTGGCAGGGATGCCGGTATCGTCAGCGCGCGCGTCGTCACTGATGGGCAAAAATAAGCCCGCGAGAAGCGCCAAAAGTAGAGGGCCCCGGGAGATGTCAGGCAAGCGACTCGTATTACGCAGGCTCCCCGTCAGCATGACAATGTTAGGCCGACGCCAAGCGATCACGCCGCAGGTTCGATCAAAAATTGGCTAAACCAGCGTCGGAATTTCGCGAAAGGACCGTCACCGTCGCACAAGAGAGGGCGTTCAAAGTACTGCTTTCTGTCCCAGATGATTTGGTCCTCTGCCATCTGCTGGCAGATGTTACCGATTATGGCCTGTCCGACGGTCTTGCCCAGAGTTTCTTGCGTCGCGCGTGGCTGAATAAACGCATAGGAAGCGTAGGTTTTTTCAGGGCCTACGGGTGTTACGTTTGCGAGCAAAATGGTGTCGTATATCCCGGTAAAGCGGACGACCGACAGCCCTGCACCTTGGCTTCGAGTCTCAATAGCGCCATCCACTACACCGCGCGGTGTTGGGTTCCTAGTGATGAACTTACCCTCGCGGATATGGCCGTCAAAGTTTTGGAAGGCCGCTTCAGGTACTTCGTCGGTCCCGTGGACGTAGTGGAAGTGTGCTGCGTCTACCGCGTTTTCACCCATTTCCTGCATGTGCGTATTGATTTCCCAGGTGTGGATAATCATCTCGCCCCAGTCGGGATGGTCAGCTGCGGCTTCTGGAATCACCTCTGGCTCCCAGCTAGGGGCCTCTTTGTTGGGGTGGTACCAAACCAGGATCTGCTGATTGACCTCGCGCACGTCCCAAGCACCAAGAATCGACTCACCTTTCGCGACGCGTGGCGGCATATTCTTGGCGTAAGGGATGTGTGTGCATTGACCTTCGCCGTTCCAACGCCATCCATGGAAGGGGCACTCGATGCTATCGCCAACGATACGTGGCCCTTTACCGGTCTGCTCGCGGATTCCATAACCCAAGTGCGCGCCCATGTGAGGACAGAAGGCGTCCACTACTTTTGCCTCGCCAGCCTCCGTTCGGAATACAACGAGTTCCTGTCCGAAGTATTCGACCGGAACCGCATCACCTACGGCTAGCTCATGTGAATACAGGACCTGAAACCAACCCATTGGCATGGGAAGAGGGCATCGTGGAGTGTCAGTTGCAATCATCATGGGTGAACATCGCCTGAATGTTGAAAACGCCGAGTATACCTACTCGGCTACGCCTGCCCAAAAGTGGCACAGATGCAAATGGATTAAGGTGCCCTCAAATGGATTAGATGCCTGAAAATAAGCCGATCGATTTGTGGACGCTTAACTCAGTAAACTCATGGACATCGAATAACAAAAGTTGCCGTACTCGAGCAAAGAAAGAGACGATAAGCGACAGAAGAAAGGACAAGACCGTGTCTATAAAAACAACGATTAGCGAACTCACCGGTGAGGCAGCGTTCTTCGAGGTAGAGCCTTTAACCACTGAGCGCGGTGAAATGCGCGGTTTCAAGCATGCGCCAAAGACACTGACCGAGATTATTCAGAATGCGCGCGGGCATGGAGATCAAGGCTTCATCGTCGCTGGCGATACGCGACTGACCTTTGCGCAGTTCTTTGAGCGGGCCGATACGCTCCGCGCTTACCTTGAGCAAAACGGTCTGGAGAAAGGCGACCGCTTTGCCATCGCGATGCGCAACAACGCTGAGTGGTTGATCGGGTTCACGGCAGCCTTCTTAGCGGGTGCCACGGTTGTCCCGATTAATAGCTGGGGTCAGGCTAACGAGCTGGCCTTCGCGGTTCGGGACTGCGGTGCCTCCTGGCTACTCTGCGACGATCAGCGCGCGGCCATGCTCACGAGTGAGCTGGAAACGGATAGACGGCTCATCGTTTACGACCGTGCGGAGCCCGGGTCGCAGCGGGGTGTCAATTTTGAGGATGCTGTCAGTAAACAAGCGCCGCTTGAAGTGGCTATTCCAGCAGCCGATGAGGTCTGCCTCATTTTGTATACCTCGGGTAGCACAGGCACGCCCAAGGGGGTGGTGCACTGCCAGCAAGCGCTTTCGCAGGCGGTATTCAACATGATGTTCACCGGCATGCTGACGATGACCGTAGAAGGGGGCCTGCGTGAGTTGCGCGGTGGTGCCACGCAGGAAAAGGCACTCCTCAACGTACCGCTCTTCCACGCCACTGGGCTGTTAGGGTCGTTTGTTCTGCCATTGGTGACCGCGCAGGGAATCGTGATGATTTCTAAGTGGGACGCACAGGAGGCGCTTCGATTGATCGAGGCTGAACGTGTAACGCTTTTCAGTAGTGTGCCGGCTTTGGTCAAGGACTTGCTAACACAACCCAATTTGGCGGATTTTGATATTTCGTCTCTGCACCGCGTTTCCTCAGGCGGCGCTGCAATGCCTTCGGATCTGCCGTCCATTATCGAGGCAAAAATCGATAAAGCCTATGCGTCAGGTGGTTATGGACTGACAGAAACCTTGGCCGTCGGAAGTCAGGCGGCTGGCGCGGTGTTCGACGCAAAGCCCGATGCTGCCGGTGTGCAGTCACCGATTATGGATATTCGCTGTACGGCGCCTGACGGTACGGTTCTTCATAAGGGAGAGCCAGGTGAAATCGAGATGCGAGGTGTGGCTTGCACGCTAGGGTATTGGAATAAGCCTGAGGCGAACGATGCGGTGTTTACCGATGATGGTTGGATGAAAACCGGCGATGTGGGTTATGTCGCTGATGATAGCTACGTCCACATCACCGGCCGAATCAAAGATATCGTTATTCGCGGAGGCGAAAATATCTATCCAGGCGATACGGAGCAGGCCTGTTATCAAATAGAGGGTGTGCAAGAGTGCGTTGTCTTCGGCGTGCCCGATGACGCCATGGGTGAAGAGTTAGCGATGGTTGTTAGAGTGGCAGACCCTTCACTCTCTGAGGAAGCCCTTAGAGCGGCGCTTAAGGCACGTATCGCTGGCTACAAGGTACCGAAGTTCATTGAGCTGACGCATGATCCACTGGCGCGGGGTGCTACCGAGAAGTTCGATAAACGCACAATTCAGGCGGCGTTCATCGAAACCCATTTGTCTTAAGCGCGGCGTACTCTTCTTGCTCCACTCAGCGGTATTCGCCTCGGACATGGTGGATGGCTAAGCCTCAGCCTGCATTCCGCTCGAGCCTAGCGCTTTGTGTTTTGACGATGGGTAACCCTAGACCCCAAAGCCGCCGTCGACAGGAATAAGCTGTCCCGTCGTGTAGGCGGCGTGGTTTGATGCGAGGAATACCGCCATCTTGGCGACTTCCTCGGGCTGACCAAAGCGGTTCAAGGGAAGGGCATTCTTAACGCCCTCAATCCACGCTGCGTCAAAGACGCCCTGATCTTTAAGACGCAAGAAGATTCCGGTCTCAATGACACCAATGGCAATGCTGTTCGCCCGGATGTTGTTGATGCCTTCCTCTTTTGCGACCCCTTTTATCAGTTCCTCGACGGCCGCCTTGGGGGCAACGCTTAGGATATCCAGTGGCGGATACTTCAAGAGCCCAGCAGAGCTTATGTGTACGTAACTACCGCCACCGCCTTCCCGGAGGTGCGGCAGCGTGGCGTGTATCGCGTTAAAAGCGCCCTCGGCGTCCGATCGCATCACTCGCTGCCAGAGTTCGGGCGTCACGTCTGATATGGGCGACTGTGGAATGTCATAACCCGTGGCGATGAACACGGAGTGCAATCTCCCATGCTGGGCGAGGCCGGCATCAAGCGCGCGGTTGAGAGTCGAAAGGTCTTGTAAGGTGACCTGTTCACAGGACACGGAGGCTTTACTCCCAACCAATTCATCCACAAGTTGCTCGGCCCGCTCACGATTACTGTTGTATGTCAGTAGCACCGGTATGTTGCGGGCAACTAACTCGTGGCAAATAGCTGCGCCTACGCCGCCACTGCCACCGATGACTATGGCAAAGCCATTTGGGTAAAGATCACTCATTGCTCTGAACTCCTCCACGTATCGTGCTGAGCATATATCGTCCTATTAGTAACAGACAGCCACGGATGACGGGCAAAAAAAACCCGCCATGTGGCGGGTTTCAGTCAAGCACTTAACTTAAAGGTCGAGTCGAATGTCGACACCGTAAGTTGCTGGGTTGCCCCACTGGTGTACCGAGTAGCCAAGCGCCGGACCGTAGTTGTAACCAAAGGTTCGGTACTCTTCGTCGGTGATGTTGCGACCCCAGAGAGCAACGTTGAGGTTACGGCCATCATCCATCGCTGTGTTCCAGGTCAGACGAGCGTTAACCAAGGTACGCTCTTGGTTAGTTGGCTGCTGGAGGTTTACAGGGATGGGGTTGGCGCCGTCACCGTAGTTACCTGGCACAGAGTTGATGCTCACGGTTTCCTCGGTGTATGCAGCCGACAATTGAAGCGCGAGGTCACTGCCGGCACCACTCCAAAGCTGCCAGTCCATGATCACGTTGTACTGGTTATCTGGTGTGAGGCCTTGAGTCGGCTGAATGTTGAGGCCCAGATAAGCGGGGTACTCGTCGAAGTCACGGTCAGTGTAGGCATACTGCGCACGGAACATCAGTGAGTCGGTTGCTAGCCAAGTGACGTCGAGTTCAAGACCATCCGTACTAAAGCCCGCGGCGTTCACTACGTCGGTCGAGATTGCACCGGCGTCAGTCTTAACAACGCTTACCTGTACGTCGTCGTACTCGTAGCTGTAGTACGCGCCGTTGATACGGAGTCGGCCATCAGCCAGCGTAGACTTCACACCCACTTCGAAGCTAGCGATTGTCTCTTCAGTGTAGTCATCGCCTGTGCCCGTAGCACTGTTGAAGGCACCACCATTGAAGCCGCCCGCACGGTAGCCCGTGGTATAGCTTGCGTAGAAGTTGGTGTTGTCGTCCAAGTTATATTTGGCAACCAAGCGTCCAGACGTATTGCTGAAGTCCTGTTTGTTGTAGTTGCCGTACACCCCGGGTGTTTCAGGGATGTTGCCTACGTTCTCAATGCCACCGACGTAGCCAAACGTCAGGCTTCTTGGCGTATTCTGCATCGTCAGACCGGCAATTGCTCCGTCGACTTGCGCCTGAACCACCGCCTCTGGCGTGCCCGCAGGGAAGAGACTGCGAACATACGCCTCTGTGCCTGTAATGGTGAGGTGGTTTGTAATTGAGTCACCAATTGCGGCGCCGATCCAAGCTGCAACACCGCCAGCAGGGAAATCACGCCAACGATAGGTCATGTACTTAGTTTCGTCGTTGTAGCGAAGACCTGCTGTGAACGACCACTTGTCAGATGCGCGCCAAGTCACTTCACCGAAGACAGACTGAGCGTCACCGCCGACATCAAAACCACGACTTGCAGAGCTTGCAAGACCATAGGTGGCGTTCTGCACGTTGCGCATCTCGCCGTAGTCTTCCCAATCGTAAAGACCGACAACCCAGTCGAGCGAGTCAGTTGAACCCAGAATCTGTAATTCGTGGCTCTCTTGCTCGTAGCGGTTAGTGAGATCCGTCCAGAAGATGCCATCATCACCGTTGGCATTAATCGCCGAGATCATGTCGAGCGCCAACTGGAAGTTGTATGGGGTTGCAGTTGGGTCACGAGGATCATCCGATACGATCGGAATCATGGTGAAAGCTGCTTCTTGTCCAGCCGGACAAAGCCCAACTTGGAAGTTAGCGGTGCAGAAGGGCAGTGAAGTAGGGACTACTTGTCCAAAGAAGGCACCACCGATCGTTTGCAGGCTCAAGCCGCTTCGCACACCAGAACCAACCGAGTTATCGATACCGTCAAGATCACTCTGCGAGCGATCATTCATGGTGCGATCGCCGTAGATGTACTTGATGCTGACTGAATCGCTTAGCTCATAGTTTAGTGTGAGCGTATGGGTTTCATTTTCCACTTCGGCAAAGCTGTTAACGTCGCCCGAGCCAGCACCAAAGTGGTTGTCGCGGTTGTCTAAAACGCCGTTTGCCCATGCCAGGTAGTCATTTGACCAGCCAAGGAACTGCTGTACCTGGGGTATGTTGGGTAACAGACCAAATTGAACCGACTGAGCGACGCCTCCAGCGATCGCTCCAACCGTTGCGATCTGTGATGTGCTATCGATAGGTACATTCGCTGGGTCACCACCCGCTGCCAGATAGCCATTCAAAGCCGCGGTCGTTGGGTTAAAGCCTGAGGGTGCGTTCCAGTTGTCCTGCTCACCGTTTACGTTGCTCTTTGAGTAGGCGTAGTCAACACTCAAGCGATCGGTTGCATCCCAAGCAAGTGCAACACGGAAACCGTCGCGATCGACGCTGTTGAACCCTTCAACGTCGGGGTTTGTGTTGTCATAGAACGGGTCACGTTGGCGATCGCTGAAAGAGATCGCAGTGCGGAACGAGTCAGAGAAGGGGAGATCTGCACGCACTGAGTATTCCTGAGTGCCGTAGTTACCCGCTGTACCGCGCAAAGTGAGCCCCATCTCATCTGATGGCGCCTTGCTGATGTAGTTGATCGCACCCGATGTTGAGTTACGACCTGACAGGGTGCCTTGCGGACCTTTCAAAACTTCGATTCGTGCGAGGTCTACGATATCGGGAGAGCTACCTTGGTTTTTACCAATGTATACGCCATCCACGTAGCGGCCAGCCGCTGGGTCAAGTGAAATCTGAGGTGCGCCATCGCCGATACCGCGGATGATGAAAGCTGTCGATGAGCCTCCCTGTGGCGATGCGTAGCCGTTTACACCAACCACTTCATTAATCATATCCAAGTTGTTGTTGATGCCGCGCTCCTGAATGTCTTGTTCAGTCAGGGCTTCAATGGAAATAGGCGTGTCTTGAAGACTCGCTTCACGACGCTCAGCTGTTACAACAATTTCTTCAAGCTGTGCAAAGGCGGTTTCCGCAGTTAGCGTGGCTAGAACAGCCGTCGCAAGTAGCGTCTTAGGACTACATGGCTTCATATTGTTAACCTCATTTTTAGAGTTATTAGGCGGACAGACTTCGCCGTCAGCGTTTACCTTGCCAGACGTGCGTTTTGAGTCAACCGATTGGGTCTACTTAAACTCAAGTCTGCCACCGTAATTCAGGTCCCAACACAAATAGTTGTCGGAATTCTGTATAACTAGTGTGTCTCAGCCGGGGACGCGAGGGAATGGCTGGCATCCCTGATTTTTAGAACAAATGGACTACCTTGTTCCAAGGCGCTTTTCCGCACAAATATAAGTGCACAGAGCGCATTTTCTGCCATTACTCCTGTCATGAGTGCCTTTGGCTTTAGTAGCAGTTGTCAGATCGGGAGAGTTTCTTCGCCTACCTTGCTTTCATCATCTTCCCGGTTGCGAGGTTTTTGGTTGAGTCGTTCGTCAAATCGCATATTTTCGTCGTATGGTGTGAGATGTCATCGAGAGCTGCGAACGCATTTAAAAATCGAAAGCGAGATGGCTAGAGCGAAATACTGAACAGACATAACAAAAAAATAGCCCAGCTCTGACTGATAACGTCATAGAAATAAAACAGTGATAAAGAGGTGTTAGATGAAAGCCCTGGTCTTCAACGGTCCGCGCGACGTGCGCTACGAGAATTATCCTGATCCTGAGTTAGCAACGGACAACAGTGTCATTGTGAAAGTCGAGCGGTGCAGTATTTGTGGCTCTGACTTACACATGTACCAC
>CBFHQN010000044.1:0-14664 GCA_965657765.1 Luminiphilus sp. | reverse complement strand
GTATCTTCAGTTCATTGCAAACCGCCGCCTGACACAGCTGGGTCTTCCAGAGCAATTCCCTGGTGCGCAGAACCCATTCCCATGGATGTCTGAGATCATGGATCTACGTAAAGAGAAGAACTTCTTTGAGACACGAGTTATTGAGTATCAGACCGGTGGTGCACTGAGCTGGGACTAAGAACTCACATACTGAAAAGCCCCGCTGAGCGGGGCTTTTTTTTGCTCACTGGTTTTTGCTCACTGGTTTTTGCTTAGAGATTTTTTGCCCGCTGGCTGTAAGCAGCAAACAATAGAGCCCATCTGCGAAAAGCTTAGACGCCTTCAGCTCTGAATATCAAAGGTGAACCGCGGTAGTGCCTCCAGAATGGCGCGACCGTATCGTTTACTCGCAATCCGCGTATCCAAAAGTGTGATGATCCCTTCGTCTGTCTCTGTACGAAGAAGTCGACCGCAGGCCTGGAGTAATCTGAGAGACGCTGAAGGAACGGTCAGCTCCATAAACGGATTGCGCCCCTCGGCCTCAAGCAGCTCGGCATGAGCAGCGTCGATAGCGTTATCCGGAGCTGCAAACGGCAGCTTAGCAATAATGACGTGCTCGCAGTAATGACCCGGTAAGTCAACGCCTTCCGCAAAACTCGCAAGCCCAAAAATGATCGAAGACAGCTTCGCATCGATACGACGTCGATGCTCAGCAATGATTTCCGCCTTACTCATCACACCCTGAATCAATAGCGAGTCCCCAAACCGGGATTCAAGCGCTTCATGAACCTCTTGCAACTGTCGCCTTGAGCTGAAAAGAACGAGGGTGCCTAACCGCTCCTCGAGTAGCGAAGGCAAGTAATCGATTAGCTCGTCTGTGTGTTCGCCCGGGCTACTCGGATTGCTTCGCATGTCGGGAACCACAAATCGGCCACGGGACGCATCAAACGGACTCTCAACCCGCGCCAGCGTGGTGCCCTCTGGAAGCCCCGTCTGCTGCATTAAGTGCTCAAAAGAGCCCAAAGCCGTCAGGGTAGCTGAAGTCATCACCGCTCCAGCGACACGATCCCACACGTGTTCTGACAAAATGTCTCGTGCATAGATGGGACTCGCAAAACACTCAATGGAGCTCTCGTCGCCATAATGACGCATCCAGCGGGCCCACGGCGTTCCGTCCTGCTCAGCGGATTCTGCATAACTGTCCCAAAGCGCAATCTGACCTTCTGCGCGAGCAAGCATAACCTGCAAATCGTTAAGACTTGCTTCCCAGGTTTCTCTATCGCCAGCATCAGCCTCCTCGAGCAACGCTTCAACAAGGCCTGCAATCGGGTTGAGCCGCTGACGATTGATTCGCCACAGGTCGCGAAGCGCTGCTGCCCCCTCTCTAAGGTCACTCTCGACCACGCCAAACTCGAACCGCAAGTCTGAGCGGGTATCCGTCCGGTTATTCAAAAGTGACCAGCACAAACCAAAGGTGTCCCGAGTCATCTGCAGCAAATCAGTTTGATTTGCTGTAATCGCCGCGAGTGACTCAGCTCGAACATCATTCTCTAGGAAAAACGTCTGTTTACTCTCAAACCATTGCTGACTCTCCGCGAGGTTGTTCAATGTCCTTCCACTGCGCGCGAAGCAAGCAAAGTGCTGCAAACACTTCTCGGCAAGCTGATGTCCTTCATCAAAAATATAATAGGTGTCTTCCGGTGCTGAGAGGATGAGTCCACCGCCTAAACGGAAATCTGATAGCACCAAGTCATGATTAGTCACAATGACGTCTGCCTCTTCCAAGCCTTCTCTGGCACGAAAGAAACTGCAGCCCGTGATGTGAGGACAGCGACGGCCCAAACATTGCGAATGATCGGTTGTCACCGATCGGATAACACTGGGCTCAAGTGCGTCAGGCCAGCTATCGAGATCGCCGTCCCAACTATCGTCGCTCACTGCCGTTAGCATGGCATCGTACGTCCGCTGAGCCTCCTCGCCCTCGGGCAGTTCTGCCTCATCGGGATACATCGACAGCATAGGTGTATCAATTGAGCCCTGAATCAGCTGATCCAACTTATATAGACAGAGGTAACGACTTCTACCCTTTGCCAGCTGGTAACTGAAATTAATTCCGCTGTGGCGCTTTATCTCAGGAAGATCTTTCAGAATCAGCTGCTCTTGGAGAGCGATGGTTGCTGTGGCGATCACCAATGTCTTTGACTGCGCCTTCGCAACCGGTAGAGCAGCAATCGTGTAAGCGATAGTTTTGCCGGTACCCGTACCGGCTTCGATCGCCAAAAAAGGGGATCGCTCCGCATCACCCAATGTATTCGCAACCTCAGCGATCATTTGTCGCTGTCCCCAGCGAGGTTTTAGGCCCTTCGCTTGAGTGAGCTTGGAAAACGCATCGCGGACCGATTGTCGCAAATCTTCACTGAGCAAATCGCATCAACTCGTTGCTAAATGGTGCAGCCAATTGAAAACGGGTTTAGCGTAGGCAGATAGTGCCAGGTTTCGCTCAAGCGCCGTCAAATCATTAAATCGCGCCATAAACGCCTCGTGAGACAAGCTGGCACTTTCGATTTCGGGAAGTACGTCGGTTTCACCACCGCCCAGCGCTTGATAGGCCCAAACATTGGTCTGAAAAAGTCGATAGTTTTCCACCATTTGTGTATCGATTTGTCGAACGGCATCGGCGACAGTAATAGAATCCGCCTCAAGCAGCTTTCCAAACTGTAAATGGACTCGGCCTTTTTCACCCGTGATTCCGGCGGCAATACTCTCTAAATCCTCAAACTGACGCTTTTGATAGTCATCTCCCATCGCCAACTCACGCGCCTTCCTGCAGTCACAAGGATCCAACTCATAAGATACAGTGAGCGGCACGATGTTGAGTCTACCCAGCACGTCGTCTGCCGACTCGGATTGCTTGTCGCGCGATAGCGTTAACATTTTTAAGACAGCGGCTTCGGTGCGATCGTTGCCGTCTTTAGCGCGACCTTCGCGCTGCGCTATCCATAGCGAGCCGTCGTTCTCAGTAATGGCATTACGCATGAAATTTGCAAGCTGCTTCGAGGCCGCTAATTGCTGCTTGGGTCCACTCAAGTTGCGCTTCACAATAAAGCTCTTATTGATACGCATCAGGTGAGACACCCACGGCTTCTGCAAAAGGTTATCGCCAATAGCAATCTGTGCCGTCCTATGCCCCTGCTCAACCAGCACGATATTGGCGTAAGCAGAGTCCATGACAATGTCTCTGTGGTTACTGATAAACAGATAAGAGTGTGTAGGCGATAGCGCATCAATGCCGTCACTGGCAAACTGGGAGGTAGCGGCCACCACTCGATCCAATCGTGTCTTTACTAAAGCTTGAAAAGCCTCGACCGTATCGACACCCGCGATCTGCTTTTTCAAAAATTGGCGTGCGAAAAGTCGCGCAACCACAGGCAGCCATTTGGCAAAATTATTGCCTCTCAGCGCCATCAACGTGTCGATAAATTCGTTGTCTGTCATGAGATCATTGATGACCGAGCTAACCTCGTCATCTCGGTAAGGTCTGATCTCGCTGTAAGGGTCCATCATTTTACTCTTGCCGATATCAAATCAAGCGAAGCGGATTGATCGCTTTGAATCCCACTATTACCGCATTACGCCTTTTTGAGTGTGTTCTGGTGAGCGTATTCTGGTAGCATCGCGCCCCGTCGTGAACCCTACCTGCGGAGAAGAAGAGATGGAAGCGTCTAGCGCATATTTGATGTTTTTGGGAGTGTCTTGCTTGTTATTAAGCTGGGGGTTATTGCTTATAACAGCATGGAAGGAAGATTACGCATGGGGCATGTTCTCCCTGCTGCTGCCACCTGTTGGCTACGGCTACGCATTTTTCCGCTTTGCGGAAGCCAAAGAAACCCTGCTACTTGCTGGACTGGGTTGGTTATTGGTCATCCTAGGACTCTAACTTAGACATTATTACCGTATGGGCGCAGAGCGGTTGACATAGGCATCGACCTCACCCACTATTTGCGCCCTTTGAATTCTGGAGAGATTTCGTGGCGAACTCACCACAGGCTCGTAAAAGAGCAAAACAAAACGACAAGCAACGCGCTCACAATGCAAGCCTACGCTCATTGGTTCGTACAAAGATGAAGCAAGTTATTGCTGCTGTTAGCTCTGGCGAACACGGCCCCGCTCAGGAAGCCTTTAATGCGGCAGTTCCTGTCATCGATCGTATGGCAAATAAAGGCATTATCAAAAAGAACAAAGCGGCGCGTCACAAGAGCCGTTTGAACGCCAAAGTCAAAGCTCTGGCTTAATGCTGTTATTCCGAGCCGCTATCCAGCAGCTCGATTGTGAATATTCTACGCTAGTTTCCACGCTCCCAATCGAGTGAGCTTGTTAAACTAGCGGCATGTCTACCACATCCGTCACCGACAACAGTTTTCGCTTCTTGTTCGAGGATGCGGACGTGCGTGGCGAGACTGTGGCACTTCAGCGCGTTCTCCAAGATCTCTACGCTGCACACCCATACGGCGACGGCGTGAAGCGCCTTCTCGGGGAATTCGCTGCCGCTACGGTAGTGATCAGTAACAACCTGAAATTCCAGGGGCGCGTTGTGCTTCAAGGGCGCAGCGATGGCCCGATTTCACTCGTCATGGTGGAGTGCTCTTCGGAAGGGCAAGTTCGAGGATTAGCGCGGGGCGAGCTTGATGCTCCAGTAGGGCCTGTAAGTTCGCTCCTGCCCAGCGGCGTTTTAACACTAACCATCGAACCCGATGTGGGTCAGCGCTATCAAGGCATCATTGCTGTCCAACGCGATGAACTTTGCGACGTACTAAGTGACTATTTCGAGCAAAGCGAGCAGCTGGCAACCAAATTCTGGTTATCAACTGATGACGATGCGGCAGCGGCGCTGATGTTGCAGCAGCTCCCGAAGCAGTTAGTGCCTGACGAGACCGTGCGGCTCGATCAATGGCAAACACTCTGTGCACTTGCAGATACTGTCACAGCCGACGAGCTCTTGACCGTCGATACCGACCGCCTGCTCTACCGACTTTTTAATGAGTGGACCGTAAAGCGTTTCGAGCCAAAAGGTATTCGATTCGAATGCAACTGCTCCAGCGAGCGAAGCCTTAACGCTATCCGCTTATTACCCGAACACGAGATCACTGAGCTCTTCGAAGAGCAAGAAACAGTGACGATGAACTGCGAAATGTGTAGCAAACACTACTCCTATTCGCTGACTGACGTTAGACCAGAAGAGGAGCATACTCTCCACTGACCTGGCGAACGTTTTCTTCACACTCACACTGGAAGTAGACATAAATGACCGTTGAACAGAGTGCACAAGCACCGATCAAACACATTGATAGCACAGCAGCTCAACTCATCGAGATGGCTCTGGACCGAAAAGAAGGCTGCTTAACCGACACCGGCGCACTTCGTGTCGAAACCGGCCATCGAACAGGCCGATCACCTGCTGATCGATTTATCGTTCGAGAGCCCTCGAGCGAAGATGCCGTTGAATGGGGCAGCGTTAACCGCGAATTCCCCGCCGAGAAATTCGATGCGTTATGGGACCGCGTTAAAGCCCACGTCGCCAAGAATGAGCAGTGGATTCAACACCTGCATGTGGGCGAGCATTCCGACCATTACCTGCCTGTTAAAGTCACTACTGGCACAGCTTGGCAAGGCCTCTTTGGGCGCAACATGTTCATTCGCCCAGAGAATTACAACCCATCGGATAAAGCCGAGTGGAAGATTTTAAATGTCGCGGACTTCGTTTGTGATCCCGAGCGCGACGGCACGAACTCAGACGGCGTCGTAATCATCAATTTTGGCCAACGCAAGGTACTCATCGCGGGCATGCGCTATGCGGGCGAGATGAAGAAAGCGATGTTCTCAGTGCAGAATTTCCTCCTACCCGAGAAAGATGTACTGCCCATGCATTGCTCAGCCAATATCGGGGACGATGGCGACACCACACTTTTCTTTGGGCTTTCGGGCACAGGTAAAACGACACTCTCGGCCGATCCTGCGCGCTATTTGATTGGTGACGACGAGCATGGGTGGGCATCGGGCTCCGTTTTCAATATCGAAGGCGGGTGCTACGCAAAAACTATCGATCTGAGCCAGAAGAACGAACCCATTATTTGGGACGCTATTCGCTTCGGCGCAATTGTGGAAAACGTTGCTCTAAACGAAGCCCGACAGGCGGATTACTGCGACACGTCTCTCACCGAGAATGGGCGCTGCTGTTACCCGCTCAACCATGTGGAAAAGCGATCAGCGACCAATATGGGGGGCGAGCCGAAATGCGTCATCTTCCTCACCTGCGACGTCTCGGGCGTGCTGCCACCCGTGAGTCTTTTGTCAAAAGAAGCGGCCGCCTTTCACTTCCTATCGGGCTACACGGCACGTGTAGGATCAACTGAACTAGGTGCCGAAGCGGGCATCCACCCAACGTTTAGTACCTGTTTTGGCGCACCTTTTATGCCCCGACCTGCGCAAGATTATGCAGACTTGCTCATGAAGCGCATCGAGGACTTCGGATCTCAGGTCTACCTCATCAACACCGGCTGGACCGGTGGGTCTGGTGGTGCAAACGGCAAAGGTAGTCGCTTCCCGATTCCTGTCACCCGAGCAGTCGTAGCAGCAGCGCAGAGCGGTGCTTTACTTAATGCTGAGACAAAACATATCGATGCACTGAATCTAGACTTCCCTATCAGCATTCCCGGTGTCGCCGATGAGTTCATCGATCCGAAAGCAAGCTGGGGAGATGACGCAGCATACGATGCACAAGCGGAACAGTTAGCCGGGCTTTTCACTGCCAACATTCAAAAGTTCGATATCAGCGAAGATATCGTCGCGGCCGGCCCTGCGAGCTAAGTAATAACGTCAGCCAAAGAGACGCAACAAAAAGGGGCCAGTTGGCCCCCTTTTTTTTACCCTACGATTCCGCACTCACTGCAGCTTTACGCGCTCAATTAGGAAGGAACCACCTTCGGATCTTTACGTGACAGTGCGCCAAAAAGCTTACCGATATCATCACCCAATAGATAAAGCGCCGGCACGAGAATAAGTGTCACACCAGTGGCAAACATCACGCCAAACGACAATGAGACGACCATTGGAATCAGGAACTGCGCCTGTACACTGGTTTCCAGCATGATGGGAACAAGTCCAACGAAGGTCGTGACTGACGTCAGAATAATTGGTCTAAACCGGTCAGTTGCACCCTGCAGCAGTGCGCTTTCCAGGTCGAGCCCCTCAGCGCGCAAGTTATTGATGCGATCAATCAATACAAGGTTGTCGTTAACCACCACGCCAGCGCAGGCGATGACACCCATAATCGAGAACATGCTCACCTGCCAGCCAAGGATCCAATGGCCAAAAATAGCGCCCATCAAGCCAAAGGGAACGGCGGTCAGAACGAGGAAGGGCTGCCAATAGGACTTAAAGGCAACGGCCATCAGACCAAAAATGACGAGCATCGAGAGCATACCGAGATAGACCATAGCCTGCTGGAACTCGATTTCCTCCTGCAGCTCACCATCCATGTTAATCGATAAACCAGGGTACATTTGAAGCCAGGTAGGTGCGTCGTTTTGCAAAATGGACTCAACAATGGCGCGTGGTGGTGCGCCATCGTCGGCGACATCAGCAGCCACCTCGAGGGTCCGCAGTCGGTCTACCCGCTCGATGGATTGATAGCCGGTTTCGACACCATACGTAGCCACAGTCGAGAACGGCACTTCCCTGCCCTCACTGGTTCGAATATACATCGAGCTGATGTTAGCAATGGCTCGTCTCTCAGACTCCGGGTATCGCACCATCACACGAATATCCTCGCCATCGCGTGGGATTCGTTGAACTTCCTCACCGTAAAATGCCTGGCGGATCTGTCTCGCTACATCACCCAACGTAATACCAAGATTTTCTGCAGCAGGCTTCAACGAGAGAACCAGCTCCTCTAGCGGTGCATCAAAACTGTCGCTGATGTCGAAGACACCGGGATACCGTTCAAGCGAGGCACGCACATCGTCCGCAAGTAATTCAAGATCAGCAATACTATCTGATGCGAACTGCAGAGTAATAGGCTTACCGGGATCGCGAATGGTGAAGTCAAACCGAACATCTTTTGCCTCGGAGAGGTCACCCAAACGTTCGCGCAGACGCTTTGCAACCTCCTCCGTATCGAGATCATCATTGACCGTCTGCATCACGAGATCGATCTTATTTCCGCCAGCTACGCCGAGAATATTGTCGATGGCGCCAGTTTCTGCAAACCGTGGCTGCGCGTTGTAGCTATCTTTAACTTCCTCTGCAGCCTGAATCATTCGATCTCGCATTGCCTGCGTATCACTAAATGCCCCACCCTGAGGCATTTCCACGTTGCCGACCACAAAATCTGAATTTACCCGAGGGAAGAAAGCACTCTTCAAATAACCACCGCCAAACAAGGCCAAACTGAAGCACAGCATTACGAGGAAAAGTCCACCAACCATGGCGTGATTGCGCAGGCACTTTTCCAGAAATGGCTTGTAACGATCATTCGCAAACCAGGAGAGGCCATCAGCACAGGCACGTCTTGTACGACCAAGCCAACTGCTCTGCGCGATTTCGGGCTCTGGCTTCATGTGAGCTAGGTGGGACGGCAGAATCAAAAGACTCTCGATTAACGAGAATGCCAGCGCCAAGCAAACAACGACCGGAATCCCCATCGATGCTGGCCCCCACTCGCCAGGTAAAAAGAACATGGGGGCGAAGAACACCATGGTGCTTATCACCGCGAAAATAACAGGCTTAACTACCTGCCGTGCGCCCACAAGTGCACCGTGCTCTCCGCTTAAGCCTCTACTTTGTGCCGAGTGAACGGACTCACCAACAATAATGGCGTCGTCCACCACAATGCCGAGCGTCAGCAAAAAGGCAAATAGCGAAATCATGTTCAGGCCCTGCCCTGTATACGGCAGAACAAACAAGGTGCCCATGTAGGCTACAACAATCCCAACCGATACCCAGAATGCAAGCATAGGCCGGAGAAATAGCATCAGAACGACGATCACCAATACCAGGCCGCCAAGTCCATTTGATACCAATGTGCGGACACGCTCCTTGAACGACTTAGACGGATCCTGCCAGAACTCGAGGAATACCCCCTCTGGCAAGGTCTGGGAACGCTCAGCAACCCACGCCTTCACGGTATCGGTAGTAAGAATAACGTCCGGTGATGTCGTCACATATACGTTTAAACCCAGCGAGCGCTGTCCGTTAAACTCGATATCAACATCCACGTCTTCGAACGTGTCTTTTACCGTTGCCACATCACTTAACAACAACTCCTGGCCCGAGATATCACTGCGCAAGACAATCGATTCAAAGTCGGCGCGATCGTAGGCCTGACCGCGCGTCTGTATGAGAAGGTCACCGCTATCGCGTTTAACCGATCCAGCAGGCAGGTTAATCGAAGCCTGTCTAACAGCGTTGGCCAGCTGATCAAAACTGATTTTATAGCGCTGAAGGCTGTCCTCAGAGACCTCAATGGATACCTCGTAAGGACGCGCCGTCTGTAACTCAACAATAGATACCCAGGGTTGGCGGACCAACTCATCCCGCAAGGTCTCCCCGAGCTGCTTCATCTCGCGTTCACTAAGACCACCATAAATCTGAACGCGACCCATTTGATGCCGGTAGGTTAGTTCCGTCACGGTAGGCCGCTCGGCGTCCGAGGGAAAGGTTCGGATCGCATCGACGCGCGTGTTGATGTCGTTAGTCAGTTTTTGCGTAGGATAGTCACTCTCGACTTCCACCATGACGGTGGCCAACCCTTCACGCGACGTGGAACGAAGCTCCTCGATGCCATTCAGATCATGAATTGCTTCTTCAATCCTGACGGAGATTTGTTCCTCAACTTCGCTGGGGCTCGCGCCACGAAACTCCATGCGAATTTCGATCTGGTTAATCTCGGGCGTCGGGAAAAACTGCTTATCGAGCTTTGGGATGCTTGCGAAGCCACCGATGATAAGCAACACCATCAGCAAGTTTCCCGCAATCGGATTCTTGATAAACCATGTGATGGGACCGTTCATATTAATTGGCCGCCATCACTTGAACCCGCAATCCGGGGAAAAGGGTGTTGTTCAACTCAGCAACAACGACCTCACCCTCGCTGATGCCTGATATCCAAACACGCTCTTTTTCTCGATTAACGACGGCCACACCTTTGCGTTCTAGTATGGACTGTTCGTTCACCACCAAGATATGACCATCGGGGCTCAGGGCGGTATTGGACAACTCGATAACGCCAGGCACAGGACGTCCCAAGATCTCGGCGCGCGCAAAGACCCCGGGAGTCAGTGCAGGACGCCCCTCACTGACCTCAGGAGTCCCGCTGAATTCGGCGATCAGGTTAGCGACGCGACTGCGGCGATCGATCTCAGCCTCAGATCGGACAATGGGTGCCGAGAACTTCCACACCTTGTCGCCGATATTGACCGTTACCGCCGCCGAGGATCCAACCAAACCATCTGATGATATGAGTAAGGAATCAGGAAGGAGCGCCAACTGCGCATCTGACACGGGTAAGCGCAACTCCAGTGCCTCGATAGCATAGACCTGGGCCAATGGCGTGCCATTGCCAACAAACTGTCCGACGTCGGCACGCTTTTGCAAAACCCGTCCGTCAAACGGTGCCCGAATTACCGTTCGCGCAAGGGCAAGTTTGGATGCAGCGACGTCCGCCTCTGCAGCGGTAACGGCTAGCTCAGCCGCACGCAATTGTGGTTTACGCAAAAACAGGTCATTTGCTTCTGCCGACCCTAATTCGCGCCATTCTCGCTGGGCCTGTCGACTCCTACCACGCTCTTCAGCCAGACGCTGCTCCGCCTGCGCAAGGGCGGCCTTGGTGCGCACCAACGCGAACTCGTAATCATCAGGCTCGATCTTAAGAAGAATATCGCCGGCGTTAAAGAAACCGCCGTCAGCAAAATTTTCACTGACCTCAATAACCCGCCCTGCGACCTGCGCCGCAAGTTCCACCTGGGTCTTCGCGCCAATTGTACCTTGGGTTTTCACGCGCAACTGGCGCTCAGCAGGCGCTGCCGTAATAACCTCCACCATGGGCGCCGGGCGCTCGGGCGGTGCACCGGCCTGAGGCTCCGACTTCGCTGTCAAGACGATCCACGTTGCGACTAGACCCACCAGCGTGGCGATTGTAGCGATTGCGAGTTTACGCAGCGAAAGCCGAGTGGCCACAGCGTTTCCTTCAGCGGTGTCAGACATACCAGATTCCGATTTGGTGGGAAGCCTCGTAGATGGGGGCATAACGACTAGAACACAAGTCATGCGTCTAGCTTTTGTCCCCGCCCTATTTCAAAAAGATACGCAGCCGACGCAAAGATCCGTCGTCTCGTTGCAGTACCCAAAGTTGCGGTCCCGCGTGTCTTCCTCGTGTGTGTCTACGCAGAAAGACGTAGGTAGGCCTTGCTTAACGACCCTGTTTTCGCAGACTATTCGTGACATTCATTTTTAACTTAATTTTTAACTCAAGAAGTCATGGAGACTCGTATGGCGCTTTCTTCTGGGGACAAGGTCCCATCTTGCACACTGTCCGTTATGGGCGAATCAGGTCCCGCACCGCTGACGACAGGGGATCTTTTCAACGACAAGCGCGTTTTGCTTTTCGCCTTGCCCGGCGCATTCACACCCGGCTGTTCGATGGCGCACCTCCCTGGCTATGTGGCGATGGCAGATAAAATCAAGGCTGCGGGCATCGATACGATTGCCTGTCTTTCGGTAAACGACGCCTTTGTCATGGGCGCTTGGGGCGAAGCGCAGAACGCAAGCGAAATCGTTATGGTTGCTGACGGAAACGGTCAATTTACAGATGCAATGGGTCTGACCCTTGATGCAACCGGTTTTGGCATGGGTAAGCGCAGCCAACGCTATGCCATGATCGTAGACAACGGGGTTATCGCCCACATCAACGTTGAGGAAGGGCCTGGTGTTGAGGCCAGCTCTGCCGAGACCATGATGGGACTGCTCTAATATCCCGCCCGACTAGGTGTCTCGCTTGAGATAGCTACTCGACTCAGAGGCAATGCGCTTGAGTTTTACCGAGTACCACGTTGCCTCTGAGTTTAGCTCCAATTCAGCGAACACTGATTTACGCTTCATCAAGCCGCGGTAACGGCAAACACCACGCCACTGATGACCACCACGCCAAGCAAATTCACCCAAACACCCCAGCGAACCATGGTTTGAATACTGATTTGGCCAGTGCCAAACACAACGGCATTAGGCGCCGTCGCCACAGGTAACATAAACGCACAGCTTGCACTCATCGCGGCGGGCACCATCAAAATCATTGGATCGATCTGAGCTGCCATCGATGCGGCAGCCAATATCGGCATTAGTAGCGCAGTCGTTGCTGTATTTGATGTTGCTTCGGTAAGTGCAGTGACCAGGGCAGCTACGACTACGATCGCCAGAAGTGTTGGCACTAGCGCCAAGCTGGCCAATAACGCCCCGACCTGAGCACTCAGACCCGAGGTGACAAAGGCCTTAGCAAGGGTAATCCCGCCAGCAAATAACAGCAGCACCCCCCAAGGTATCGCACTCGCTTGCTCCCAACTTATGAGGGGTTCGCCGGATTTATCGCGTGTTATGAACATGGCAACAACAGCGCAAAATGCTACTGCCGCATCATTTGCCATGGGCATATCAAACCAGACTCGCCAGCCACCAAATGGTTCGGTGCGTGTCATCCAAGCAATAGCGGTGAGCGCAAATATGATGAGTACACGCTTTTCTGCACTTCGCCAGCCTCCGATATCGGGAAGATCAACTATCAGGTCGTTAGGTACTTGTCTGGCAAGAAAGATCGCGACCGTAGGCACCATCAGCGCAACCACAGGAATGCCCCAGGTCATCCATTCACTGAAACTCACGGCAGTGCCGGTGGTCTCCTCGTACACCTGCATAAAGATAAGCGTTGGTGGTGTACCAATGGGCGTTCCGAGCCCACCGATACTACAAGCCCATGCCAAGCCCAGAAGTAATGGCGGTGCCAATGCTGTGGGGGCGCTCGAAGTCGCAATAACAGCGAGTGCGACAGGCAAGAGCATCAAGACGGTTGCAGTGTTGGATATCCACATACTGAGCAGTGCCGCCGCCAACATAAAGCCCAATATCAACCGCTTTGGCTCATTGGCACCCACAAACCTCACCACCGTTATAGCTATGCGCGTATGCGCGCCCGTTGACTCCATCCCCTTTGACAGTAAAAACCCACCCATGAGTAGTAAAATCAATGGAGACCCATACGCTTCGGCAACATCAGCGGGAGTGATCACACCGAGAAGTGGCAATACGCCCATCGGCACTAAGGATGTGACAGGAATGGGTATGGGCTCAAAAATCCACCAAAAGACGCACAGTGTGGCAACAGCTGTGGTGATCGACGCCACCTGCGATTGGCCCAAGGCATCGGACAGCAAACCTGCGATTAACGCAGCCAGCAGTCCCGGTATAATCGACGTATTTAAATTAAACCAATGCAACTTCGGCATTGCGCATTACCCATATTTGTTCGTTACACTACCGACATGAAATCTCAGCTGTCTTCCCTTGTCGATACCTTCGATCGTCGCATCCGCTATCTCAGATTATCCGTGACTGACCGGTGCGATTTTCGTTGCCAGTATTGCATGACTGAAGACATGCGTTTCCTTCCGAGGAAAGCGGTTCTATCTGAGGATGAACTTGTCCGATTGGCGCGTCTATTCGTTGAGTTAGGCGTCGAAAAGATTCGCTTGACGGGTGGGGAGCCACTGATTCGACCCGATATTGTCTCGATTGCGAGAAGACTGCACACGATCGAGGGTGTAAAGGAGCTTGTGCTCACAACAAACGGCAGTCAGTTGACGCATTTAGCGAAACCCCTTATTGATGCTGGTGTGTCGCGTATCAATGTAAGCCTCGACACCCTTTGTGAAACGCAATTCGCCGAACTTTCTAGAACCGGCAGTCTGGACAACGTGTTATCGGGTATTGACGCCGCGATTGATGCCGGCTTCAACCGCATTAGGCTGAATACGGTGCTACTCACCGGCCAAAACGAAGCGCAAATCGAACCCCTCCTCGACTACGCCTTGGACAAGGGAATTGATATTGCCTTCATCGAAGAGATGCCCATGGGGCATATCACCCAGACGGAGCGGGAACTCAGCCTAGTGCCCTCTGCCAAAGTGCTAGAAACGATTAAGTCGCGCTTTAATCTCGTTCCTATGGTTGGCGGGGCTGCCGATGGTCCTGCACGCAGATACGCCGTTGAGGGTACATCAACCGAAGTGGGTGTCATTTCACCGATAACCGATAACTTCTGCGATTCGTGTAACCGACTTCGGGTCACACCAGACGGCCGACTGATCCTATGCTTGGGTCACGAGAACGCACTGGATCTGCGCCAATTGCTTAGAAGCGACATGGATTCGTCCAGCTTGAAACGTGCAATTGTCGCCGCGCTTGCGTATAAACCCGAACGTCACGTGTTCGATCAACCAGATGAACCTCAGGTTGTCCGCTTAATGAACGTCACGGGCGGTTGATCACAAACTAGGAATTTCTATGTCTAACTCGTTTCCGAAACTGGGGAGCGTCGAGAGTATTATCGATTCGCTTGCCGCCGAGGGCTATATCTGTAATGAG
>CBFHQN010000043.1:0-14701 GCA_965657765.1 Luminiphilus sp. | reverse complement strand
GTTTGGTGGAGGCGGCGGGAGTTGAACCCGCGTCCGCCAGTACTCTGCCTTTGGCTCTACATGCTTAGTTTCCGTTAATTAATTTAACGGTCAACAGCCCAACGGTCAGGACGTAGACCGCGAGTCTCGTAAAATTTGACGGTGTCTCCCGAGACATAAGCCACCGCGGTCCAGTTCTAAGTGACAGTCACACCCTCGATACTGGCATCTTGGGATAGACCGCTAGCAGGGTTTAAGCCGCTAGTGCGTAGTTGTCGTCGTTGGCAACTATTAGTTAACAGCTTTGGATTAACGTGATTGGCTGTCATCACGGCATGCACCGCAGGTTTCGTGACCGTCGTCGAATCCGTAACGCCCCCGAGGGCACGAGTATACACCAAGCGATGTAGAGCCATAGCGAAACAGTTCACGTACACTCCGCGCATGAACATTCTGTCCCCCATTGTCAGGGCGGCCTTCAAAGATATGTTGCCGCTGTTCTTACCTGCATTACCGTTTGCGCTGCTCTTTGGTGTGATGGTGGTCGAGTCGGGCGTGCCTCATCTTTTGGGCTGGTCTAGCTCAATCATTATGTTCGGTGGCTCAGCGCAGATGACACTCATCACGCTGGTGGGCGAGGGTGCTGCGGTCTCAGCTGCGGTCACGACAACGCTCATTGTGACGGCACGACATATCCTCTATTCGGTCACACTTGCGCCGCGGTTCCAGGTGCAACCACGATGGTTTCGGTGGGTGGGGCCCTATGTATTGATCGATCAGGTCTTTGCGCTTACACAGGTGCGGGACCTGTCGGACGATACGGACTTTAGGCACTACTACCTCGCGGCTGGTTTTACCTTTTGGTTTATGTGGGCGGTGTTTACGGGGCTGGGCATTATCCTCGCGCCGATTATCCCTGCGTCCATTGGCATTGAGATCGCAATCACGCTTATGTTCTTGGGTCTATTACTCATGGCCATCAAGCGCAAAAGCCAAGTGGTGACCGCGGTAATTAGCGCAGGTGTCGGGCTCTGGTTTGGCCATCTGGACAATCAGCTGGGTCTTATCATTGCCGTGTTGGTCTCGTTGCTCGTCGCCATGGTGAATGAGTGGAGGGAGATATGAGCTTATTCTGGGGCATTGTCCTCGCTGGCATTGGTGCCTACACCATGCGCGCCTCTTTTGTCTTGCTGCTCTCTGACGTGACCTTTCCTGAGCGCGTTATCCGCATTCTTGATCACGTAGGCCCAGCAGTCATGGCCGCACTGGTTGTCACCACACTGACGGGCTCAGAGGGTCAGCTAGAAGCAGGCCCTATCGAATTTCTGACACTGGCTGTGATGGCGGGTGTTACCTTGTGGCGAAAGGATTTACTGATCGGATTGTGTGCGGCGCTCGTCGTATTCTTTGCGGCTAATGGCCTGTTAGGCTGAGTGTAAAGCGATAGGAGTTGCCATGACCAAACGTCGAAACCCGCTCGATCGATATGCCGGCGACATTGCACCGGGTGAACTTACCTGGATTGGTGTTCGACCCAAGCGACGCGAACCGCTCGAGTCAGTCTCGAACACGCGTGCGATAGCGACCTTGGGTTTGGAGGGCGATCACCGTATGGGCAAAACGCCGGGATCGGGCCGGCAAGTATCGATTATCTCCGAAGAGTTCATTGCGCAGGCGGCGCACTTCTTAGGGCGTGACGCTATCGACCCGGGTCTCTTACGTCGCAACCTTGTGGTCAAAGGCGTCAACCTGAATGCGCTCCGTCGGCAACGCTTTCAGATTGGCTCGGCTGTGTTTGAAGCGACCCAGCTATGCCATCCATGTGCGCGAATGGAAGAGAACCTTGGCAAAGGTGGCGTCGCCGCTATGTTGGGCCACGGGGGTCTCTGCGCCAAAATCATCGAGTCGGGAGAGGTCGCGGTGGGTGATGCGATCTCCGTCTTGCCGCCGTTGGACGATTGAGGGAAGCCAAATGAAGGATCCTTTCGCGTTTAAGCTCGACCCGCAGCTTGAGAAAGACACCATCCTTATTTCCGACTGGCACCTGTGCCAGGTTCGGCTTATGAACGATAGCCGCTACCCGTGGGTCATCCTGATTCCCAAGGTGGACGGTGTCTCTGAAATTCATGAGCTCGCTGAAGAGCAGCAACAGCTGTTGCTTGGAGAGTCGATGAGACTTTCAAAAGCACTGGATCAGTTGTTTTCACCGCACAAGCTCAATATTGCTGCGCTCGGTAACATGGTGAGGCAGTTGCACGTGCACCACATCGTTCGGTTCGAAACTGATGCGTCGTTTCCTAAGCCAGTCTGGGGTGTGGGCGATACCGTGCCTTACGATGCAGAGGCGCTGAGCGAAACAGTAAACGGCTTACAAATTGCGTTCGATTTACTCTGACTTTTCCTGGCTTTATAGAAAGTGCAGCTCGACGCTTTTACTGCTTTTTTTGCAAAATGCAAATTAAGCGGCGATTGCCTCACTCTCCTCAAGAACAATCTTACGGCAGTTAGTGTTGCGCTGTAGGCGTTGAATAAAATATTTGGCATGGCTAAGCGAGTTGAAAAATACACTCTGTGGTGTGCGATTTTCAAACCAAGAAACAGTGTAAATCATAGCTTTTACCTCATATATCTCAATCTTGTCATTGCGTCTCCTCGAAAAAAGAGCCCGCTTGCATGGGCTCAACCCAGAAGTCGTCACAATGACTGAGCTAACACAGTTGTTCGGCTCAGTTGGATAATTGCAAATTGCGAATTTACGTGCAATAAAAAATTCGCAATTTGCGAAAAATGTCTCATTTTGCGAAGCGACGGGTTTAATAGAAGCTGTGCGTATCAATAGCGAGACAACAAAAAGTCGCCCTTATGGCGCTAAGGAAAGAGTTATGAAGCGTGTGTTTTCTGTGGGAGTTGTGACATTTGCTGCGTTGGCATTGCCATTGTCAGCACTGGCAGGTCATGAAGACGGTCGTCATGGCAAGCGAATGTCTAAGATCATGTCGCATCTCGATAAGGACGAGAGTGGCACCATCAGTCTGAGCGAGTTCCAGATGCCTGAAGGTCGAGATGCTCCAGACATGCGAATGGATTTAAATGACGACGGTACTATCTCTCGTGATGAGGTCGCCGAGGCAATCAACAAGCACTCGGAAAAGGCGCTCGCGCGATTTGATGAAGCTGATCTCGACGGTAACGGTATTGTCACTTCTGATGAGCGCCGACAAGCTGCATTCAATCGGATTGACAGCGACGCCGATGGGCAGTTAACAAAGAGCGAGATGCGCAACGCGCGAAAAGAGATGGGTGAGCGGATGAAGCGCGAAGGCAAGAAAGGCAAGAAAGGCAAGAAAGGCAAAGACAGCATGCATCGCGACCACGCACGAGGCGAGCACTGAACCAGTGCTGGCCCAGTCAGGAATTCTAGACGTTGAAGGCATTCGATGAAGCGCAGTTGGTCGCCCTAGTAACGCAGGGCGATTCCCGCGCGTTTGCTGAGTTGGCGCAGCGCCATCTGCCAGCCATTGAAACCTACGCTCGACGCCTATTGACCGATGGAGCAGCAGCCCAGGATATAGCCCAAGAGACGCTGCTTGTTTTGTGGCAGCGCTCTGGCGAGTTCAAGCCTGAAAAAGCGCGATTAACAACCTGGTTGCATCGGGTTGCGCACAATCGATGCATCGACCTTTTAAGACGCCAGAAGCGTGAGACACCCATGCCGTCTAGCGATTTATTTGAGCGTCAGGAAAGTAGCATGGAGGGATATGGCGTCGATGATACGCACGATTCGTCTGGCTTCTTTTCACTAACAACGTCACCAACAGCGCCATCAACATTAGAGTCAGCATCGACTGATAAAGCGTCGGCCATGGATGCGGCCTTGCGACAACTCCCAGAATCGCAGCGGACAGCCTTGGTGTTGACCTACTACCAAAATTTATCAAACCGCGAAGTGGCCAATGTAATGAATTCCTCGACACGGGCCGTCGAATCTCTCCTGTGTCGAGCTCGCGGTAATCTAAAAAAACAGCTGGAGAATCAGCAATGAGCCCGGAACAGAAACAATACGAACGCGCCTTTGAAATTATCGAGGCTTATGGCGCCGACGCGGCTAAGTGGCCGCAAGACGAGCGTTCTTCCATCGAGCGATGCGTTGCACAGAGCGCCGAGTTACAAGCACATTTGCAAACGCATGCGGCCTTGGACGAATCCCTAAAAAGTCTTGTAGTGCGGCCGCGTCTGAACCCAGAAATTATCGCGCAACAGATCGCTGCTCACCCGCAACAAGTCAGTGTTTCACAGAGACTTCAGCTACAGCTTGAGCGTTTAACTGAGTCGATGCTGGCGGCGCTTTGGAAGCCAGCCTTTGCAGCAAGCTTTGTCTTTCTGATTGGTGTCGGCGTGGGCACGGTAGCGCTAGAGCCGGTGGAGGATTGGAGCCAGGCGGAGCACTTTAGCTTTGCACTGATAGGTGAGGAACAGTAGTTATGAGTCATAGAGCATTAACAGGATTACTGATTGCGTCATTGGCGGTGAACTTACTCCTCGCGGGACTCATTATCGGACACATGGTGAGGTCTGACGGCGCACGCGAGTTGCCGCTTGCCTGGGCATTTAAAGAGGTGTCACCTGAGATTAGGGAAAAAGTTCGCCCCATCATTGGACCGCGATTGGGAGATATGCTTGCAGAGCGACGCGCGTTGCGACGCCAAGAGCGCAAGCTGCGTCGACTACTTCAGTCTGAAACGTTGACGCGAGAAGAGCTGGAAACCGCGCTTTCAGATATGCGAGTGGCGACCAATCAGTTTCATGAAGAGCTCCATGGCATCGGTGCGGACGTTTTGATGTCACTCGATGCGGCTGAGCGAGCGGCGGCGGTGCCCTATCTTTTCCGTCCTCCTCATCAAGGCCGAAAAGGTCTCCCTCTGCCCCGCGAAGATAGAGGGAATCACCAGGGCCGAGAGGTGCGAGGGGAGAGGCAGTCCGATAGGTAGGCGCTTACAGGTACTTAATGGATTCACGTTTCAGGGATTTTTCGAAAGAGGCCGTTGTAATTTTTATAGGCTGATTGAGAGTGAGCGCTGGTTGGCGTTGATCTACACTTGAAGGCTCTCTGGTAGCGGCTCGTTAGCCAACTGGCTTGATGGAACTTATCTTCGACCTTTTATCCCCGATGCAATTGCTCGCCGTGGGCGGAACCGCCATGGCAGCAGCGCTTTTGCGTGCATTTACCGGATTTGGCTTTGCAATGATTGCCGTACCAGTTTTTTCGCTGCTTCTTTTTCCTAGCGAAGCGGTGGTTTTGGCGGCGAGTTTGACCATTGCCGTGAGCACGACCAGCTATAAAGAATGGTGGGGCAAATTCCCAGTCGATCAGTTTAAGCCGATGATCTTGGGTTCGCTTGGCGGCACGGCAGTGGGCGTCTACTTGCTAAGCGGTATGTCTAAGGCTGATTTTCAATTGTGGATCGGGTTGTCAGTCATAGCTGCCACCTTGGTGACGGCGCTGGTGAAGCCGACGAACAAAGTGCGCGTCCCCAAGCGGCTAACCTTTGGTACAGGCATTGCCTCAGGTCTCATGAACGGCGCTTTTGCGATCCCTGGGCCGCCTGTCGTGGTTTACGCCATGGCCGTGATTCCAGAGGTGGCGTCAGCCAGAGCTTTTCTCATGGCGTTTTTTTATGCGTCGAATGTACTCGGCGTGGTCATGTTTTCCATTGCCGGCATGGTTACGTTGACGCCCTTGTTGCTGCTGGTTTTAGCATTTCCGTTGACCCTTTTGGGAGATAAAACAGGGATTGCACTCTTTCACCGGTTTGGCAGCGGTTCCTACCGACCCGTGGCGCTCGTAGTCGCACTTTGCTTAGGGTGTTGGAACGTTTATTCAGGCTTGAGTTAACAGCATAGCCGCCAAGCACTCGCTGCTAAGTGCTCACTGTTTGACGTTGTCTCGAACGATTCGGGCTTTATCGCGTTGCCAGTCGCGCTGCTTCTCAGTGTCGCGCTTGTCATGCTGCTTCTTTCCTTGAGCAATAGCGATTTTTGCTTTTACCAAATGACCCTTCCAGTAAAGCGCAGTGCACACGCAGGTTTGGCCTTTTTGAGTCAACGCTTGGTTGATCTTTGCCAGCTCTTTCTTTTGCAGGAGCAGTTTGCGGGAGCGGGCCTTTTCAACGACGTAATGGGTTGAAACAGTATCTAGAGGTGTGACTTGTGCGCCCAACAAAAATGCTTCGCCTTTGGTCATCACCACAAAGGAATCGGTAAGTTGCACGCGGCCGGCACGAAGCGCTTTCACTTCCCAGCCCATAAGGGATACTCCCGCCTCAAACGTATCGAGGAGGTGATACTCAAAACGCGCGCGTTTGTTTTGCGCGATCGTGTTATCCGAAGGTTTTTTTGTTTTGCCCATCGCCGCATTATACGCATGGCGGACTTGGGTGTCTGATGTTTATAGTGAGCGACTTACTAAATGAGATATTGATTTGGACAACAACGTTCAAAAACCGTGGCGAGGACAAACCACCCTCATTTTGGCGCTGCTCGCTGTCGCGCTGGGTATGGGTAATGTCCTACGGCTTCCCTACATCATCGGCGAGCAGGGCGGCGGCGCATTTCTAATCGTTTACTGCGCCGTGCTTGCAATCGTAGTGGGGCCACTGCTGATTGCCGAGTTAACACTGGGTAGTTTGGGTCGCGCATCACCCATGGGCTCAATCCAGTGGGTTGCTTCGCTCGCAAGTCGAGACACGCGCTGGCGATGGATCGGGGCGCTACAAGCGGTGCTCGCGTTCTTCGTTGCAACTTTGCTTCTGGTGCCCATCGTTGTCGGTGTTGAAGCAGGGTATGCCATATACAAGGGAGAATGGGGTGCTGCCAGTGCGGGCGAGATTGTCGCTGCCCTGTCGGAGGTCGAGACGGCAGATCACCTCAGAATTTTGGGGCTGGTTGTTGCCGTCATCGTGTTCACCGCACTCCCGGGTCCACAAGTGGTGCTGGCTGTCGTGGGTTGGCTGTTGGTTCCCGTCATTTTGGGGATGCTCTACGTTGCGCTCGGTTTTGCGTTTGATGTGGGTGATCTATCGGCTGCCAACGAATGGCTATTCAAATACCGGCCCGAGCAGTTGTCCCAGCAAGGCGCTCTGGCAGCTGCACTTGCGGCTCTTTCAACGCTTGGTGCGGGTCTGGGTGTCGGTCTGGTGTTTGGCAGTCGCTCCCCGCAGGGCTTGCCCCTCATTCGGTCGGTCGTGGCCGTTGGTATCCTCGATACTGCCATTATGCTGGTAACGGCTATTGTTATTGTTGCGGTGACTGCCGCAGTCGATGTGGAGATGACCCAAGGCCTAGCCTTGCTTGTTGTGTCTTTGCCCTATGCCTTTGTGAATCTCCCAACCGGGGAGCTTTACGGCATGTTGATCATGGCATCGATTTTACTTTCCAGCTTGGCGGCGCTGATTGCGCTCATCGAGCCAATGGTCGCTATTCTGGCGCGCGAGCTCGAGATGCCTCGTCTGCTTGCCATGGGGGCTATCGCTCTCGCGCTTTACGTCGCTGCCTCGCTCGCACTGACAGAGTCCGACCTGCGACAGACTATCGATGGTTGGTTGGTTCCCATTTTAATCCCTTTCGTTCTGGGCATCACAGCATTCTTCACTGCCTGGCGAGTCCCGCGACCTATTTTGCGTGGTGAAAAGTATCGAGAGCCTTTCACGCTTTTTTACGGCTGGTTCCTATTGCTTAGGTGGTTCGCCCCCGCATTGTGCTTCGCGCTGGGTATACTTACGCTCATGCGTGTACTGAGTTGACGGGACTGTTAACGGAATAACTGACGGAACTACTGTGGCAACCACCATAAACAAGACGGCATTACTTCCGCACTCAGCCAAAACGATGTTCGATTTGGTAGCTGATATTGCGAGCTATCCAGAGTTTTTACCGGGCTGTTCGGGCGCGCAGATTATTGAGCAGACCGAAAATGGTCTTGTTGGTAAGCTTGACCTTTCCAAAGCGGGCGTGACGCAGTCCTTTGTTACCCGCAATACCAATATCCCGTATACATCGATCACCCTCGCTCTTGAGGACGGCCCATTTGAGTCGCTCGGTGGTGAGTGGCGTTTTCATGCATTAAGCGATGAGGCCTGTCGTGTATCGCTCGATCTATCGTTCCAATTGCGATCCGGTCTGCTTAAGATGGCCGCCAGCCGCCTGTTCGAGTCTGTTGCCAACGACATGGTCGATGCGATGGTGAAGCGGGCGAATCAGTTACAAAAAGAAAAGGCGTCCTAGCCAATGTCTGAGTCCATGTCTGAAGCCATCAACGTTGAAGTTGCTTACGCGCTTCCAGAAAAGCAGCGTATCGAGACACTCTCTGTGCCAAAAGGAACGTCAGCTTTGGAAGCAGTAGAACAGGCGAACCTTGGGCGCTTCTTCGATGAACTACCCGAAGCATCAGCCATGAAGTTGGGTGTTTGGGGCAAAGCAGTGCCTGCAACCCATGAGTTGTCTGATGGTGAGCGCGTTGAAATCTACAGGGACTTGCTGATTGATCCTAAGGCCGTGAGACGGGCAAGGGCAGAAAAGGCAAAGGCGGAGCGCGCCGAATCCTAGGTTTCTTAAGCGGCAAATTGCACCGACAGTTTGCACGATGAAGTGCACTAAGTGCTGTAGGCGCTGGGGCGTTTGATTATTAGGGCGAGCGGTGCAGGACTATTTTTCTCGGCAGCGCCTAGTCCTGCTGACTTCTAGTCTTCTGGTCTAGTGCTTGGCCACGCTAGACGATTTCCTTAATTTTATGAAACCTCTTCTGAAGATTCTTCAGATTCCTCGGCAGGTTCCTCTGGATCGGGCTCGGGCCAGTTTTCACTGACGTAATCACCTTCGACATCCACCAAAACATCGTCTTCAAACACAACGGTGAGGCGTCGATGCAAAAGCGTGTCGTTACCGCGTCTGACGACACGAATGTAATCCCATCGGTTGTTATTGAACGTATCTTCAACAATAGGCGTCCCTAATAGGAAGCGAACTTGTCGTCGGGTCATATCAGGCTTTAGCTGATCAACCATATCTTGTTCGACGATGTTGCCCTGATCGATGTTGATCAGATACACACCGGGGAAGCCAATGCCACTGCAGCCAGACAGCGTGACGGTGGACAAAATAAGAGATAAACCGATGATCAGACGCGTTCGATACACCACAATGGCCTTTTCTGTTGATGGAGCGGCTGGCATCATAACTCTATTACCCGTCTTCGAGGAAATCTTGTGAGTAATCAAAACGTCGACCTTAAGCGTGCGGGCCTCAAAGTTACGCTTCCAAGGCTCAATATTCTCGCTATTTTGAGCGAATCAGCTGACGAGGGAGCGCACCTCAGTGCAGAAGACGTTTATCAGCGCTTGCGTGATGCGGGTGATGATGTTGGTCTCGCGACTGTGTACCGCGTGCTGACACAGTTCGAAACCGCGGGTCTCGTTGAGCGACACAATTTTGAGTCTGGCCACTCAGTCTTTGAGTTGGCGAGCGATGATCATCACGACCATATGGTTGATGTTGATAACAACGAAGTGATCGAGTTTGTGGACGCAGAAATCGAAGCGCGTCAGCACGCGATTGCCGCCGAGCAGGGCTATGAAATTATTGATCATTCGCTCGTGTTGTATGTCCGCAAGAAGCGGACATAAAGGAAACTTCAGAAGAGAAGCGTCATTATAGAGCGTTGCCTAATGAGAGTTCGCCAGCAACCTTTCATAAGAGCGATTCTTGACAAAAGCGATCTTTAACAAAAGCGACCTTTCATGAATAAGAGCTCTTGATGAAAAGAGCGCTCAGTGAAAAAAGAGCGCCGAGTTCAGGATTGAGCTTCAACACATACCTAAGCTTCATTAAAAAAATTGTGTATAGGTGAGAAGGTTGCGACGGATGCGCCCCAGCAGTCATCGCAACTCGCTGTCTGGAGTATTCAGCAGTGCCGTATCATTCTGGTGATTAATCGGCTGCTAGCAACTCGCGCGCATTTTCCCGTGTGGCGTCAGTTACAACAGCGCCACCCAGCATTCGGCTCAGTTCCTCCACACGCTCGTCACCCGAGAGGTAATTGAGGCTGGTTGTCACTACCTCATCGCCGGCTTTGCTGACTTGCAGGTGTTTGTGTCCCTTGGCGGCTACTTGCGGTAAATGGGTCACACAGAGAACCTGCACATTAGCCGAGAGCGTTCTGAGCAATTTGCCCACGACATCAGCGACAGCGCCTCCGACACCGACATCCACCTCATCAAAAATCATGGTGGGTGCTGTTGCCATATCCGATACCGCAACTTGTAGGGCCAGCGAGATACGAGAGAGCTCACCGCCCGAAGCGACTTTGTTCAGAGGTCCAGGTTGGCTGCCCGGGTTTGTCGAAATCCATATCTCGACTTCTTCAAGACCGCGAGGGTCGAGTTTATCTGCATCCAAAGGCAGGAAACCTATCTCAAGCGTGCAGCGCTCCATGGCCAACTGCGCGAGAAGATCCATAGTTCGGGAGGCAAGCGCTTTGCCGCCCGCAGCGCGCTTTTTACTCAGCGTGGTTGCAGCCTCGATCCATTCGGTTTGTCGCTTTTCGATTTCCTTCCCGAGCTCATCAAGCCGCTGATTTCCTTGCTCGAGTCCTTCGAGCTCATCACTCAACGTGTTGAGATGGTCGGCAAGCGCATCTGGTTGAATACGATGTTTGCGCGCCAGTGTGTAGGCAGCATCCAGGCGCTTTTCTACTTCCTGCAATTTTTGTGGATCTAGTTCGATCCGATCTAGATAGCGCCGAAGCTCCGAAGCAGCTTCTTCGAGCTGAATCTGAGACGACGCCACCATGTCACGGCTCTCGTCGATGCCGCTACCGAGACGATCGTCGTTGAGTGCTGCAACCGAGGAGCGCAACTGGTCACCGAGTTGGGCGCATTGCTCTGATACGGCGTGAACGGTGTCCATGATCCAGTTTGCGTTGCTCAGCAGCTTTTGCTCTGACTCCAAGGAGTGGAGTTCACCTTCAGTGAAGTTGAGCTCCAGTAATTCCTCGATCTGGTAATTAAGAAGGTCTCTACGCTCCTCAAGCTCTTCACTCGAGGAGGTCAGTGTTGCGAGTTCCTGCTTGAGTCCACGGATTGCCTGGGCTTCAGATGCGACTGCGGAGGCTTCATTCGTGATTTCAGAGAACTCATCGAGAAGCTCGCGCTGGACTGCGCGACGAAGCAGGGACTGGTGCGCGTGCTGGCTGTGAATATCCACCAGCAGCTCACCCAGCTCATTGCACTGTGCGAGCGTTGCCGGAGAGCCATTGATAAAGGCGCGTGAGCGACCATCTGAGGTCACGGTTCTTCGAATAAGACATTCGTGACCTTCGAGGAGTGCTGAGCGCTCAAGCCAGGCCCGTGCGAGTGGCAAATGTTCTACTGAAAATAGCGCGGAGATCTCGGCGCGATCGGCGCCGGCCCTGACTGCACGGGCGTCAGCGCGATCGCCAATGCACAAGCCCAAGGCATCGAGCATGATGGACTTTCCCGCACCGGTCTCGCCTGTCACGCAGGTCATACCCTTGTGCAGCTCGATATCGAGCCTTTGCACAATGGCGTAGTCGCGGATGGAGAGGTCGGTCAGCATAGGTCGTTCTTATTTAGTGGTCTTTCTCTAGGGCTTTTCTCTAGGGCTTGTTCTCCAGGACTATCTCCCTGGGTATCTATGATGGCATTGTGTTTATAACAGGGTTTATTGCGGTTTTCCTTCGCAGTTGCTTCCCAGCTTACAGGGTCTTGTCTATCGTTTTTTCTGTCACCCATCCGCACAAGCACAGGTTTACTGGCGTCTGGATTTGTATACACACGTTATAGCTCAGCCACAGAAATTTCGGAACACTGCGATCGCTAATCGCGCAAATCCTTTTCGTTCTTTTCGAGTCAGGTTCGGTGTGCTACAACTCGGCCTTGGGAGATCGATACATGGCATCTGAAGGTTTATCACCTCGCGCAGAGTCGCTATTACGGACACTCGTGGATATGCATATCCGCGAAGGGCAGCCTGTGGGTTCAAAAGCCCTGCACGTGGAAAGCGGCATGTCGGTCAGTCCGGCCACTATTCGCAGTGTCATGTCGGATCTTGAGGATCGCGGTTTCCTTTCTTCGCCTCACACCTCGGCAGGGAGAATTCCGACGGCACAGGGCTACCGGCTCTTTGTCGACAGCTTGCTGCAAATGAGCCCCATCGATGAAACCGCGATTCAGGCGCTCAGGAGCGAATTGAATCCTTCGCGCTCCTCGACTGAACTCATTGCCTCTGCGTCCAATTTGCTGACACAAGTAACGTCGCAGGCAGGCATCGTGACTGTCCCAAAGCAGAAGGCTTCGCAGCTCCGCCAAATTGAGTTCTTGCCCCTGTCTGACTCGCGCGTGCTGGTGATTTTGGTGGTGAATGAAAAAGAAGTTCAAAACCGCGTGATCGAGCTGTCTCAGCCGCTGTCTGAGGAACAGCTTAGATCGGCAGCGGATTGGATAAACCGGCGATATGCCGGTAATGACCTGGCTAACGTTAAGCAGCTCTTAGTTGCTGAGATGGCCGAGGCGCGATCGCGCATTGATGAGCATCTAGAGGCGGCGTTACAACTGGCCAAGGACGCTATGGATGTTGAAGACGCCCAGGATGAATATGTTGTTGCGGGCGAGCGCCGACTGCTTCAACAGGCCTCGGCAGGAGACATGGATAAACTGCGTGAGCTATTTGATGCCTTTGAACGTAAACGCGATTTGCTTGAACTGCTAGACCGCTGCTCCCGCGCAGATGGTGTTCAAATCTTTATCGGTGAAGAGGCGGGCTACGAAGTGCTGGGTGACTACAGCGTTATTACCGCACCTTATGCACAAGGCACGCAGCCTGTTGGTGTGCTGGGCGTCATTGGCCCAACCCGAATGGCGTACGAGCGTGTGATCCCTTTGGTCGACATCACGGCAAGACTACTCACGGCTGCGCTCTCGCGCTGAGTTGGCGCTTTGTGCGCTCATCTCTCTGACCTTCTTATAAGCGGTCCTGGGAAAATCCTGCGGTTGTAAAACGCGTTTCCCTCGCCGTTGTGCCTCGTATTCTCCCCGTGAAAGTGCCAAGTTTCGTAGCAGGCGAACTCAAAACGTAAATATCCCCAAAAGTTGAAGGTTTTTGCCTTGAAAACCTAATTCAACGCCCCATCTACCCCGTATCGAAGAAAATCACGTGTGGGAGAACTTGCATGTCGAGCGACAACAACGACATTCAAAACGACGAAGAGATGAACGCAGAGGTTGAGTCTACCGAGACCGAAGGTGGCGATATCGAGACCGAAGAGCTGTCCGAAGTTGAAGCGCTTCAAGAGGAGGTGGCGATCGCGAAGGACGCAGCTTTGAGAGCGCAGGCTGATGCTGTTAACGCTCAGCGTCGTGCAGAGATAGAAGTTGAGAAGGCGCGTAAATTCGCACTCGAGCGCTTCGCGCAAGATTTACTTCCTGTGGTTGATAATCTCGAACGCGCTCTAGAAGCCTCTTCGGGATCAGACGCTGAGGGTATGTCAGCGGTTGTTGAGGGTGTTGAGCTGACCTTAAAGAGCCTGGTCGATGTGCTCTCCAAGAATGGCATTACACCGGTAGATCCGCACGGCGAGCCTTTTGATCCTCAAGTTGCTCAGGCTATGAGCATGATCGAGAACCCCGATGTTGAACCCAACACTGTTATCGCGGTGATGCAAAAAGGTTATCTGCTGAACGATCGACTTTTACGCCCCGCTATGGTCATGGTTTCGAAGGCTGCCTCGTAACGTAGGGATATAAATTTTTTTCAACGCTTTTTGATGGGTGCGCTTGAAAAAAGAAGAGCAAGACCCATCTACAGAAACAAGATTAGGCGCCGGGCGTTCCCGGTTGTAGGAGAAAGAAATGGGAAAGATTATTGGAATTGACCTCGGAACCACTAACAGCTGTGTGTCGGTTCTTGAGAGTGGCAAGCCTCGCGTTATCGAAAACGCTGAAGGCGGCCGAACCACACCTTCAATTGTGGCTTACGCGGACGACAGCGAGGTGCTCGTTGGTCAGTCAGCGAAGCGTCAAGCGGTCACCAATCCAACGAATACACTCTTCGCGGTCAAGCGATTGATCGGCCGAAGATTCGATGACAATGTTGTGCAGAAAGACATCTCGATGGTGCCTTACAACATCGTTAAAGCGGATAACGGCGATGCGTGGGTTGAGGCGAAAGGCGAGAAGATGGCGCCACCTCAGGTGTCTGCTGAAGTACTCCGTAAAATGAAGAAGACCGCCGAAGAGTATCTCGGGGAGTCGGTTACGGAAGCGGTTATCACCGTTCCTGCTTACTTCAACGATTCACAGCGCCAAGCAACCAAGGACGCAGGTCGCATTGCGGGCCTTGAAGTGAAGCGCATCATCAACGAGCCAACGGCTGCGGCACTTGCCTACGGTATGGACAAAGCACAGGGCGATCGCACGGTTGCAGTCTACGACTTGGGCGGCGGCACGTTTGATATCTCGATTATTGAAATTGCAGAAGTCGACGGCGAGCATCAGTTCGAAGTATTGGCAACCAACGGTGACACCTTCCTGGGTGGTGAAGATTTCGACCTCCGGTTGATCGAATTCTTGGCAGGCGAGTTCAAGAACGAGAACGGTATCGATCTGCACAACGATCCACTGGCTTTGCAGCGCCTCAAGGAAGCGGCAGAGAA
>CBFHQN010000042.1:0-14941 GCA_965657765.1 Luminiphilus sp. | reverse complement strand
GACCTCTAGATTACGCTGGGGAACGCAAGGCCATACACTTGGCTCCAGCAAGGCGATTGCTGAAGACGCGAGAGGCAACGATGCAAGATCGGGGGTCTCGCAGAGGTCGACAGCCCCTTCTGCGTACTCCAAAAACATTGGGGCAAAGCGTTGTGCAGAAGCCTCAGACACCATGTTATGGGAAATAGGCGACGTCTCAGCCACCCAAGCGTCCATCGCATCCATAAGAAAGTAACCACGCTCGAGTGTCTCGGCCGCCTCTGCTGAAACACGGGTAGCATTCAAGACCTTGTCGATGGTTCCAATCATTAACGAAATGAGAACAAGCCCGAGTGTCATCGAAACCATGAGTTCGACAAGCGTGAATCCGAGTGAAAGCCGCGAAGGCAGGATCAGACATGAGCGTTCTTTCAAAGTATTCGACTCGCAACAAGCGCATGATCGCCTGAACACCCCTCAAGACCCCACCGCATAACAATACGCGAGGTGTCTGGCGAAATAGAGACACAGACATTGGGCAGCGAAGTCACTTGTGGAGACTGACACCAGGCGACAATCCACTGCGGCTCTACACCTTCGCAAAGTGCACCGGGAGTAAGCGAATCCCTTACGTAAATGATTTGTCGACCAGCGAAATCCGCCATCGCAGTCTGCGCCTGCCAATATTCCTTCGCTTCGGTGTTCATGCGGATGATGTCAGCACCAAAGACCAGTAACGCCAGCATGCCTACAATGGCTAGCGCGGCACCTATTAGGTAATCAATAAGCATGGCCACGCGCACTCTCTGATGTCACCCGAACCACCTAACACCTTTCGTTTTACCACGCGTAATCGCTCTGGAACTGCCCCCAATGATCAAGCGTCATTGAGGCCAGAGCATTTTTACCAGCCTTGGGCATAAGCAACAGCTCAAACCCCAAGAAATCGGCCCCGAGTTTTTGAGACAAATTGAATGATTCTGTGATTCGCTGCGACGGCGGCAACCCAGCTTGTAACGCGTCGAGCAATAAAAACCGGCCCTGCTTTAAGCGCGACTCGGCCTGTGCTGTGGCTAAAGACTCAATATAGAGCCGAGCCTCGGTCATAGTCGATCGCGCAACCTGGTGTTGATACGTGGGATAGCTTAAGGAGGCAAGAATCCCGATAATCGCGAGGACAACCAACAGCTCGATCAAGCTAAATCCGCGCCTTGGTATTGGCCCTGCGTATTCCATTTTTTGCGTTGTGATTACTTTTAACCTCATCGCGCTTTTCGTCTCATCCGGCTTTTAGTCCTAGAGAAGTGATCCAATACATCTCGATTTGGCCATCAGAATCGGTGATCTCATTCCACTAACGGAGATCCAAGGCTGGAAGGGATTATCTTTGCCGGGCCTAGATAGCTTTTTCTGTCTTTCAAAAGAGCTTTTGCCAACGTCTCGGAACGATGGCGATCACAGCCCTTAACAATGAGAGTGAAGATTGATTAGGGAGTAAATCGATCAAAAATGACAAAGGCCTGTCGTGACAGGCCCTTGTCAGAGTGAGCAACGCCCTTAATGCACGCTTTTTGTTGCTGGTGCCTCGGGGGCCCTATCAAGTAGCGCCTCGCTGGCAAATTTTAGCGATGAGCCATCGAGCGCAGCGTAGACCCTGTCGCCCGGATTAAATTGACCTTCGAGAATCGCTTGCGCCAATGGGTTTTCGACCAATTGTTGGATCGCGCGTTTAAGCGGCCGTGCACCAAACACGGGGTCAAAGCCTACACGTGACAGCTGCTCAAAGACCGCATCTGAGATTTCGAGCGTTAACTCGCGATCCTCAAGTCGCTCAGCGAGTCCCCGCAGCTGGATTTTGGCGATCGTACGAATATGATCGGCACCGAGTGGATGGAAAACCACCGACTCATCGATCCGGTTGATGAACTCTGGCCGGAAGTTCTCGGCAACAACGCCCATGACCTCGCGCTTCATATCGTCATAGTCATCATCAGCCATATCCTGAATGATGTCCGAACCTAGGTTGGAGGTCATAACGATCACCGTATTTCGGAAATCCACCGTACGACCCTGCCCGTCGGTAAGCCGGCCATCATCCAGCACTTGCAATAAAATATTGAAGACATCCGGGTGCGCCTTCTCGATCTCATCGAGCAACAGCACTGAATACGGACGTCGTCTGACGGCCTCGGTCAAATAACCACCCTCCTCGTAACCCACATAGCCGGGTGGCGCGCCTATTAGCCGAGCAACCGAATGTTTTTCCATGAACTCGGACATATCGATGCGGACCATCGACTGGTCAGAATCAAACAGAAACTCCGCCAGCGACTTGCACAGCTCTGTCTTACCCACACCTGTGGGCCCCAAGAACAGGAACGAACCGTTGGGGCGCTTGGGATCTGAAAGACCCGCGCGCGACCGCCGGATGGCATTAGCCACCACGGTGACCGCTTCATCCTGCCCAACCACTCGCTCCTTGAGTGACACTTCCATGCGCAGTAACCGACTTCGATCACCCTCGAGCATTTTCGATACAGGAATTCCTGTCCATCGCGATACAACCTCAGCGACTTCATCCTCGGTCACCCGTGATCGAAGGAGTGTGGGCTCGGGCTGATCTACACCTTCGGCGGCCTCTAAACGCTTTTCAAGCTCGGGAATAACCCCGTATTGAATCTCGGACATGCGAGCCAAATCACCCGCACGATGTGCCGCTTCAAGGTCCTGCTTAGCCTGCTCGATATCGCTTTTGATTTGAGCCGACCCCTGCACCGCGGCTTTTTCAGCCGTCCAGACCTCTTCTAAGTCGGCGAACTCGCGCAGCACCTGATCAATCTGCTCGTCAAGCAACTCAACCTGCTTGATGGCAGCCTCGGTGGTGTCTTTCTTTACGGCTTCTCGCTCAATTTTGAGCTGAATAAGGCGGCGCTCTAGCTTGTCCATTGACTCGGGTTTTGAGTCGATTTCCATCCTAATACGGCTTGCCGCCTCGTCGATGAGGTCAATCGCCTTATCGGGGAGCTGACGATCGGTGATGTAACGCTGACTCAGCCGTGCGGCCGCAATAATGGCGCTATCGGTGATCGCCACCGAATGGTGGACCTCATAGCGCTCTTTGAGACCTCTTAGAATCGCTATCGTGTCTTCCTCGTTGGGCTCATCGACTAAAACACGCTGGAAACGACGTTCGAGCGCCGCGTCTTTTTCTACGTACTGTCGATATTCATCGAGTGTCGTCGCACCAACACAATGCAGTTCGCCACGTGCAAGGGCCGGCTTGAGCATATTGCCAGCGTCCATGGAGCCCTCGGCTTTACCTGCGCCCACCATGGTGTGGAGTTCATCGATAAATAAAATAACGCGGCCGTCTTCTTTGCCGAGCTCGGTGAGTACTGCTTTCAAGCGCTCCTCAAAATCGCCTCTAAATTTTGCGCCCGCAAGCAAAGAACCTAAATCCAGAGCTAGGATACGCTTGCCTTTAAGGCCCTCTGGCACCTCACCATTCACAACACGTTGCGCGAGGCCTTCGATGATGGCGGTCTTACCAACACCGGGTTCACCGATCAAAACGGGATTGTTCTTAGTGCGGCGCTGAAGCACCTGAATCGTCCGACGTATCTCGTCATCACGCCCAATCACGGGGTCGAGCTCTCCAGCCTCAGCGCGCGCTGTCAGGTCAACGGTGTACTTTTCCAGTGCCTGTCGTTGCTCCTCCGCATCCGCAGATTGCACTCCCTCCCCGCCGCGAACATCATCGATCGCTTTTTTGAGGGATTCCTCGGTGAGGCCAGCGTCTTTAATCAGCGCGGATAATGGCGAGCTTTTCTCAGCCATCGCCAGCAGCACAACATCGCTCGAGATGTAGGCGTCACCGCGCTCCTGCGATAGTTTGTCAGCACGGTTAAGCAAGCGCCCCAAGGCTTGCGACCCCTGAACATCGCCTGTGCTATCGGCCAGTCTCGCAACGCCAGACAGCGCTTTCTCTACACCTGCCTTGAGCACTGAAACGTTAGCGCCGGCCTTTTGCAGCAACGGCAAAATCGCGCTCCCAGATTGACTGATCAAAGCACTTAGCACGTGCGCAGGTTCGATCATCGAATGATCGCGACCCACTGCGAGCGATTGGGCATCACCCAGCGCCTGCTGCATTGGATTCGTCAACTTATCCATTCGCATATCCATCTCCTAACACGCTCCGTTTGGAGCTCAAGTTGAGCGCGCTCAAGCGCTAAACAGCGTGTTTGGCGCGCCCAGATTCTCTGTTAGCAATAGACATGGGATTTGTAAGGTTATTTTTCAAGGCTTCATTTTGAGCGAAGAATCAGCGAACTAACCAGACTAGCAACTCAACAGAGAACGCGAGTGGCTCGAGCAAGGTGTTCTACTTGGCTACGCATTCGAGATGGCATTTACGTAAAATAATTGCGGGCTTAATGAAATAGCAGCGTATTGAAAATCGAGATTTGCTCGAACGCTTTGCTGCAAATGGATCCGGAATCACAAGAGCAAGTGCGCGAGAACACGACGTTCTCAGAAGAACAAATAATCGGAAATAAACATCTACTCAAAGTGACGACGTGCCCGGGGACGCGTCCGAGAAAGTCGTCTGCTCAATCTAATAATTTGATCGCAATAGCGATTTACTCAAAATAAATAGCCGTTGCCATTCGCCCCGTAACCCCATCGCGCCGATGGGAGAAAAAGTGATCTGGGTTAGAGAATGTGCAGATTTCGCCGCCTGAGACATTTTCTGCGCGAAGCCCAAGGGCGAGAAGCTCGCGGCCCGCGATTATATTGAGGTCGAGAAGGTACTTATCCTCAACGCCTGAGACGTGGCGCACGGCTGCATCGGTCTCAGCGAGGTAAAACGCGGCCAACACGTCGCCACCGACCTCGAAGGCCGTTGGACCTATCGCAGGACCAAGCCATGCAACCAATTCCTCAGGGGCCACGGGAAGAGCCTCAATGGTCTTGCGTAAAATTTGACTCGCCAACCCACGCCACCCGCCATGAACAGCAGCGATACAACGCCCGCGGATGTCTGCAAGTACTATCGGCAAACAATCGGCCGTCATAACTGTGCAAGCAAAGGCTTTGTTATCGGTCCAAATCGCGTCGGCTTCAATCGACGGAGCATACTCAGAAGCCGCATTAAGAACGCGCGTTCCATGCACCTGTTTCAGCCAAGTGATTGCCCGCTTGGACGGTAGAAACTCCTCGAGAATGGCGCGGTTTTGTTCGACGTGTGCAGCATCGTCGCTTACGTGGTCGCCGAGGTTAAGCCCGGCATAACGTCCTTCACTCGAGCCACCCTGCCGTGTTGTGCTGACAACGCGAACCCCGGGTATACCTAGGTCGGGTTGGAGCCAAGTGGATGCGGGCGAATCAGCTGCCAAAGCGATCCTCATTGTCGAGGACTTCTAAAAGATTCACGAGATCGTCTGGCAGGTCGGTTTCAAACTCCATCCAATCGCCACTGGCTGGGTGCTCAAACTCCAGAGCCTGTGCATGTAACGCCTGGCGGGGAAAGTTGCGCAAGGTCGAAATCAGAAGCTCAGAGGCACCGGCCGGTATGCGCTGGCGTCCGCCGTAGACGGGGTCGCCAATCAATGGCCATTTACGATGAGCCATGTGCACGCGTATCTGATGAGTTCTACCCGTTTCCAAGTTCACTTGGAGCTGGGTGTAGTGCTTGAAGCGATGAGCAATGCGATAGTGCGTAACTGCAGGTTTTCCATCTGCCACGACCGCCATCTTGGTGCGGGCAGTTGGATGCCGATCAATCGGTGCGTCAATCTTCCCACCGCCCGTCAATGCACCTGTGCAGACTGCGCAATAGGTCCGGGACACCGTGCGCTCGGATAATTGGGCAACCAAAGACTTATGCGCGAGTGGTGACCGAGCGACGAACATAATGCCTGAGGTTTCTTTATCGAGCCGATGGACAATACCACCCCGCGGTAAGGCATCGAGCTCAGGCGCGTAGGCCAATAATGCATTTACCAACGTGCCATCGGCGTGCCCGGCTGCGGGATGAACAACAATGCCTGCAGGCTTGTTGATAACAAGAATGTGCTCATCCTCGTACAAAACGTCGAGCGGCATCTCCTGCGGCTGCCAATCGATTACCGGCTCGTCATCCACCTCCAGTCGCAGTGCAGCACCTGCCACTACTTTCTCCTTCGGCTTCACTTTCTTTCCGTCCAGGGTCAGTCGCCCGTCTTTAATCCACGTCGCAAGTCGATTTCTGGAATAGTCCGGGAACAACTCGGCGGCCACCTGGTCCAAGCGCATACCGTGCTGCTGAATGGGCACCTGAGCAGTGAGAATGTTGTCGTTGGCATCACTCATCGAGCTTCGTACCGCCGGAAATGAGAACCAAATGAAATGAGAGCTGTGATCAAAGCGGAACCGCGGGTTAGAATATGAGGGTACGATGCTATCAGATGGAAGCAACAGCAGTGACTAAGCCTGTAAATTTTGGGGGCAAATGGCTCATCACCCTGCTCATAATGAGCTTTGGGTTATCGGGTTGTGCGTTATTTGACGGTGATGATGAGCTGGAGGTTGATCTCAACTCCGGTGAGCAGCAGATGTATCGACGTGCTCAACGTTTCTTAGATACCTCGAACTTTGATCTCGCAATCAGTGCGTTGCAGCAGCTAGAGAGCCGCTACCCGTTTGGGAAATACGCGGAGCAAGCACAGCTTGAACTCATCTATGCGCATCACGGTGCCTATCAGAGCGAGGCCGCTATTGAAGCAGCGGATCGCTTCATTCGCCTTCACCCACAGCATCCGAGTGTCGATTACGCCTATTACATGAAAGGCGTGTCAGCGTATGACATGAACGAGAACTTCTTCTCCTCGCTCATCCCCAGTGACGACTCCAAGCGCGACGTCAGTGGTGTTCGTGAGGCTTTCGATGAGTTCACCCAACTGCTGACGCGCTACCCCAACAGTCGGTACGCCCAGGACGCTCGAGCGCGCATGGTGTATATCCGCAATATGTTGGCGCGTCACGAAATCCACGTCGCTAACTACTACTTCAAGCGTGGCGCCTACATGGCAGCGCTCAAGCGCGGTCAGAACGTCGTTGAGAATATGCAGGAAACCACGGCGGTCGCCGATGGCTTAGCCGTCATGGCGCAGGCTTATATTCTTCTCGAGATGAGTGACTTGGCGAAGGACTCGGTCCGCGTTCTTTGCGCAAACTATCCCGAGCATCCAAACGTCGATGCCGACTGCAACTTCAAAGGTGGTTATGACATCGAGGGCTTCGAGCGCTCATGGCTCAACGACGTCACCTTTGGACTGCTGGATCCACCTACTGCGCCGCAGTTCGACTATCGGCCTGGCTTCGAGTCCTGAAGCGAGTCAGACGTAGTATCCAGCCAACCGAAAACCATCGAGCCATGACAGCGCCGCGCGCGCTCTAGTAGCTGCAACAATAACGCGGTAACACGAAGCGTATCGTCACCTCTAGGTCGCAAGTAACCTCGAACGGCCCGAGGGGGCAGCTCTAAAATCTATACGATGCCGAAAAAAGCTGCCCAGCATATAGCGAGCCAGCTCAGCGGCCACTTAACTCTTTCGCCACGCCCATGAGATTGGGTAGCGACGATCACGTCCGAAGCCTCGAGTTGTGATGCGAACGCCTACAGGTGCCTGGCGCCGCTTGTACTCGTTTAAATCGATTAACCGTATTACCCGCCTAACATCAGAGTCGGCGAATCCAGCCGCAACGATTTGCTCGGGGCTCTCATCGTCCTCGACGTAACGCTCGATGATCTCGTCGAGTTCCTCGTAGGGCGGTAGGTTGTCCTGATCGGTTTGGTCAGGCGCTAGTTCTGCGGAAGGAGGGCGATCGATCACTCGCTGAGGAATGCAATAGCCCAAGGTGTTTCGATAGCGCGCAAGGGCATACACCAACATTTTTGGGCAATCCTTCAAGGCATCGAAACCACCGGCCATATCGCCATAAAGCGTGGAATAACCCACTGCCAGTTCGCTCTTATTACCCGTGGTCAAAACCAGTCGATGCTTCTTGTTCGAAATAGACATGAGCAGCACGCCGCGACAGCGGGCTTGTAGATTCTCCTCAGTCGTATCGACATTAGTGCCCTCGAACTGCTCGAGAAGTCCTGACATGAACGTATCAAAGATGGGCTCAATCGAAATGACGTCGTATTCAACGCCCATGACCGCCGCTTGCTCGCCTGCGTCGGCGACGCTGATATCCGCAGTGTATTTGAAGGGCATCATCACCGCTTGCACGCGATCTGCGCCAAGCGCGTCAACGGCCACAGCGAGTGTCACCGCCGAATCAATACCGCCTGATAAACCAAGCACCACACCGGGGAAGCCATTCTTTTCGACGTAATCGCGCACACCTAACACCAAGGCTTGCCATACGGCAGCAATGTCAGACAGCGCCGATGCGGCGACACCTTGCGCGATCTCGACACCACGCACCGTGCGCGAGACCGAGAGCTCGTAGCTCCCCTGCTCAAAGTCAGGTGCCACCATCGCGAGCTCACCGTCAGCGTTGACCGCGAATGAGCCACCATCGAAAACCAGCTCGTCTTGGCCGCCCACCTGATTGACATAAATCATCGGAATGTTCTGCTCGGTAGCGCGATCCGAAAGGACTTGCCAACGCTCCTTGTGCTTTCCCCGGTGGAAAGGGCTGGCATTTAAATTAATGAGTAACTCAGCTCCATAGCGGGCTGCCGCCTCTGCAGGCCCTTTGTGCCAAATATCCTCGCAGATGGTAATCCCGACTTTTATGCCCGCCACGTCGACCACGTAAGCGTCCTGCCCTTCAGCAAAGTACCGTTTTTCGTCGAACACCTGGTAGTTGGGCAGACGCTGCTTGAAATACTCACCGATGATCGCACCGCCGTGAATAACGCCGGCCGCGTTAAATAACTGCCCCTCCGAACGACGGGGATAACCAACGACAACATAGAGCTCGGATGGCAACTCAGACGCCAAGCGCTGGAGCGCAGTCTCGATCTGATCGTGCAAGCTATCGCGCATTAACAAGTCTTCGGGTGGATACCCGGTCAACGTTAGCTCTGGAAAAACCAGCAATATAGGCTCGTCATGCGATCCCACACCCGAGGCCACGTTGATGACCTTATCAGTATTCCCTTGGAGGTCTCCCACCCAAGTATTGAGCTGTCCCATGACAACTTTCATGCACTGCCTCTCCTCGTCACGAGCCGTTCACTCGCGGTACTGTCACTGCTGTCGTGCGCACTGCTATAGTGCGGGGACCATGATAAAACACTGATCGCAAGATGTCTGAAGATACGTCTCTGGGTGACAAGGATACCATCGACCGCACTCAGGTCTTTGCCGTTTACAACGTTTACCGGCTGGTAATCGGATCGGTTTTGTTTGCGCTCACCCTATCTGACACCGGATCTGGACTGTTGTCGGACGATACTGCGCTACAAATGATCGGTGCAGGCATTTTCGTTATCAGCAGCCTGATTATCGCGCTCTTGGGTTCTCCCTCAAAGTTTACGACGGAGAGTGGCATTTTTGGCGTGATGATGATGGATGTTGTCGCGACAACTCTCGTGGCAGATCCGACCACATCGCTTACCAGCGGCTTTGCAGCGCTCTATCTTGTAACCGTTGCGGCCGCGAGCATGCTGCTCACCAGCAGACAACTAGCGACTCTCGTCGCAGCACTCACGGTACTCGCAATGCTGGCTGACACACTCTTCGTATTGTCTCGAGGAGACTCGGAGACCGGTGGACTTTTGTACGCCGGCTTACGCGGCCTACTGGTATTTCTTGTCAGTTGGCTGGGCCAACTCGCCTCCGCCACGTTAGTACAAGCTGAACAGCGTGCAGAAGTCGCTGCAAGCCAAGCGCGACGCCTTAAACTCTTTAACGATCAAATCGTCGAACATATGCAAACGGGCATTTTGCTCGTAACGCCCAAGAACAGCTTGAAACCCGTCAATTCTGCGGCCAAAGACCTGCTGATGCTGGAGTCTAATAGCGAGCGCCCCGCGCAGTTAGTGGATCCACAGCTGGCTATGTCGCTCGAGGAATGGCGCGACGGCAATACGCTCATGCCCGCTCCCTTTAAACCTGACAAAGGCCATCGAACCTTACTACCCAGGTTTACAACGCTAGAAACCGGCAGAGATGGCGACGCGCTGCTCTTCATTGACGATTACACACCTATGACCCAGTTCGCCCAGTCACTAAAGCTTAACTCGCTAGGTCGCCTCACCGGCAGCATTGCGCACGAAATCCGAAATCCGCTGGCTGCAGTGAGCAACGCCGTTCAGTTGCTTGCTGAAAACGAAACGATGAGCGACGGAGATCGAGAGCTCGCAAACATCGTCATCCGCAATACCAAGCGGATGAACGACACAGTAAGTAATGTCCTTGAGTTATCTCGAAGGGTGCCCCCTAATCTAGAGCCTATCGATGTGAATGAGTGGATACCCGTCGTAATCCGTGACTTCAAAGAAGCGAGCTCGGAGGGGGCGAATCTGACCTTCACGGGTAGCAGTGCCTGGCCTATCTCGGCCGATAAAAATCAACTCAAGCGCGTACTTGATAATCTTATCGATAATGCGTTGCGCCATAGTGAGGGTGCAACCGGTGAACGCGCCGCTGATCTGCACATTGGTCAGAGCGTTGTCCAGCGACTCTGCTTCATTGACGTTATCGATAACGGTGAGGGTGTTCCGGAAAGTGCTCAATCGCGACTGTTTGAGCCCTTCTTCACAACCCGTCCCGAAGGGACCGGATTAGGTCTTTATTTATGTAAAGAGCTTTGCGAGAGTAACGGCGCGGAAATTAGCTATCGCCGCACACACGACGGTCGGAGCAGCTTCCGACTCAGCCTGCGAATGCAGTCAAGGGACACGCAGTGAGCCAAACAGTACTTCTAGTTGACGATGAGCCCGATATTCTACAGCTGCTGGAGATCGCCCTCGCACGCATGAATCTCAATACCTTAAGCGCCAAAACACTCACTGAGGCGATGCAATTACTCGAGCACAATGAACCTGATTTGTGCCTCACAGACATGAAACTGCCCGATGGCAACGGTCTTCAATTGGTGGAGCATGTACAAAGGTTAGACAGGGAATTACCGGTTGCGGTTATTACGGCCCACGGAAGTGTCGAGGCCGCCATTGATGCTCTGAAGCTGGGTGCCTTCGACTTCGTTTCCAAGCCAGTAGCTCTCGACAAGCTCCGAGAGTTAGTGGGACATGCGCTTAATTTAAAACGTGCTGATGGGTTTAGTGACAGCTTAAGCCGTTCACGCGATCTCATTGGCTCGTCGCCTGCGACTGAAAAATTGAGAGAGAAGATTGCAAAGGTAGCGCGCAGCCAGGCACCCATACACGTGCACGGTGAATCAGGAGCGGGTAAAGAAGTCGTCGCTCGACTTATTCATCAGTCGAGCGCACGCCAGTCTGGGCCTTTCATCGCGGTCAACTGTGGTGCCATCCCCCCCGAGTTAGTAGAGAGCGAGCTTTTTGGCCACCTCAAGGGCTCTTTCACAGGGGCAATGCACGATAAACAAGGTCTATTTCAGGCCGCAGAGGGGGGCACGCTACTACTTGATGAGGTCGCAGACCTTCCCCTAGCCACACAGGTAAAACTCCTGCGTGTTCTTCAGGAAAAGGCTGTACGCCCGGTCGGTAGTGAGTCCGAGGTCGGCGTAGACGTCAGACTTATCAGTGCCACGCATAAGCAGCTTAACCAGGAAGTGGCGGCCGGGCGGTTCAGAGACGACCTCTTCTACCGCATCAATGTGATCGATATTGCAGTGCCCGCGCTCAGAGATCGGCGCGAGGATATTCCAGATCTTGCTACCCACCTGCTGGCAAAAATTGCTGAAGAAAATGGCGAGCCACCTAAACGCCTTGCTGCCGACGCCATGGCGCATCTTGGCCAAGCTGAGTTTCCGGGGAACGTACGCCAGCTCGAAAACGTATTGGCGAGGGCTGCAGCCCTCGCTGATAGTGACGAGATCCAAATAGACGATCTCGAGATCATGGCGTCGGCAAGCACAGTGACTGACACCGCTGACTTAAGTCCCAACACCAGAGGAGAGCTCAACGCCTCCGCGACCTCAGTTGGCAATCGGAACATGACCACTCTTGATGCTGTTGGCGGTGACCTCGAAGGTCATATGGACTCGATCGAGCGCGAGATTCTTCACAACGCCATGACGGAATATCGCTGGAATAAGACGGCGGCAGCAAAAGCCCTCGGCGTGAGTTTTAGAAGTCTGCGCTACCGACTCAAGAAGCTGGGACTAGAAGACTAACATTTACCCCATCCAGTCCTTATAACCGGTCGGCCCACTCGATTGAGTACAAGCGATAGATTCGAGTTGTTTGCACAGGTCGACCATGTGATGTTGCGATTGGCCAAGCCCCGGACATTAAACGTGACCTGCGCCGTTACTGCTTGGTTACCTGTTCGATTCGTAATTCTCGCGAGAGGCCATTGCCAACGCCTCAAAAGCTGCCAGTCGCCTCCAACCTCGCTCCAAATAGCAACACCCTTACCATAGTCATCACCGCAATCGGGCCTCTGGCTAATACCCGTGACGAGGCTTATGGGAGCCGCGCAAAGATGAATAGCGTTTCCCATCATGACCGATCTATGACGCGCAGTGAGTACTGCCGCATGTAATTGGTGAATCACCCGTTTCTGCTCCGCAGTCTCTCTGAGCCACTGAACTGAGGGCACAGCCATACCTGAAAGAATGGCAATGATCGCGATGACAACGAGACTCTCAATCAGTGTGATCCCCGTTTGTCTCGTCCGCACCCGCATCATGTGACACTCCCACCCTAATAGATGTGCTAAAAGCTCAGGGCTCACTTAAGTTGAAAAAAAGGGCAATATGAACCTGAGGTACCAAGGCTTTTTAAAGGATTCAAAATGAGCATCGAAACCGTTCTGGAAAACATGTGGCAAGACTACTTGCTCTTAAACCCCGAAGCGCAACGAGTGGTCGATACCCTGCTTGCTGAGGGAGAGACTGTGGTTAACGATCACATTGCACTGAGAACGTTTGACGTTGGCGCGGTTGCTCTCGAAGAGTGTGCGAAACCGTTTCTTGAGATAGGTTACGAAGCAAAAGACGAGTATTTTTTTGATACGAAGAAGCTGCGTGCAAAACACTATGAATATGCGGCTGATCCCAGTAAACCCAAAATTTTTATCAGTGAGCTCGTGGTCAGCGAATTTTCCACTGAGTTTCTAACTCTCGTGAACTCAATTGTCTCCTGCGTCTCGCCTGATCAGGTTAGACAAGCCAATTTCTTTCACTCCGGACGCCCGTGGAATCTGAGCTCTTCACAATATGAAGCCTTACTAGAAGAGAGTGAATATGGTGCTTGGGTGGCGGCCATCGGATATCGCCCTAATCACTTCACTGTTTTTGTTAACCATTTAAAGAAATATGCTGATCTCGAAACACTTAACGACTTTTTAAAAACAAATGGTTTCAAACTGAATACGAGTGGTGAAGAGATAAAAGGGACACCTCAGGTATTTCTTGAGCAGTCCGCCACCCTCGCCAATCGAGTAGACGTTGAATTTACGGATGGTAAAAGAGAAATCCCAAGTTGCTACTTCGAGTTTGCCAAACGCTATCCATTGGCGTCGGGTGAGCTTTATCAGGGCTTTGTTGCCAAGTCAGCCGATAATATTTTCGAATCAACAAATACCCAAAACGCGTCTCACTAGACCAAGGGTAGGTCTAACATGTCGCTCAAAATGGTCTCGATAGACGCGATGAGGAGGCATACGGTCAAGGTGAAGCTCGGTTTTTTCATGGGCTTTCATAATACCTGCGCCTTAACACAGCGTCACGCTGTGATCGGAGGGTCAATATTGACGCAACAATGCTCAGGATGGCTGCCAAATGGCTGTCATTATCGTCACTGAAAAAAGATGGCAAGCTTTACCCAAGAAACACGCTCTACCCACATAAGAGGGCTCGAAAAGATGAACCTGTACTATCTGATCGATCGATTACCGCACTTCATGATGCTCCTTGTATTCATGGTGACACTGCCGGTAACGGCCGAGGAAAAATCGCCGCCAAATATCGTCATCGTAGTGCTGGATGACGCAGGCTTCTCGGATTACTCGTTTATGGGAAGTCGCATTCAAACTCCGACCATCGATGCATTAGCCGCGAACGGTTTAACCCTCACAAATTTTTATGTGCAACCGCGCTGCTCTCCAACACGCGCAGCACTGCACACCGGTCGCGATCCACACAGTGTAGGACTTGGCTTTCTAACGGTACCTGCGCACGTAGAAACAACTGCAGGGCCTTATCAAGGGTATCTCGACCCCGATTCGACAACCCTCGCTGAAGCGTTAAAAGGCATAGGCTATAAAAGCTACCTTGCTGGCAAATGGCACCTCGGTGAGCGACCCGAGAGCTGGCCATTAGCGCATGGCTTTGATGATTACTTTGGCCTGATTAGCGGTGCGAGCAGCTACTTTGAACTGATTACGGACCAGCCAATGGTGAGAACCATGGCCCTTGGTGCAGAGGAATGGACCCCCGCCGGTGATAATTTTTATATGACGGACGCAACCACTGAATTCGCAGTTGAACGGTTGAAAAAGCATCAAACCGATCACCCTAGCGAACCTTTTTTCCTAACGCTCTCTTACACCGCACCTCATTGGCCATTACACGCGCCTAGAGAGGCGATCGCAGCCTATAAAGAGACGTTCTCTGATGGTACGTCGTCTATTGCAGATCAGCGACTTGCACGCTTGAAGTCTAGTGGCGTAACAGGGACCGACGCTTCACGAATCGATGTCGAGGCGGCGCCGGGCGAGCTCATGGCGGTATATGCAGCGCAAATGTCCAAGGCTGATAGTGGTATTGCACAGATCACCCAGGCGCTTGAAGAACTCGGTTATCTCAACAA
>CBFHQN010000041.1:0-15004 GCA_965657765.1 Luminiphilus sp. | reverse complement strand
ATACATGGTGAATGCACATTGTGCCGACGCCATGGTCTGCATTTCTAATTGCGACAAGATCACGCCCGGGATGCTCAACGCGGCCATGCGCCTCAACATTCCAGTGGTCTTCGTATCTGGCGGTCCAATGGAAGCCGGCAAAACTGCTTTGTCAGAGCACAAGCTCGACCTCGTAGATGCGATGGTTATTGCGGCCGATAGCAGTGCAGATGATGCGAAAGTTGACGCTTATGAGCGCTCTGCGTGTCCAACCTGCGGCTCTTGCTCGGGCATGTTCACCGCCAACTCTATGAACTGCCTGACTGAAGCACTGGGACTTAGTCTTCCCGGCAATGGCTCTCTTCTCGCAACCCATGCTGACCGCAAGGCGCTGTTTTTAGAGGCTGGCAGATTGGTAGTCGAGCTCACTCGGCGCTACTACGTTGAAGATGATGACTCCGTGCTCCCTCGAAATATCGCTAATCGCGCCGCCTTCGAGAATGCAATGAGTCTCGACATTGCCATGGGCGGGTCCACCAACACTATTTTGCATCTGCTAGCCGCAGCGCGGGAAGCTGAGCTCGATTTCACCATGGCAGATATCGACGCACTCTCTCGAAACGTGCCACAGCTCTGCAAAGTGGCGCCGAGCACACCGCTTTACCATATGGAAGATGTGCATCGCGCTGGGGGTGTTCTCGCCATTTTGGGTGAGCTCGCGCGCTCGGGACGACTCAACCGTGATTGCAATACAGTCCACAGCGGTACCATCGGCGACGCCATCGCAAATTGGGATATCACCACCACAGATAACGCCTTGGCCCTTGAACGCTTCAAGGCGGGGCCCGCGGGTATCCCGACGCAAGAAGCGTTCAGCCAAGCCACCCGTTGGCCTGCGCTCGATCTCGATCGCGAGGGCGGCTGCATACGCTCAGCGGAGCACGCTTACTCCGAGGAGGGTGGCTTAGCCGTCCTTTTCGGTAACATCGCCGAGGATGGCTGCGTGGTAAAAACCGCAGGCGTTGAAGACGAACTCCTCGTATTCGAGGGCAAAGCGCACGTTTGTGAAAGCCAAGAAGATGCTGTGGCAGACATTCTTGAAGATCGTGTACAAGCTGGTGATGTTGTGATTGTCCGGTACGAAGGCCCTCGTGGTGGCCCCGGTATGCAAGAAATGCTCTATCCCACGAGCTACATTAAATCTAAAGGATTGGGTAAAGCTTGTGCACTGATTACCGATGGACGCTTTTCAGGTGGTACGTCAGGGTTGTCCATTGGGCACGTTTCGCCCGAGGCTGCCGCTGGTGGTGCCATCGCCTTGGTGCAAAACGGTGATCGTATCCTGATCGACATCCCAAACCGCGCTATCAACGTCCAACTTGATCAAACTGAACTCGATGCACGGCGTGACACGCAAGCGGTAAAAGGCTTTAAGCCCGCCAAGGACCGACCACGTAAAGTCAGTCCAGCGCTAAAGTTCTATGCGAAAACAGTGACCAGTGCAGACCAAGGTGCTGTGAGGGACTTATCCCTGCTCGACGACTAAGCGCTCAGCGGAGACACCCGCTGTTAACGCATCGATATCATCAACAAGGCCTTCCAAAAACCGTCGCATACGGCGGTCCTGCCGTTCTGTGCGCGAATTGATAGTATCGACTAGGAGCGCGAGGATAATGTCTCCATTGTGCTCTATTCCCGCAACATACTCAGGAATCCGCGCCTCCGATCGTGTTTCTCCAAGCCTGCGGACTTCAGCTTGCCAACCCGGCTCTCTCGCCTCGAGTATGACTCTCAGAGCGCTTCCCCAACGCGCGCGATCATCGTGCCAAAGACCGTCAAGCCGCGTCAGATCCTTGCTACGTTTCTCTATCTCCGAACGTTGATCCCGATTAAGCCGCCCGATTAAACGCTTAACCAAATCCGTCATCGTTTTGGTTGAGTCAGCGTAATACGCCTCCTCGTCACGAACGAGTCGCTCGTCTGCATACTCGGCCTGATTGCGCGCAAGCTCGGTTAAAAAATCCTGTATCTGCTCATCTGAAAGATCCTCAGCCGTTGCTAGGAGTAGCTCGATAAAGTGCGCCTGAAAGCGATCGGCGGCGAGGTCAATTTCCTCGGAAATCGCAATAGCCTCCTTGAGGGTAACACCGTCTTCAAGCGTGCCTAGCGAGGTAATAATGAATTCTCTATAGCGCGGTAGCTCTTCACTACGGTGCCAGACCAGGAAGTCATCAAGGCGTTGATCAAACGCCGCTTGTTGCTCGCGGTCGAGGGTTACATAGTCGTCTGCGGCCCAGCGGATAAAGGTATCAGCTCTGTTGTAGAGAAGACGGTTAGCCGAACACCCTACCAGCGTCGTGACGAGGAGGAGCATCAGAAATAGTCGCACCGTTTTCACTCCTGAATCACTCCTTTAAGAGGCTAACCGAGCAGTATCGCCGCCTTGATTTTTAGCAAGGTAGAGCGCCTCATCAGCAGCGTCCAACCAGTCCTCGGGGGAGGACGAGTCATCAACATCACAGACGCCGAACGAGATAGAAAAATCAGGTAGTTCGCTGGGCTTGCTGTCTCTGATAAGACCTCGGATTTCATTAGCAACATTCAGCGCAGCATGAGCTTTAGCGCCAACAAGTATCAACGCAAACTCATCTCCGCCAATACGGAACAACGCATCAGAGGCGCGAACTCGTTGCTGAATGGTTTTCACAGCATACTTAAGCGTATCGTCACCAAACCGATGCCCAAATCTGTCATTAATCTCCTTGAGGCCGTCAATATCAAAGAGCACCAAACTGGAACGTAGCTGATCTCGGGTGAAGTCGGCACGACGTGCATTCAATTGTGTCAGTAGATAACGTCGATTCAAGGCTCCGGTGAGGACGTCACTCGACGCTAGCTGCGTTTGACGATGCACCTGTACTTTTGCGAAGTGAACAACAAGACCAGAGGCGATGGCTAACATCACATTTTCTGGAATCAAAACGTGTCCAGAAGCCAGAAAAATTGTCAATGCAGTAATAGCAACAGCGCCTGCGGCCACCACGAATGTAGGTAATAAGCCTATCCATATTAAATAAAATGGCAGGGTGCACATCAATTGGTAATGAATACCGTGGACAACCTGCACATTGATATTGAAAACCATAATTAACATTAATATATGGAGGCTCACCATCATGTGCCGGGATGTTGAACGAATCTGCCATACAGCAAAGAGAGCAAGTGTCGAGAAGATAAGAGACAGCCACATCTCGATATGTGGCTCTCCTCGCCGAGTAATATTTAGAAACCCCCCAGCCGTTAAAAAAGCGGATAAGTACAGTACCGATGAGCGCGTGAGATCGCGAAATTCAATACTGTCCAAAGCCAAAGATTGATACGACGTAACGCTTGTAACGCGGCCTTCTGTAACTTTTTTAGTAAAGAGATTTAGCATTTAGCATCTATCCCCAAGCCCCTAGGTTTTGTCGCAAACCAAAAATATAGCGCATCCTTTACGAGAAGTATGCCGCAGCACACGGGGCGGATTGTTCCCGCGAGGTTATGCTGCGCGCATCCAGGTACCGGCATATCGATGCAAACCTGACAAAATCGCTCCCATCGTAGCGTGCACTATGTCCGTGCTGCGCCCCACACCACACACGCGCGTGCCGTCGATCGCTAGCTGTACGTAGCAGATGGCCTCGGCGTCACCGTCGGAACCCAAGGTGTGCTCACTGTATTCAACCACGATGATCTTATGTCCTGTGCGCTTCGAGATAGCATCGGTAAATGCACCGACCACACCTGCCCCCTGACCGGATAGCGTTGATGAGCCATCGACGCCGTCGATTTGAACGTTAAGCTGATCAACGCTGTCATCTCGCGATAGCTGATACTTACCCACTGTGAGTGCAGGCTTATCTAGATTGTAGGTGCTTAAAAAGAGACTGTAGATGTCGTCAGACTGCACTTCGGACTCTGATTGCTCAGCCAGCGCTTGAACGGAAGCACTGAAGTCGACCTGCAGCCAGCGCGGTAAATCTAGGCCGTGATCCCGGTTTAAGACATACGCAACGCCGCCTTTACCTGACTGGCTGTTAATACGAATAACTTCCTGATAACTCCTGCCAATGTCAGCGGGATCAATGGGCAAGTAGGCGACCTCCCAAAGGCTATCGGTCTCGCGACGCGCCAAACACTTGTTGATCGCATCTTGGTGGCTTCCCGAGAACGCAGTAAACACAAGCTCGCCGGCGTAGGGGTGACGGGGATGGAGCGGTAACTGCGTGCACTCTTTGCAGACTGCAATCATTTCGTCCATCTGCGAGAAATCGAGCTCCGGGTCGATGCCTTGGCTGTACATATTCATTGCCATAGTGACGATGTCCATATTTCCAGTCCGCTCACCGTTACCAAGCAGCGTCCCCTCTACCCGGTCAGCACCTGCAAGCAAACCAAGCTCCCCGGCCGCTACTGCACCACCGCGGTCGTTGTGCGTGTGCAACGATACAAGAAGCGACTCGCGATGATTTACGTTGTCGCAGAACCACTCAATTTGATCGGCATACACATTCGGTGTACTGACCTCCACCGTGGCTGGCAGGTTGATAATCATCTTGTTATCGGGCGTCGGCTTGATGACATCGATTACGGCGTTACATACATCAACCGCGAAATCCATCTCGGTACCTGTGAAGCTCTCTGGACTGTATTCAAAGACCCATTCGGTTTCGGGGTACTTCGCAGCAGCGGATTTGACGAGTTCAGCCCCGTTGACGGCAATTTCTGTAATACCCGCTCGATCGAGGCCGAACACATAATCACGCTGGACCGTTGATGTGCTGTTGTAGAAATGCAAAACAGCTCTGCGGCACCCCTGCAGCGCTTCAAAAGTACGAGTAATCAACTCTTCTCTGGCCTGAGTAAGCACCTGAACCGTTACGTCGCTGGGGATTCTGTCTTCTTCGATAAGCTTTCGCAAAAAATCAAAGTCATGAGAGGACGCAGATGGGAAGCCCACTTCGATTTGCTTAAACCCAAGGTCAACAAGGAGCTCCCAGAGGCGTAACTTCTTGTCCGAGGTCATGGGCTCAATCAGCGCTTGGTTTCCGTCACGCAGATCGACACTGCACCACTCGGGTGCCTTTGTCAGAACTTGATCAGGCCAACGGCGATCTGCCTTTTTCAGCGGCTGATATATCGGGTACTTACGGTGATCAAACGCACCAAAACCTTCACTGCTCATAACACGTTACTCATCAATTCTTTGTACTCGGGCGCGAGTATACGCCTGGATCAAGAGCGAAAAGCGTTAAATATTTGTATTAATCGCCCTATGAATAGAGGAAAAATTTAATCTCGTGGAATTGAATAGTGAAAAACGCTATTTTTGCACGCATGGACGATATAACTACATTAGACCGTGTTGATTTAAAGCTCCTCTCACAATTACAGCGAGATGCGAGCTTAAGTAATTTGGAACTCGCTGAACGCGTGGGACTCTCACCTACGCCTTGTGCTCGACGGGTAAAAAGACTCATGAGCGAGGGCTTCATTGAGCGACAAGTTGCCGTGCTGAACCCCGAAAAACTGGGCTACGACCTAACGGCGCACGTCAGCATCTCCATGGATCGGCACACGCCCGACCGCTTTGAAAGTTTCGAGGCGGAGATCGCGAACTATGACGAAGTGGTCGATTGCTCAGTGGTGACAGGCCAGAGCGCCGACTATTTGTTGCGGGTTGTCGTCAAGGATATGAAACACTTCGAGGCCGTACTGCTCGGCAAGCTCACTCGGATACCTGGGGTCACCGGTGTGCACTCAAGCTTCGTATTGAGAAAGGTGATCAGCCGAACCGAGATACCACTTGGCTGACTCGCACTGAGTCAGCGCTTACTCTGCAGCGCTCGCCGCCTTGTTCATGCGAGCAAGCTCTTTATCCGCAAGAAATGCAGCGATCTTTAGCATGTTTGCTTGGCCACCTGCTTGACGCGTGTCGATTCGGTATTTGCCGTTCACCATGAGCGATGGCGTGCCGTTAATGCGCGCACCCTCCGTGCGAGCAGCGGCCTGTCTCACCATGCTGTCAGTGCCAAAGGACTTGAACGCACGGTCAAATTTCTTAGCATCGACACCGTTATCAACGAATACCGCACGAACCGCTTCGGGTGTTGCGATGCGCTTACGCTGTCGGTGAATAGCATTGAACATTGCACCGTGAACAGGGTCGAGCACGTCCAAAATTTGCGCCGCGTAATAGGTCTTTGCCAGAAGCTTCATGCCAGCGTTGTTATTCCAGATAACCGGAATACGCTGGACTACCACGCCCTCGGGTAAACGCGTCTCAAAAGACTCCAAAAGCGGTTCGAAGTTGAAGCAATGTCCACAGCCGTAAGAGAAAAACTCGGAAACGACGACTTTGTCGCTGATGCCAGTGTGAACGGTAGGTTCGATCAATTCGTAATGCACGCCTTCCTGATACTGCTCCTGCGCCATTGTTACGACTGAAAATAGTGCAACTGCAATCAATGAAACGGTACGTAGAAGGCGTAGCATGTTGATCTCCCCCGAGCTCGTTATTGGGCCTTATTGAAGACCCGAAACATAACTTGCGACGGCTTTGATCTCAAGATCACTCAAACCAAAGGCAATGGTGCGCATAATTTTGCTGTCACCACCGTTGGTTCGACCGCTCTCGTCTTCATAGCCAAGTCGGAACATCTCGAGCTGCTGCTGTACGTAGTCAGCGTGTTGGCCGGCAAGACCTGGGTAACCACCAGGGCCGTTGCCTTTACCTGAGGGGCTGTGGCAACCAGAACAGGCAGCAACCTTTCGCTCAGAAACACCTGCGAGGTAGATCTTACGACCCAGCTTTACGAGATCTGGATCTGCGGTACCCGATGTTCTCTCGTGCGAATCATAGAACGCCGCGAGATCTGCCAACTGCTGATCGGTCATGTTGTCGACCTGACCCGCCATAAGCGCAACCGGACGACGTCCATCACGGATATCTTTCATCTGCTTGAGAAGGTAACGCTCTCCAAGGCCAGCAAGCTTTGGAAACGTTGGTGCGAGGCTGTTGCCATCGGCACCGTGGCAGGCTGCGCAAGAAGCAGATAAGGCTTCGCCCGCGGCCACATCGCCCTTCAAGACACCGTCAGCTACGGCAGCGTTGGCAAACAAAACGAAAGCCAGTGCCGCGATCGCGCGATTAAAGATCATCCTTAACTCCTTGTTCCGCAATTACTGCGGAGTAGACATATATGTAATGAGGGCTTTGTAGTCGTCATCGCTACAGCCATTGCAAAGACCGCCGGGAGGCATTACGCCCAAACCGTTCTTCACTGAAGACACAAGCGCTTCCATACCTTTTGCCAAACGTGGCTCCCACTGCGCTGTGTCGCCTGTCTTAGGTGCACCGGCAACGCCTACTGCGTGACAAGCACCGCATGATGCTGCGTACTGTGGAGGCTGCTCTGCTGCCTGAACTGAAGTTGCAGCGAGTGCAGTCGCGCCTGCGATCAGTGCGAATTTTAAGATGTTTGCTTTCATGATTTCACCCTTTGTACCGGCGCGAAGACCGTTGAATCTTGTGATTTTGTGGCTGTACCCACGTCATCTGGCCCGGCATTATAGTCATTGAGCCGAAAACACCAAACTTTACGTGGATTACTGTCATTAATACGCCCAATAAGTCTCAAAAGCTTAATTTCAAAAGCGCTGAATTTTTACAATCTGCGAGTGCGTTGAATAACGCACCTGCGGACTTTGGCTGCGAGGTCGCCTTTGCGGGGAGAAGTAATGCGGGTAAGTCGAGCGCGATCAATGCGCTTACGGGTAACAGCAAATTAGCGAGGACTTCGCGCACGCCGGGCAGAACACAACTTATCAACTTCTTTAGCGTCGCTGATCAAATTCGCTTAGTCGACCTGCCGGGTTATGGCTTCGCGAAAGTCCCGCTGAAAGTGAAGGAGGAGTGGAACAAACAACTCGAACGCTACTTGCAATATCGAGGCAGCCTAAAAGGGTTGATCCTGCTCATGGATATCCGGCATCCGCTCAAGGACTACGACCGACAAATGATAGAATGGGCCACCGTCAGTGAAATGCCGGTTCATATCTTGCTGACAAAGAGCGATAAGCTTAAACGTGGCCCGGCAAAAAACGCCTTACTCGCCGTCAAAAAAGAACTCAAAGAACACGAGCGCTGGATTTCTGTTCAACTTTTCTCATCGCATAACCACAGCGGCATGGACGAACTGCAGCGAACGCTTAACTGGTGGCTAACATTGCCCGATGACGATGTAGCGCCCATTGAGAGCACGCCCGATGAAAATGCCCCCGTGGAGTGAGCACCGAAGACATAGGGCTTCCTGTTACTGAACCCATAGCTCCAAGCAGCTGGACTTTTCCAGCGGGCAGATGAGGGGGCCAACAAAGGCAGCCCGACAAATATACGGGCTATTCGGTGGCTTAATGCGCCTCATCCCAGTTATCGCCCACACCCACCTCGGTAAGTAGTGGAACGTTTAGCTCGATAACATTGGCCATCCGGGTGGTTACTTCGCTAGACAACTCGGCGCAGACATCTTCCGCAACCTCGAATACCAATTCATCGTGAACCTGAATGATCATCTTGGCATCGAGTCCCGAGTCAGTGAGCCAACCATCCACGGCTATCATCGCCAGTTTGATAATGTCTGCCGCGGTTCCTTGCATAGGTGCGTTAATCGCTGTTCGCTCCGCCGCCAACTGACGCTGCTTATTTCTCGCGTTGATTTCGGGCAAATACAACCGCCGACCAAGCAAGGTTTCGACATAGCCCTGCTCGTGAGCAAGTGCTCGCGTTGCGTCCATGTAATCCGCTACACCGGGATATCGAGCAAAGTATCGATCGATATAGTCCTGGGCTTCGCCCCGCGCAACACCGATTTGCTTAGCCAGTCCGAAGGCGGACATGCCGTAGATCAAACCAAAGTTAATAGCCTTCGCCTTACGGCGCTGATCGCTGCTTACTTCCTCTAACGTGACGTCGAAAACCTCTGCCGCTGTCGCACTATGAACATCGAGCTCATTGGCAAAGGCGTGAAGTAACCCCACGTCACTCGAGAGATGCGCCATGATTCTCAGTTCGATTTGAGAGTAATCCGCCGCAACAATCTTTCGGCCCTTAGGCGCAACAAAGGCCCGGCGGATGCGACGGCCCTCGTCGGTCCTTACTGGAATGTTTTGTAAGTTAGGGTCACTCGACGATAAACGACCGGTTGCCGTAACCGCCTGATGGTATGACGTGTGTACACGACCGGTTTTGGGGTCGACCATCTCTGGCAGCTTATCGGTGTACGTAGACTTGAGCTTTGCGAGTCCGCGGTGCTCGATCAGCACCGCCGGCAGCTCGTAGTCATTCGCAAGCTCGACCAATACGTCTTCCGCTGTCGACGGCGCACCCTTCGGCGTCTTTTTAATAACCGGCAACTCGAGCTTCTCAAACAAGATCTCACCGAGCTGCTTCGGTGACGCCAAGTTGAACGGCTGACCCGCGAGATCGCACGCCTTGGTTTCCAGTTCGGCCAGTCGAGTAGCAATTTCGGTGCTCTGCTGTCGTAAGCGATCGACTGAGACATAGGCACCGTTGCGCTCAATCTTCGACAGTACTGGCACCAACGGCAACTCAAGTCCCTCATATACCTCACGCAGTTTTGGCTCTGCCTCTAGTTTGGGCTGAAGCGCTTCATGCAGCCGTAGCGTGACATCCGCATCTTCAGCGGCATACTCAGCAGCTTGTTCGATGGGGACGTGGTCAAAGGTAATTTGCTTCGCACCCTTACCAGCAACCTCTTCGAAGGAGATAACTCGCTGACCAAGATATTTGAGCGCCAAGCTGCCCATATCGTGACGGCTTCCAACTGCATCCAATACATAAGACTCGAGCATGGTGTCGTGCGCTATGCCGCGCAGCGTAATGTCATGGTTAGCAAGCACATTGGCATCGTATTTAAGATGCTGACCTACCTTCTTTACCGCATCTGACTCAAGGAGTGGTCTCAGCTGCTCGAGCACCGACTCGCGGTCGAGCTGTCCTTCGAGCCCGGGATTAATGTGAGCTAGCGGCACATAAGCAGCTTCGCCCGCCTCAACCGCAAAAGAGACACCAACAATTTGAGCCTGCATATAGTTGAGGCTGGTGGTTTCCGTATCAAAGGCAAATAAGGACGCACCCTCAAGACGACCGATCCATTCATCGAGAACATTCTGGTCGGTGATTGTGACGGTGTTCAGCTCCGGCGTACTGGCAGCTGGCGCCTCAGGTGCAGTGTCTGCGAAGAGCCCAGGACTCAAAAGCTCATCCAACCATGACTTAAACTCGAGATCGCGATAAAGCTCTATGAGCCGTTCATTATCCGGCGCCATTGAGCGCAGATCTGTTTCGTTCAAATCGAGGTCGCAGTCGGTCTTTATCGTTGCAAGCACGTAGGAGAGCTCAGCCATTTCCTGGCTCGCAAGTAGCTTGTCGCCCAGCGATTTCGCACCACGAACCGGTAACTCAGGCACACGATCTAGCTGCGTGTAGATATCAGCGACGCCACCCAAATTCTGGAGTAGCGCCAAGGCCGTCTTCTCGCCGACGCCGGCCACGCCTGGAATGTTGTCGACCGAGTCACCCATGAGCGCCAGTAGATCAATAATCAACTCGGGAGGCACACCGAACTTTTCAATGACACCCTCACGATCGAGTACGGTCTGCGTCATGGTGTTGACGAGCGTTACGTGATCGTTCACCAGCTGCGCCATATCCTTGTCGCCGGTGGAAATGAGCACGGGTCGTTGCTGCTCTGCCGCCATAACAGACAGCGTTCCGATAACGTCGTCAGCCTCCACACCAGAAATCGATATCAGCGGAAGACCCAAGGCACGAATAACATTATGTATAGGCTCGATTTGCTCGCGAAGCTCTTCTGGCATGGGAGGCCGATTGGCTTTGTACTCAGAGTAAATCTCGTTTCTAAAGGTAGGGCCTTTTGCGTCGAAAATAACAACCAACTGATCGGCAGGATTATCCGCCTGAAGGCGCTTCAACATACCGATCACGCCCTTGGCTGCACCGGTATTCCTTCCTTTACTGTTGGTCAGTGGTGGTAGTGCGTGAAACGCCCTGAACAAATACGAAGAGCCATCGACCAGAATTAAGCGAGACGCGTCAGTCATATTCCTGGCTCCAATAATATTGCGCTGAGCGCAAAGTCACTTTGACCTTCGCCAAATCCAGTGGTGCTCGGAAAAAGCCGTGGAAATCACCTTTCGGGTTGATCAGTACCACGTTCGCGCTGTGATCAATTTGGTAATCGCCGTCTTCCATGGTGACCTTACGAAAAGGCGCGTTAAACCGACGTGCGAAACTCAAAATATTGGGGAAGTCACCGGTCACGCCTAAAAACTCGGGATGGAAGTAAGGCACATATTGCGCGAGCTGCTCGACCGTATCACGGGCGGGATCAACCGAAACCATAACGACTCGCGTGCTCTCAGCCTCAGTGTCCACTAAATTTTCCTTCACTTCAGCAAGGAAGGACATTGTGGTGGGGCATACGTCGGGGCAGTAAGTAAAACCGAAAAAGAGCAGGGTCCAATCTCCCTCGAGGCTCTCTTCAGTAAAAGGCTCGCCATGATGGTTAATCAACACAAATTCGCCAGGGTCTCTCGGCGTATCAAAGATGAACAGTCCGTTCGCCCGCATCTCTGACACAGTCATAATTCTGGGTTGTTGAATCCGATGGACGAACCCTGAAACGATGATCGCAATTCCTAAAAGAATCGCGGCAACAGTAAAACCGATACGCTGGCGTTGGGTAAAGCTCACGCAGGCGCTCCTAGTATCCAGTGATCTGCCAACATGGCGACGAATAAAAGCAGTAAATAGTTGATTGAATACTTGAAGGTCTCCATGGGCGCCTTGGGATTCTTTTCGCGGAGAATCTCAATCGACCAGTAGAGGAAAATCACACCTAGAACGACGGCAGAAGCCAAATAAATCCAGCCGCTCAATAACGTCGCAAAAGGTAACAGCGTTATTAAGAACATCAGAATGGTGTAGAGCAGGATATGCAGTGCCGTGAACCGGTTGCCGTGTGTTACCGGGAGCATAGGGATGCCCACCGCTGCGTACTCTTCTTTTCGATGAATGGCCAGCGCCCAGAAATGTGGGGGGGTCCATGCAAAGATAATCAACACCAAGAGAAGTCCGTGCGCATGGACTTCGCCTGTCACAGCTGTCCAACCTAAAAGTGGCGGTGCCGCACCCGCCAAACCACCAATCACAATATTTTGCGGCGTCGCCCGCTTTAGGAACATGGTGTAGATAAAGGCATACCCCACCAAACTCGCTACGGTTAGAACTGCTGTTAATACGTTAATTGTCCACGCTAGTAATGCGGCGCCGAGTACCGCCAAAAGGGCTGCAAATATCAAAGCTTCTGTCTGACTCACGCGCCCAGTTGCTACAGGTCGGTTAGTCGTTCGCGACATTTTTTGATCGATCCGCTCATCAACCACGTGGTTAATGGCAGCCGCAGCACCCGCGCAAAGACCAATACCGAGATTACCCAAGATAAGCGGCTCCCACGGCACAAAACCTGGGACTGCCATACACATACCAATCAACGCAGTGATCAGCATAAGTGCAACCACGCGAGGCTTGGTAAGTTCTAGAAAATCGGGCCATCGGGCCATCAAAGTGTCGGTCATGATCAACCCCCTGAGTTCTTAAGCAGAAACTTAAGATCTCCGATCACATCTTTGTAATTAACTTCCGTGGGGTAGCGCATCATGACCCAACCAGAGGGATCGACGAGATACCAGGAATTAGGCATCAGCTGCCCATCTGGCACCACCGTCTGATCATTTCGGAGCCAAACCTTCAGGTCGACATGCTCGCGCTCAAGCTGAGGCAATAACGCTCCCGCATAAGTATTATCAGCACTAGTTTCACCGCTCGACTGAATCGTATCGATAGGTGTGTCTACCACCAGAAGACGTTGAGTACGCTGATAGTCGCGGCCGATCGCAATGCGAATTTGGCGAGTGAGATACAGGAGTTCATTACAGTTCGCATCGCAAGTGGGGCCGTCGTTCACCAACATCAATGTCCACTTGGGCTCGCTATTGGCAAGACTCGCTAGCGAGCCGTCGGCGGCTTCAAACTCAAGCGCACGAATATTCAGGGGCTCAGGCAACAATTCACCACTATTTGCCGTGCCAAGTGCGCCGATAATGTCGATTTCGCCGCGCTCGACGAAATACCAAAGCCAAGTCGACGCCAGAATCATCGTCACAGGCAAGCCGGCGATCAGCAATAAAATCGCGCGTCCACCCGTTCGGTTGTTTGTCTCGGTCACGTTGTATCCCCCAACACGGCCTAATCGCCGCTACTCACGAGTCGATGCCGCAACCATGTAGCGAGGTTGCTGCTTCGAAAAATAAAGGCCAGTCCCAGCGCCGCTGCCATAGTAAACCATTGCACGGCATATCCCCGATGTTTTGCAGGCGTCTGATTAACTACTGCCCACTCAGCGCTAAACGCCGTTGGCTCTGTCGGTAACACGCGCACCTCAAAGGGGAAAACAGGGTTACCCAAAGTCTCACGCATCGATTCTTCCCAACGCGCGAGCGTCAATTGCTGAACGACCGCTGGTCGCTGCACGGGAAACGCATTATCACCCAAAAGGAAGGCCTCACCGGCGGACTGGTAGATCCGTCCACGAACCCGATGTTCACCTTTCGGTAACTGAGGCGAAGGCGTTGTCATCCGCGAACGATCGCCCTCAATCCACCCTAGATTTAGCGGTGCAATCAGTGTCCCTGCTGACGCGATGCCCACCGATACAAGTGCGACTACTTCGTAACCGAAGCGACCGTCACGCAAGCGATTGTCCAGAAGCACATAGTTATCCTCGTCAAAGGTAGCATTGAATACGACCTGACGATCCGCGAGGTCCTGAGTGGGCAGGCGCATGGCCGCAAGCAGAGATATTGGTGGCTCTAACCGGCGCTCTTCCAAACGTCCTAGCAACTCGGCCTTCTCATCACCGCGCTCTAGCTGCCAGAATCCAAGACTGAGCAAGGTCGGTACCAATAAAACCGTGGCTAATGTTGTTCGCCAATCAAGTTCAACGCGCAACTTCATTTTGCTTTGGTTACACTCCCCGCTCTTTGGCAAATACGCTTCACCCCATATTGAGGTGTACATGGCCACACAGTGTAAGGATTTTGCATGCTTAAAGGACTGATTGTCTTACTCATGATCGCCTTGGTGGTCACCTTAGGGTTTGGTCTCTACTTCTTGATGATCGATCGCGGTGACGTCAAAAAAACCAGACTGGTCAACTCGCTTCGTGTTCGAGTCGGTATTGCCGGCACATTGATGGCACTTATTGTCTACGGAGTTGCGACGGGGCAATTAGGTCACCAAAGCCCTTGGGATGCACGTCCGGCTGCTGAATCAGCAGAGTAAAAAAAAGGCGGGATAAACCCGCCCCTTTCCAATCAAACCGCTTTAGCTTCAGATGATGTAAACGAAGATAAAGAGGAACACCCACACGACATCAACAAAGTGCCAGTACCAGCTCGATGCTGAAAAGCCGAAGTGGTCGGTAGGTGTCATGTGCTTATTGCGAACCGAGCGAATCAACTGAATCAGCAACATGGTCATACCCATAGCGACGTGGAAGCCGTGGAATCCAGTCAGCATAAAGAAGGTTGAGCCGTAAATACCCGAGTTCAGTGTCAGACCGAATAACTCGTAAGCTTCATAATATTCTGCTGCCTGCAAGAACAAGAAGATGATGGCTAGACCAACAGTCACTGCCAGCCATGCTTCAAACTTCTTGATATTACCGGCTGACAGACCACGGTGAGCGAACTCACAGGTAACACTCGAAGTCAGTAGGATAATGGTGTTCCAAAGTGGCAACCATGCGTACCAGTGATGCGCATCTGCGAACGCCATAGATGTTTTCTGCGACACGAACTCACCGTTGTTTGCGATAGG
>CBFHQN010000040.1:0-15234 GCA_965657765.1 Luminiphilus sp. | reverse complement strand
CTTTAATAGCACTGAAGTGAACGAACACGTCGGGTCCGCCTTCCTGCTCAATAAAACCGAAGCCTTTGGTTTCATTGAACCACTTAACGGTACCTGTAACTGTAGACATACTAATTTACCTATTACTAAAAAAATGTTTTGCGCAATTGCACTTGTTCGCAGAGGTGGGCTGAGCGGCAAGCGCAACATCAACGCAACTTCAGCGAGTGACCACTATAGGCCTATCACTCACTTCAGTCTAATGAACATTTCATTGCGGTGACAATTCAGCCAACATTTACCGATTTATGGCGGTTTGGGGGCCGTTTCACCCACGAGTCCTTTGACCTAGAACGTTGTAGCGTTCGGCGACCGCGGACCGACTAGGGTCAGTACGTTTTGTTAACCGCTTATGTGGTGCTGGCTCTGGTGCTGTGATGAAGGGCAATAAGCGGCCTACTTGATGAAATGTAACTTGGGCGTCCCAGAAAGCTAATCAAGAGTTGGCCAGTAGATAGTTACCCAATAGAGAGCAACTTGATCGAGTCCGTACCACCTGCCTGCCCAACACGCGTCCCGTTGGTCATCAGTATATAGTCGCCCCTTGAAACGAAGCCTGCGTCATTTAGAAACTCCATTGTTCGTGCTTCAACATCACGAGTGTCAAAGGCACTCACATCGAAATAAAGTGGGATAACGCCTCGGCAAAGTGCTAGCCGTTGAAGTGTCTCCGGATTTCGACTCAAAGCGAAAATGGGTAGGCCCGAGCTGAGTCGCGACATAAGCATGGGTGTACTACCCGTTTCAGTATGCGAGGCAAGGCCTGCCACTCCCGGGAAATGGTTGGCGCCATACATTGCGGATAGCGCAATCGTTTCTTGCGTGGTTCGAAATTCCCGGTCTTGTCGATAACGCGAAGTCCGGGCTACTGGATGTCGCTCCGCTCCTACTGCCGCGCTCGCCATTGCCCTCACGACCTCGACGGGATAGGAGCCCACCGCGGTCTCCGCTGAGAGCATCACGGCGTCTGTTCCATCGAGAACCGCATTGGCTACATCAAACACCTCTGCACGCGTCGGCATGGAGTTTTCAATCATGGACTCCATCATTTGCGTGGCCGTGATAACCATGCGATCGCGCTTCCGTGTTCGCGAGATTAAGTCCTTCTGAATACCGATGAGCTGAGCGTCGCCCACTTCGATCCCAAGGTCGCCTCGGGCCACCATTACCCCCTCGCAGGCATCGATGATGGCGTCGAGTAATACGCTTTCAGCAACGACCTCTGCACGCTCGATCTTGGCGATAATCGCAGCATTAACATCTACCTTGTTAAGCAGGTCTCTCGCTTCGTCAATATCGCTTACGGAGGCAACGAAGGAGACAGCCACGAAGTCGGGCTTAATAGATTCCATACTTCTAATGTCGGCTTTATCTTTATCCGTTAACGCTGGCGCAGCGATCCCGCCTCCAAGTTTGTTCACACCTTTTCGTGAGCTCAGCTTGCCGCCTACGACCACCGTACAGCTCACTGTGGTCTCGGAGACACTATCGACGCGTAAGCGCATCTTGCCGTCGTCTAATAGGAGAATATCGTCGACGACAAGGCTCTTGGGGAGATCCTTGTATTCGATGCCAACACAAGAACTATCGCCCTCATCCGCGCCCTTGGTAAGACTTAGGTCAAATGCGTCACCCGCGGTGAGCATGACATGACCGTCGCGGAACCCCGCTATGCGAATCTTAGGTCCCTGTAGGTCGGCGAGTACACCCACGTATCGATTGTGATGACGAGCTTGCTTTCGAATACGATTGGCAACGCGTTGATGGTGCTCGGCCGAGCCGTGGCTAAAATTTAACCGAAAAACATCGACACCAGCGGCAATCAGCCTGCCGATCATGTCCTCCCCATCACTACCAGGTCCAACTGTGGCGACGATTTTTGTTCTGCGATGCACGCGGGCAGCGTCTTTTGGCACGGTGTTTAGATCTCCAACTCGCGTATTAGGTCACGCGTTTTATCTGGGAAGTCTGTGAATGCGGCATCGACCTCTAGGTCGACAAATAATTTTTCGTGTAATTGTTGGAAGTTTACACCCTCAAGGCTTGGTGAATCTGCCCGTAGCGTGAAGGGGTGCAAAAAAAGACCTAAGTTTTTTGCAGTAGTAACCATATCGCTGGGCCCGCCTTCGCTGTCGAAGAGTAAAGGGACGTGCGGCCCTATTCCATCCGCATAAGTCGCTATCTCTTCAACACCCGCTGGGGTCTGCATGAAATCAAAATCGCCCCTTATGTCAGAAGGCATCCCTTCACAAATCAGTTGAATCAAGGTGCTCGAAAATCCGTCGTGAGCCTTGAAGCGCTTGAGGGTCTCAGGGTCAAAACACTGAATAACTGTGTTAAAGGGGTCGTTTAAACGGTTGAATTGTTTGAGAACATCAAAGACCGCAGCGAAAAGATCAGCATCGATACGCTCGTGGTATTCGGGTTGCTTCAGCTCGATATAGACGCCCGCTTTGTGATGCCCATTAGCGTTTAAGTTATTTATCAAGGCCAATTCTTCGGCCAGCGTTGGGACCTCGAAACCATCGAACGGACCGGGATATCGGTTCGGAAACACATGATTTCCTTCCTCATCCGTCCTCTCGTGTGCAGTGAGCGTCTTGATTTCATGGAGCATAAAATCGCTGCAGTAAAATTTCCCATCACTGCGCCGTCGCTCGGGATATCGAACCGAGACGTTGGTGGTGAGCTGAAGCGTAATATCGTGAAGAACCACCGGGACACCGTCGTTGGTAAGCACAACGTCCTGCTCTATGAAATGTGCACCCTGCTGATGAGCGAGTTCCACGCCCTGGAGCGTGTGTTCCGGTAAGTAACCACTCGCCCCTCTGTGTGCAATGATGGCCGGCTTTGCATCAAGCGGTGCCATTGCGCCCCCTTAAGATATTAATTTTTTATTTGTGGTGTGGATTCTCTCAGAACCAAAGAAATTTTGTTCTTCAAAAACAATTAGTCTGCAATACTTCCATTCCTTAGCCGTCATTTCTCTCACAGGACAGTTACGCGGTGATGACAAACGACAACAAACGAGCACCCAACCCTCCTCTGGGATACTCCAGGGAGTGTTTGCTTACAGAAGCAAAACAGATTCGTCTGGTGGCGGAGTTCCACGCGAACCGCATACGCCCGAGCCGCATTGCGTATCGTCTAGGGATTGATATTGCCTTGATCGAAGCGTTGCTTGATGGCGAATATCAACCAAAGCTCTTTGCTGAGCAGCTCGCTTCTGCGCAAAAGCGGCGTCGAGATTTACGGGTGAAGTCATCCAATAAACTGCGAGGACAAGCAGCGTACGAAGCGCGTAAAAACGCTGAGCGAGACTACGAAACCGCCCAGTCCCAGATTTAATCTACGCAAAAACGAATTAAAAATAACAACAAAAACAAAAGGAGTACCCAATGAAAGGTTTAGAACGTTGGCATCATGTGATGGAGCAAAGCGACATGGATGCGCTGTTTGATCTTTTACATCCAGACTGCGTTTTCTTGTCCCCTGTCGTTCACACGCCACAAGAGGGTCGCGATATCACTTACGCTTATTTGCGTGCAGCGAATAAGGCCCTGTCAGAGGACTTTCGGTACGTGCGCCAGGTTGTGCAGGACAACCATGCGATATTGGAGTTCACGGTAATGGTGGACGGCATATTTGTTAATGGCGTCGATATGATCACTTTTGAAAATGACCAAATCGTTGAATTCAAAGTGATGGTTCGTCCCCTAAAGGCAGTGAACGCAGTTTGGAAACAGATGGGCGCGATGCTTGAGCGTCAAAAGACTGCTTAAGAGCTAACTACTCACGTATATTTAGCCAATAAAAAAGGGGTTACCGCTTAGCAGCAGTCGCCCCTTCTATTTTGGGTCGCTGACTTAAAACGACAAGCGAGCTCGGATACCGATATTTCTCCCAGCTAACGGTACTTCGTTCTTCACAAAGGACGTATGGTTTCGTGCAACCTCGTCGGTGACGTTCCTTCCGTAAGCACTAATCACGAGGACGGCTCGCTCGCCTAGCTCAACGCTATGCGATAAGCGTGCATTTACCAAAGTAAACCCATCCGTTGCTGTCTCAAAATCTGCAACAGCGTTCTGGCGCTCGATGTCTTGGATTTCGAGTAAGGCGTTGGTCATGCCGCGGGTGTAGTCAAATGCCAGTACATTTCTCGCTGGGGTAATACGTGGAACGTCACCGCCACCCGAGAAATCAGCATTTACCTCATCACGTTGTAAGCGGACCTCGAGCTCACCACCGGCAAGCGTAAATCGACGACCTAATTCGATCTCATAGCCGCTGAAGGTGGCATCGTTTTGCACATAGCTCGACATAGTCAAACCTTCATGCCCATGCTCGTCATGCCCTTCTTCATGACCCTCCTCGTGGTCCTCGTCATGTCCTTCTTCATGATCATGATCGTCGTCCATCTCGTCTTGAAGATAGATGTAGTTGTCGACTCGATTACGGTAGACCGAGACGTTGGCGAACCAATCATCTGCCGCATAACTCAGACCAAGGTCAATGTTGTTGGAGCGTTCGCTATCCAAGTTGGCGTCACCGAGCTCGTAGCGAGCGACGGCGAGGTGCTCACCGTTCATGAAGAGTTCCATTGCTGATGGGGCACGATTTACCACACCGAGATTCAGCGACACATTGAGTGAGTGACTGAGCTGTCGGCTGATAGTCACGGCTGCACTCACGGATTGATCACTGTAGGTAAAGGGCTCTAGCTCAAACGCTTCCTTACCGTGATCATCATGATGTTCGCCTTCATCGTGATCCTCACCTGCTTCGTGCTCGCCTTCGTGTTCCTCTTCATGATGCATTTCACGGATAGTTCCATCGCGTTCAATGTCGTCCCACCGAGCGCCAACATCAATATCGAAACCACCGGCATTGAAGCCCGCAAAAAGCCCAATGGTAGTCTCTGTTGAGTCGACAGGCTCCATGAAAGCTTCTTCACCGAGTACGGCAATCTCTTCACTAACGTGATTAACAACGATTCTGCGTGGCTCTTCATCCGTACCTAGTTCAAAAACCAATTGGAATTCAGTGGACTCGTTGCTGAAAAACGTGGGCTCTTCAGAGTGACCATGTTCGTCGTGGTCTTCGTCTTCATGCTCCTCGTCTTCATGCTCCTCGTCTTCGTGCTCTTCACCTTCAGCGTGATTTTCACTCAGCAGGTAATCAGTATCTCGAACGCTAAACCGAACGCTGTTGAGTAAGCCTCGGTTCAGATTAAGCTGACCTTCAAGCGTCACGATCTCTGAGTCCGTCTTCGAGAAAATACGCTCCTCGCTGTGCTCCTCATGCTCTTCGCCCTCGTGCTCCTCACCCTCGTGGTCTTCGCCTTCATGCTCTTCGTCATGTCCACCATGCTCGCCGTGGAATGGAATGCCATAGGTAGAGCTAAGCTCTTGATACGAAGCACCAACGTAACCCCAGCCACCGGTTCGAGAGATGCCAAACCGATGTGCTTCGGTCTCGTAATCTGAATCAGCCAGTGAGGTCATGTCGTCATCATGCTCTTCATGATGATCGTCATGTTCTTCCTCATGGCCCTCGTCGTGCTCTTCCTCGTGGATAATTGAGCCACGTGGAATATCAAAATTATCGGCGTCGAATTCGCTGTAGTCGTAGCTGAGATTGAAGCCGCCGACATTGCCTCTTGCACCTGCGCTGAAACCACTGCCATCGTTTACCGACTGTGATTCGGCTTCAACATAGGCCGAGGCATCTTGGACATTGCTGCGCGCGATTGTGTTGTCGACGATATTGATGATGCCGCCGCTCGCACCATTGCTGTAGAGAAGCGCCGATGCGCCCCTAACAACCTCAATTTGCTGAACATTATTCAAATCAACATCGTTTGCGTGGTCGGGGCCAATGCCGGAGGCGTCGCGGATCACGAGACCGTTCTGCAAAAGCTTTACCCGATTACCGGACATACCCCGTATGACGGGCTGACCCACGGCAGGACCGAAGTTGTTTGATGAGACACCAGCAAGGGTACTGAGATGCTCGCCAATAGCTTGTGAGCCGGACTCCGCGATCGAATTACCAGATACTACAAAAGCGGTTGCAGTTAGGCTGCGGTGTACAAGAGAGGAAGTGACCACCACTTCCTCAATAAATTCGTCTTGCGCAAACGCAAGAGGTGCAATGGCGATGGCCACTGCAAGCGTCGAAAAACGCATCATGGGATTACTCCTAAATTTTAAGTTCGGACGAGAAGTTCTGACTTAAAACTTAGGGGGTGCACGACTCTGGTAATACCCAAATGTGTTGGGACGTAATGCTTGCGCTGACGGTGGAAAGTGGTCGGCTTGCTTCGAAAAGAAATAACCAAGGTATGTCTCTTCCGCCTCTGTCGATTGGAGATGACAGCCTTGGCAATCGACGAGTTCCTGACCTATTTCGGGCGCATAATCGTGGGTGGCTCCGTGCGCAGCCGTACCCACCATCAAGAAGACGGCGATAAGCGCTGACAGCACGAATCTACATTTCACGTTGGCGTTATCCGAAAACGTAAGGCTGAGGCTGATACTAAGGTAATTCCAACAAAAAACAATAAACCTGATGAGATCAAAGCGTATCGATACCTATAGGCACGCACGGAGGTACCGCGTGTTTAATTGCCAATCCGAGGCTTTGAATTACAATGCTCTGTGATAGCCGTTGCGAGCATCTGCGTTTGTTGTTTACTCGGCCCAAGTAATCGATCCGCGTGTTGTCCGCGCGTTACAGACGTTATGCGCGCAGCATCCTTAGCGGAGGTCCTATCCACTCAATCTCTGAAATAATCGCAATGAGCCATAGGGGCACGATAGCTGACCCTACAATCAGTTGTATTAACGGGCACTCAACTGTAGCGGAGCGCGTATCAGATGCGATCGAGTGATTCGCCTCGACACAGTCCGCTTATCTGGTTTGTCTTCCTGGTCATTGTTATCGACTTGGTCGGCTTTGGTTTGGTCATACCGCTTCTCCCTTTCATGGCGCCATCTTTGGGTGGAGACGCATCTGACGTCGCGTTTATTATGATTACCTATGCAGTAGGCGCCGCTGTCATTGCGCCGCTATGGGGGCGCTTGTCCGATCGAGCTGGTCGACGTTTTACCTTGGTACTCGCGCTACTAGCAAGTTCTGCCGCCTACGTTGTTACAGCGCTCTCGGACACGCTATTTCAGGTTTATATAGGGCGGGCCCTGTCTGGGTTGGCTGCGGGCAGTTTGCCTGTAGCAACCGCGCTGATGGCGGACCTCAGTCCGCCAGAGAGGCGAGCGAAAGCCATGGGCTTGGTGGGTACGGCTTTTGGCTTGGGCTTGATCGCGGGCCCTGTCCTAGGCGGCCTATTGACCGCTGATTCAGGGAGCTTCGCGCTACCTTTCTACACGGCGGCCGCTATGTCCTTTATCGCGGCCATTTTTGCTTTCTGGTTGTTGCCAGCGCAGATGGTAAAACCCGCGGCTGTAAAAGTGGGTGACGCGCAGGATGAACCTCCACCGTCCGTGCTGACGCCGCGAAAGAATAAGTTGTTACTCATGCAGTACGTTACTCACACCTGCTCAGTGAGTTCGATTATCTACTTGTTTCCGCTTTGGGTAGCCGATGCTTATCAGTGGGGACCCTCAAACGTGGGTTATTTCTTCGGTGTTGTGGGCGTATCTATGATTACCTTGCAAGGCGGGTTGCTTGCCACATTGAGCCGCGCTTTTGGCCATTTAAATGTGCTCCGGGTTGGAGCGGTTGTTTTTGCGCTATCGTTGTTTGTTGTCGCGCTAGGAGACGCAACGCTGTGGATGCCCGCGATGATCTTCTTTGCTTTCTCGGGATCAACTGTCTGCCTTCCGCTGCTGAACGCGATTGCATCAGAGATCGTGCAGCCGAATCACCGCGGCAGAATGATGGGATTGACGGCCTCGGCATCATCCGCAGGGAGAATCATTGGACCACTTTTTGCAGCCTGGTTGTTGTCCTCTCAGGGCTTTGGCACAGCCTGGCTTGGTAGTGGGCTAATGGTGCTATTTTTGGTGTTCTGGTCATTTACCGCCGCGAGAGCGTTCAAGCGTTTGGAGTTGAGCTGATATGAAAGTTGCTGTCACGTTCCCCATCCCCGAGGCTGCGAAGGGCCTGCTCAGTGATATATTCGACTGTCGTTTTTGGGAGAGTGAAGTCCCGATTCCCACTGAGACACTCGCGGAATGGTTAGTCGATGTTGAGGGCGTGCTGACGACATTAACCTGCCCACTCGATCAGGCGGCGCTGTCCGGAGCTGCGCAGTTAAAAGTGATTTCTACGGTATCTGTGGGCGTTGATCACATCGATGTTGATTTTGCTCAGTCTCGCTGTATTGCGATCGGTCACACGCCCGGCGTACTCACTGATAGCACTGCAGACTTGGCCATTGGTCTGATGTTGGCTGTAGGTCGTCGCCTCGCTGAAGGTGACGCTCTGGTGCGCAAGGGCGCCTGGAGTGACGGGTGGAAGCCAAATCTATTGCTTGGCACTGACTTAAGTAAATCCACCGTCGGGCTGGTCGGTATGGGGCCAATTGGGCAGGCGGTTGCTAAACGATTGGCTGGGTTTGGTTGTCGCGTTATTGCTTGGAACCGTTCGCCTCGAGAGGTCGCAGGTGTTGAATTCACAGATTTGGATACGCTTTTATCGAGTGCCGATATTGTTTCGCTCCACACAGCATTGACTGAAGAGACCCGAGCATTTCTCAACCGACATCGACTGAGTTTGATGAAGGATCAGGCGATTCTGATCAATACTGCGAGAGGCGCCATTGTGGACGAAGTCGCGCTCGCTGAAGAGTTAGCTTCTGGTCGGTTGAGAGCGGGCCTGGATGTTTTCAGCGAAGAGCCGCTTCCCGTCGACAGCGTTTTCCATTCCTTACCAGGATGCGTTTTACTCCCGCATGTTGGCAGTGCCACTGAGCGAACGAGACGAGCGATGTTTGAGTTGGCGCTGGGTAATCTGGTATCGGGTATGCGAGGTGAGGCGCTACCCGCGGCTTTGTGAGCTCATCGTTGACGGTTTTCGAGTCTTTGCCGCGTTCAATCCTTGCCTAGCAGGATAAACAACCATCATAAGAACACCATGAGGATCCTAAGCCATCAGGGTGAAGAGCCGCGAATCGAGGTGTTACGAGACCAAAACGCCTAGTAGTGCACGCAGCGCCCAAATGGGATAGAGCGCGTGGTGTCTGCACCGAAGCACTACGAGAACCGAAAGCTAATAGAACGACTGCTACCAGAACGAAATCGCTCTTAGAAAAATACTAGCTTAATGATCATGCCGATAATGGCCGCGGTGAGCACCCGTCTTATAAGTACTTCGCCGTGACTGAGAGTGAGTCGCGCACCTACAATACCACCAGCCACATTACCAATCGCAGCAATTGCGCCAATTATCCAAAGTACCTCGCTGGTCGCCGCAAAAACAAAAATAGCGAGCAGGGTGTACGTGAAAATAATAAATACCTTAAGAATATTCGTGCTAACGAGGCTAAGGCCCATGACACGGTGCATGATCGGCAGCACGACGAAGCCCATGCCGATTTGGATGAAGCCTCCCCAAAACCCCGCCATTGCCATCAGCACATGACCTAAAGCAAGGTTCTTGGGCTGATCTTCTGCTGAGGCATTCTTGTTGCCTTGGGGTGCTTGCATAAGCAGCAAAACTGCCACCATCACAAATGCTAACAAGCCTTCAAACTGCTCGTTATTGAGTCGTGTACTGAGCCACGCGCCGAGTAGTGCCGGAGGAATCGCGACTGCGGTGAGTGTGGCGCACAGTTTTGCATGGGGCACACCATGTCGCAGGTAAGTCGCTATCGCAGACGCATTATGCGCAACAATCGTGATGCGGTTTGTTCCATTAGCAACGGGGCCGGGCATGCCCAAGAACATCATGATAGGGACGGTTAAGATAGAGCCGCCTCCAGCCATAACGTTAATAACGCCTGCACCAAAGCCTGCGATGATGAGTATCGCACTTTCCCACCAAACAAGATCCATCATCCGCGGGCTGTTCTCATTGTAACAAACTCCTCGGCGGCCGTCGGATGAATACCGACAGTGCTATCGAAATCCGCTTTTGTCGCGCCTGCTTTCATAGCAACTGCCATGCCTTGACAAATCTCGCCAGCATCTGGCCCCACCATGTGAAGCCCAATGACGCGATCCGATGATTTATCGACAATCATCTTCATCAAGGTGCGCTCGTCTCGCCCACTAAGCGTGTGCTTCATTGGCTTAAAATCAGATAGATACACATCAATAGCTACCCCGCGAGCCTCACACTCTTCCTCGGTAAAGCCGACTGTGCCGATATTGGGTTGGCAGAACACCGCGGTTGGAATAAACGCATAGTCCATCACCTTCTCAGCGTCTCCGAATTGGGTTTGCGCAAAGGCCATTGCTTGCTCAATGGCAACGGGTGTCAATTGTGGGCCGCCTGTCATATCGCCAAGCGCGAAAATGGATGGCTCGTCGGTTTGAAAGCGTGCATCAGCGCTGACATAGCCGCGGGTATCGAGTTTTACCGCGGTTTTTTCCAAGCCCAAGCCTTCGATATTAGGGTGGCGACCTGTGGCGCAGAGCACAGCATCAACCACGATACGTGAGCCGTCAGTAAGCTGAGCTTCTAGCCCTTCATTGGTTCGCGCGAGAGCTACGATGTTGCTGTTGAATCTCAAATCGACGCCTGTCTTTCTGATTTCTTCAGCGGCAAAAGCTCGAATCTCGTTATCAAAGCCACGCATGAATAGATCGCCGCGGTAAAGTTGTGTGACCTGGGCGCCCAATCCATTGAAGATGCAGGCAAACTCTGTCGCGATATAACCACCACCCACAACCAATAGCCGCTGTGGGAAGGAATCAAGATCGAAGATTTCGTTTGATGTAATGGCAAGCTCATTACCCGGAAACTCGGGTTTTGTAGGCCAGGATCCTGTCGCAAGCAAAATTTTCTTTGCCTGATACTGCGTCCCGTTTACTTCAACCGTGTGCGCATCAATTAGGTTGGCCATGCCGCTTATAACCTGCGCACCTGAACCTTCAAGCAGTCGGTCGTAAATGCTGTTGAGTCGGCTGATTTCCCGCGTCTTATTGTCGCGCAATGTTGGCCAATCAAACGATGTACCGTCAACTGTCCAGCCAAAGCCCTCGGCGTCTTTAAACGCCTTGCCGAATTCACTCCCGTACACGTAGAGCTTTTTGGGTACACAGCCCACGTTGACACAGGTGCCGCCTAGATACAGTCCTTCAGCAACGATGACTTTGGCGCCTAAACCCGCCGATATACGGGCCGCCCTTACGCCTCCCGAGCCCGCACCGATGACAAATAAATCGCAACTGTTATCATTATCCATATTATGCTTACCGTGCCCTTTGTTCCTGCGAGAGGGTCGTCGAATGCAACCTACCGATGCGCTCAACGAAGAACTGCTAAATGTCTATTATACCTTGGAACCGTGATCGATTAGCTGATTGGTCGCTATTGCCTGTTTTGCTCGCGATCGCCCTGATCGCACTCGCATGGCCTCTGCAGGCCAGTGCGCTCAGTCAGTCTCGAGTATTACTCTTTGATGGCTCTGTCATTGTTGGTGACATCGTTAGCTACCGGAGTGATGCCGTCACGTTAAATACCAGCTTTAACCGTGAGCTCTCTATCGAGTCGAGCTTGATCAAAGATATCGAGGCATCAGCCGAAGACCTAAGTATTGCTACCTTGTTGCTTAAAGATGGCCGTAAAGTTGAAGCGGCGCCCTTTCTTGTGACCAGTGGACTGCTAGCACTTTCTGATGGCGAAATAGTCAAACTATCCGATGTCGAAAAGCTTAATCCCGAGCCCTGGGAAATGGGGCAAGGCTACGCATGGCAGGGTCTGGCTTCAGTCGCGTTAACGGTTGCGCGAGGTAACACGGATGCGGATCAATTGGATATTGCTGTTAACACGCAATTCGACAGCACTCGTGACCGAGTGACATTGAGAGCTAATGCTGAGAGGGATACCGCTATTGTGACCGTACCCTCCTCCTCGGGTGACGGTTCCTTTGAGCGCGTGAGTAAGCCTTCAGCCGACAACTGGCAAATCATTGGCAAATACGACTACTACCTGAAGGATTGGACTAAACACTACCTTGGGGTGAACGCGTCAGTTGAGGCCGACGAATTTACCGATATTCGGTTGCGAAGCTACATCGGGCCTTATTACGGGAGAAAATTATTCAATGGCTCTTGGGGCAAACTCGACGGCGAATTAGGTTTCGTGCGTGTGGATACAGATTTTTATAACGCTGAGGATACCGAGTACTACGGCGCAAACTGGAACTTTACCGGGGAGAGCATGGTGTTGGGAGGGGACTCCCGTCTGTACCTGACACATGTTGGCATCTTGAACATCAGCGATGACAACAGCGTTATTCTCGATACAACGGTTGGACTCGGCTTCCCATTTTTCTTTGGGCTGGAAGCAGCGGCTGAGTTTTCCATCGATTACGATGGTGCGGCCGCGGCAGGAAAAGATGCGGTGGATCAGTCATATAACCTGCGAGTTGGCTATAGTTGGTAGCCACGGCTTTTGAGCCTTTCCCAGTAAGCATCTCGCGTTGACAAAGCCTCCGTCAAAAACAGCGTTTTTACCACTCGGCGGCTGCGGCGAGATCGGTATGAACATGAATCTTTTCTCACACGAAGACCGTTTCTTGATGGTCGACTGTGGGATTACCTTCGAGCAGGGGCTCGCCGACTCGCAAGGTCGTCCGGCGATTCAAATGCCTGATCCGAGCTTTATCGCAAGTCAGCGCGAGTCGCTCGATGGACTGATTATCACCCACGCTCACGAGGATCACTTCGGGGCAGTTCCCTATTTATGGCAGGAGTTGCAGTGCCCCGTTTACGCAACACCATTCGCGGCGGCAGTACTGCGCAAAAAAGCTGCCTGGCGGCGGGCACCGCCTCCTGAGCCGCTTATTGAAGTGATGCCCGGGGATACGCACGTCATTGGGCAATTTCGGGTTACATGGCTGCCTATTACGCATTCAACGCCCGAAACCTGCGCACTTCTGATTGAGACAGACGATTGCCGGATCCTTCATACGGCGGATTGGAAAATCGATACTCGCCCTGTCATTGGTAGTGGTTGGTCCCCTAGTCAGTGGAAAGCTATCGGCGATAAAGGTATCGACGCTGTTATTTGCGACTCGACCAACGCAACTAAGCCTGGTCGATCGCCCACCGAGGGAGAGGTGGGCGACGCCCTAGTGAAGTTAATTACCTCACTCAAAGGACGGGTAGTTGTCGCTTGCTTTGCCAGCAATGTGGCGCGTGTTCAAAGTATTTTCCGAGCAGCCTATGTCTCAGAGCGCCGTGTCGGACTTTTAGGGCGATCACTCGATATCATGGTTCGGTCGGCGAAGAATGCCGGCGTCTTTGAACCGAAAGTACCGATCATCGAGGCCGAACACTTGGGTTATTTACCTGAGCAGGAGGTGCTGGCTGTGGCAACCGGCACCCAGGGCGAAATCGGAGCTGCGCTGCACCGACTGATGATGGACACCCATCCTCATATGTCACTGGGTGAGGGCGATACCGTTATCTTCTCATCAAAGACAATCCCTGGTAACGAGGAGGCGGTGCAGCGTCTAATCATTGGGCTGAAAGACCGAGGCGTTAGCGTTATTCATGCAGACGAGGTTGGTGCCACCTTACACGCATCGGGCCATCCGTGTGAGGACGAGTTAGCGGATCTTTACGAAGTGATTAAGCCGAATCTCTGCATTCCGGTTCACGGTGAGCAACGCCATATGAAAGCGAATGCTGACGTCGCCCAGCGTTGTGGCGTACCACTCACACTTACAGGTCAAAACGGAGATCTGTTTTACATCTCCCCCTCGCCTGGTGTAAGGCGCCGGTGGGCGCCCGCCGGACGTCTTCAAGTGGACGAGAGGGCGAAAAAATTGGAGAAGGTTACGGGTTAGAGCCCTCAGCGAGAAAGAGCCCTCAGCGAGAAAGAGCCCTCAGCGAGAGAGCCCTCAGCAAGAAAGAACCTTCAGCGAGACAGAGCCTTCATTCACGAAGCGCTGAAAACTATAAACAGAACTCATGAAGTGGCGCTAGGTTTTAGTCTGCACCGGCGCTGATGCGAACGATTTTGCCAGCCGCTTCGTCAACAACAGCAATGGAGCCGTCTGTAAGTGCCCGTACGTCACGGATTCTTCCCTCGAGCTCCGGGAAGGGCTCGCTGACACTGGCCTCTGCGCCCGACACGTCGACGGCGACCACCTTCTTGGCTTTGAGACCGCCAACCAGCAGTTTCCCTTTCAAATCAGGCATGGCATCACTGGTATACAAAGCCAAGCCAGAGGTGGCGATGCTGGGTACCCAGTAGGTTACGGGTTGCTCCATACCGGGTGCCTCGGTGAATGGTGAAATGATTGCACCTGAGTAATCGACACCGTAGGTAATCGCAGGCCATCCATAGTTCTTACCCGCAGTAATTTTATTGAGCTCGTCACCGCCTTTGGGGCCGTGCTCGGTCATCCAAATAGTCTGCGTTGGTGCGTCAACAATCAGTCCCTGTGGGTTTCTGTGACCATAGCTGTAAACGTAAGGCGCATTTGCAAAAGGGTTGTCGGTGGGTGCTTCACCCATTTCAGTCATACGGAGCAGCTTTCCTAGCTGACTCTCCTTTTTCTGCGCATCTTCTCTGAGAATGTAGCCCTCGCCCACTGATAGCAAAAGCGTCCCGTCTGCTAGAAACGCCATACGACCGCCGAAGTGACCGCCGCCCTTCTTGTTGGGGGTTACTTCAAAGATGATTTTTAGATCAGTTAGCGCGTTACCGTCTAATGTAGCTCGAGCGACGGTAGTTCGATTGCTTTCCTCCGAGCCTGCCGCATAAGCTAGGAATAGGATGTTGTTCGTCTCGAAATCAGGGTGCAGGACGACGTCAAACAATCCCCCCTGTCGTTTGGCAAAGACTGCCGGTACACCACTAATCGATAGGGTTTCCCCTGAGCTCGATACCCTGTGCAACCCTCCGGGTCGTTCCGTAACCAGAAAGCCTTCGCCATTGGGAAGTTCAGCAATTGACCAAGGGGTGTCAAAGCCCTCAGCAATCGTTTGTATCTCGATATCAGCCTGTGCTGCCTGACAAAAAAGTGCTGCAGAAAGGATATAAGCCGACGTTTTG
>CBFHQN010000039.1:0-15748 GCA_965657765.1 Luminiphilus sp. | reverse complement strand
ATTCCTACGGTGGCGGTTCACTCAACGGCAGACAGCACGCTGAAGCATGTTCGCTTGGCGGATGAAGCAGTTTGTATTGGCCCTGCGCCGTCAACTCAAAGCTATTTACAAGCGCCAGCGATACTCAGTGCTGCTGAGATAACAGGCGCCGACGGTATTCACCCCGGATACGGCTTCTTATCCGAAAACGCGGACTTCGCTGAACAGGTTGAGCGCAGTGGTTTCAAGTTCATTGGACCGCGCTCTGAAACCATCCGCTTAATGGGTGACAAGGTCTCAGCTAAGCATCAGATGCGAAAGTCGGGAGTGCCGACAGTGCCGGGTTCAGATGGCGCATTGCCGGACGACCCCGACGAGGTTCTCCGCATCGCGCGGGAAATCGGTTATCCCGTTATTGTGAAAGCAGCCGCAGGTGGCGGTGGCCGCGGTATGCGTGTTGTCCACAATGAGGAAGTACTACTTTCTTCGATCGAAGTAACACAATCCGAGGCAGCCGCAGCATTCGGCTCACCGGTTGTGTATATGGAGAAGTTTCTTCAGCGGCCCCGACACGTTGAGATTCAGGTACTGGCTGACGGTCAAGGCAATGCAGTGCATTTAGGGGATCGTGACTGCTCGCTCCAGCGTCGTCACCAAAAGATCATCGAAGAAGCACCAGCGCCTGGCATCCCCAACGACGTTCGCGAAGAAGTGGGCGCAGCCTGTGTTCAGGCATGTATCGATATTGGTTACACCGGTGCGGGAACGTTCGAATTTCTTTACGAAGATGGGCGCTTCTTCTTTATCGAGATGAATACCCGTGTTCAGGTTGAGCATCCGGTTACCGAGATGATCACTGGTATCGATATTGTGAAAGAGCAGCTATTGATTGCAGGTGGAGAGAAGCTCTCGATAAAGCAGAGCGACATTGCTTTCAATGGTCACGCCATTGAGTGTCGAATCAATGCGGAAGACCCAAGAACCTTCATGCCTTCACCCGGGCTTATTAAGACCTTCCATGCGCCCGGTGGACATGGCGTTCGTGTCGACTCACATATCTACAGCGGATACCAAGTACCGCCACATTATGACAGCCTCATCGGTAAGTTGATTACCCACGGGGATGATCGTGAAATCGCGCTGAAGAAAATGCGGCAGGCACTCGATGAATTTGTGGTTGAAGGTATTCGTACAAACTCAGCACTACACCGAGAGCTAGTTGTAGACCCGTCATTTGTAGCGGGTGGAGTAAGCATTCACTACCTTGAGAGCAAGCTGGAACACGAGCATTGAGTTCAGATGATTGGCAGGAGTGGGTTTTAGAAACCCACTCTGACCGCGTCGAATTACTCGAAGATTGGTTTTTTTCTCAGGGTGCGCTGGCGGTGTCCTTGGAGGATAACGCCGACGAGCCCCTCCTTGAGCCAGGGCCCGGTGAGACCCCCGTTTGGCAAAACGTGAAGGTCACAGCACTATTCGCCGGTGATGCCGACTTGGAGCCGATCAGAGTAGCGTTACCCACAGAGTTACTTGCTGAAAACTCGCGAAGCGATATAACAGCGCTTCCCGATCGCGCCTGGGAGCGCGTTTGGATGGACGAGTTTTCTCCTATTCAAATGGGGCCTCGATTGTGGATCTGCCCGAGCTGGACAGAACCACCTGACAGCGCCGCTGTTAACGTTTATCTCGACCCGGGCTTAGCGTTTGGCACGGGCACGCATGCGACAACAGCAATGTGTTTGTCTGCACTTGATGATGCGATCGTCGCTGGCGAACAGGTTGTCGACTTCGGATGTGGTTCCGGTATTTTGGCGATCGCCGCGCTGCGATTGGGTGCTGCCTGCGCCTTGGGTGTCGATAATGATCCACAGGCAATCACAGCGACTCGCGACAATGCTGAGCGAAATAACATTGAACCTAACTCCATAGAGGTTGTATTACCCGGGGATGCAGCTATCGACGCCTGGAGGAATCAGTCAGATCTCGTGATAGCCAATATTCTTGCCGGGCCTCTGCTTGTCCTCGCAGATGAGCTCATGGGGCTAATGAAGCCCGGTGGCAAGCTCATCCTGACGGGTGTTCTGTCCGAACAAGCGCCAGAGTTGATCGTGCGCTACGCGTCGGTGAAACTTGAGATCAGTGAAACGCGGGACGGGTGGGTATTACTAACGGGGATAAAGGCGGCTTAGCCCTGAGCGAGGAGCTCGCGCAGGTCAATCAGCGCCGCATTGGCACGTGAGAGGTAGCTTGCCAGAACCAGGGAGTGGTTTGCCCATATGCCAAATCCGGAGCCGTTGAGAATCACGGGGCTCCAGACGGTTTGTTGAGTTGCTTCAAGTTCACGAATGATCTGGCGCAAGCTCACTGCCGCGTTTTTCTTTTCAAGCACGTCGGCAAAGTCCACTTCCGCCGCTTTAAGGAAGTGAATGAGCGCGAAGGCCGCACCACGTGACTCGTAGTAAACGTCATCTATTTCATCCCAAGGCGTCTTAACGAGCACTTCGGATGTTGATGAGGTTGACTGCCGAGCAGCACTGTCGCCTGCAAGATCTGTATTTATCCGCTTTTGACCCACACTTGCGGATAAGCGCTGTGAGAGGCTCCCCAGTCGTTTTTCAACAATCCCAAGCCAATAGCTCAAGTTATCGGCGCGTGCATAAAATTGTGCGCTGTCCTCGCCTTCAGCGGGCAGCCGATTCAGATAAGCTGTCAGATAGCGTCGAGCATCTTTGTATTCTGATTCCGTCGCAGGGAGCGCCCAGCTCGAATTTTGGAAGTTGATACGTGGCTCGGCGAGGGTCAAGTCAACGTCTTCCTGTGATTGCGACTGAGAACGACTCAGAACCTCTCGCAACGCTCGGGCTAGATCCCGGGACTGTATGAGCGCGCCATACTCCCAGTTAGGCATGTTATCCAAAAGGCTTCCTGGAGGCGCTATGTCGTTACTCGTGTAGCCGCCGTTTTTCTCTAACAGCAAGCGCGTCACTTCCAGCAATGCCGCTGTTGTCGCCGCCCCTGTAACTGGCTGATTGGTACTATTGAGATAGGCGGCGCGGTTTTGTACGACGTCGAATGCCTTAGGCGGAACGCTCCAATAGATGCACAGACCCAAAACGAGCAGCGCGTAAGCGCCAAGAACAGCGAGAACAGCACGTCGTCCACCGCGGCTCTGAATCACGCCGAGTGATTCGCTCGAGGGAAGCAAGCTGGTCAATCTTGCCCTGAGCGCCGCTACCCGTTCTTTCATTGTCATGTACTTAGTCGCCTCATAGGTCGCATCTGATGACCAAACACGCCCCGCGTAATGACCCTAACCGATACCCTAGTTACGTGTCCGTTTGTTAGTGTTTGTGCCCCATCGTCTTTCGTTTTGCGATTGGAAAGGCGCTGCACATATCTTCATTGTTCTCTAGCTTGAAGCAGATGTCGATCGATTCTCCCTCAACAAGCGGCGCATCCAGCTTCATCAACATGACGTGCATGCCACCTGGGGCGAGTTCGACCTCTTCGCCTGGTGCGATAGTCAAGTTGGGTACAGGGCGCATTGTTGAACGATCGCGCTCGATCCGCGTTTCATGAAGCGAGCTATGAGCCGCGATTTCAGCACTAATGCCCGTGACAACCAATGCCTCGTCGCCGAAATTTTGCAACCGACCGTAGGCTGCGGTCATGCTTTTTCCCGGTGGTGTCTCGCGTGCCCAAGCCTCGGCCACAATCAGGTCGCCTGCAAGTCCGTTCATGCTGGTGCTCATGCCAAGTGCAAGCAGAGTGAGTGCCTTGAGCGTTACGAATTTTAACTTCTTCATGATGCCTATCTGGGGTGGTTATTGGGCGTTTTCAATGGCTGAAAGAACAATATCTCGCGTTAAGAGCTGCGGAAGGATTACCGGTTGGCTACCCACGCCGCTTGGGTACATGACGTACAATGGAATGCCACTGCGGCCATGAGATTTTACAAACTCGCCGATGTCAGCGTCGTAGTCGGTCCAATCCGCAATCATGTAAGGAATATCGGCCGCTAAAAACGCGCTTTCAATTTCGGGTGCGAAAAGCACAGCGGCCTCATTAGCGAGACAGGTAATACACCAATCGGCTGTCACATCGACAAAGATGGGCTTCCCAGCTTCGCGGTAAGACGCGAGCGTCGACGCGGACCATGCAATTTGCCCGTCTGCTAGGGAGCGCGAGCTGGAGGCGCGTTGGTTACTGTCACCTGAAGGGATGGCAAGCGCCACCGCGGCAATTAGCAACAGGACGCTGACCGCCTTTTTGATCGTGCTCTCTCCGTAAACATAGGCCGCCATCGCTAGCAGAACGAGGCCAGCGAGTGCCAGCGCCATGGTATTAACACCCGACTGATTTCCAGCAACCCACAGCAGCCAAACGGAGGTTAGGTAAAGCGGAAATGCCAATACATTCTTTGCTGTGTCCATCCATGGGCCGGGCTTGGGAAGAATTTTTACCGCCGCATTGCTGTAACTCAGAATGACCATTGGCAGCGCCATGCCAAGACCTAGAGATGCAAAAACGAGCAGCGTGATGTAAATCGGTTGTGTTAACGCGTAGCCCAAGGCACTTCCCATGAAGGGTGCGGTGCATGGGCTTGCAACAACAACGGCTAAAACACCGGTAAAGAAACTCCCCGCATCGCCATCCTTTTCGGTCAAGGATTGACCAACGTTCATCATTGAGGTGCCGAAATGGAGTAGGCCGTTGAGGCTCAATCCCATGAGTGTAAACAGATACGCGAGTCCTATAACGACCCCCGTGTTTTGCAGCTGGAAACCCCAGCCGATGAGTTTTCCGGTTTGTTGAATCGCAATTAGCACCGCTGCAATACCAACGAAACTCACAACAACACCAGCCGCATATACCAAGCTAGAGCGGCGATGACGCTGGGCATCGCCTCGCGCAAAGCTAAGCGCTTTTAACGATAGGATTGGGAAAACGCAGGGCATGATATTGAGAATCATCCCGCCCAAGAGCGCAAATACGAGGGCTGCGATCAAGCCAAAGTCTTCCGCGCTTTCGGTATCTGAATTGCCAGTCCTCAGGGTGCTTGAATCGAGTTTGCCCTTCTGAACCTCGCCTGAAGCCGTATGCCACAGGAAGGTTTTTGTCTCCGGCGGATAACACAGCCCTGCGTCGGCGCAGCCCTGATAGGTGATCGATAACTCAATGAGCTCAGCAGTTTCAGCAAGCTGAATACTGGCGTCCACTGCGCCGTAATAGACCTCAACATCACCAAAGAATTCGTCGGTCTTCGCGAGGCCGTCAGGCACGGCGAGTATCAGCTCGACCTCGCCAGTGGTAGTTCGGGCTTTTGCATCGAATGCGTGGCGATATAGATAGTAATCAGGTGCAATGAGCCATTGCAGCAAGGCTTGCTGCTCGCCGTCACCAATAACGCTAAGCTGATAAGCCTCGTCAACGGGGAGAAATTCGGTTTGCTGTTGTGTGTAGGCAGAGAGAGGGCTTTGCCCCTGCGCAGAGAGAGAGGGCTTTGCCCCTGCGCAGAGAGTGACAGCGTCGCAATTACCAGAACAAACAGCGATGCAAGGAGCGCCTGAGGCCGACCTAGCTGCAGAGTGAACACCTATTTGTGGTAGCGAAGACGCGTACCGTGATCGAGCGAGAGTCGAATCTCCGCAGCACTTAGCTCATTCGGAAAATATACACCCGAGACCTTGGCGTCGAGTAGGCTTGCGCCTTCAAGATTGGTTTCGCGGAAGTCGATACCGGATAAATCGCAATTTCTAAAGTAGGCGCTGGAGAAATCGAGGTCCCGCGCATTCATTTTGCGCAAGTCACGCCCTCGATAGTCGCCGCCAGACAGCTGGCTGGTATCAAGCGTATCGCGACTATTGTTGAAGCTATCGACATCCTCGTGTCTAAGCATTTGATAGAGCGGATCGCTCTTAACCTCGGGTTTTATCTCTTGATCGCTCATTGTTGGTTTCCTTCCACCTCACCCTTCGAAGTGCGAATTTTTGAGTTCCTGACTATCGCTTAAGCTTAATCGTGGGCCCGGCTGACAAACAACCGCTGCAGCTGCCTTTGAGGCAAACTCACAAGCGCCGCGCATATCGTTACCCCGCCACAGCGAGTAGAAAAAGGCCCCAGCGAACATGTCTCCCGCACCGTTAGTATTTACAGCGTCAACCTTCTGAGCCGCGATTTCATGGGTTGTCTCACCATCGAATAAAATAGCACCGTCACCACCGCGCGTGATGACGAAGCTCTTGGCAATACTTTTTAGCTTGTTTGTCGCCTCGTCCAAGCTCTCTGTCTCAGCCCAGCCCAACGCTTCAATTTCGTTGCAGAAAACGAGGTCGACACCACCGTCGATCATTTGATTCATGTTGTCGCGGAAAAACGTGACCATCCCAGGATCTGAGAAACTTACCGCAACCTTTGCGCCACTGGCTCGCGCGACGTCTCGAGTTTTGAGTGCCGCAGCATGCCCTGTGGGCGATGTCACCAAGTAGCCCTCAAGATAAACCCAATTTGAGCTCGCAATGGCGTCCTCGTTGACCTCTGTAATCGAAAGGGTTTCGGATACACCCAAGAAGGTATTCATACTGCGCTCCGCGTCGGGAGTTATCAGTACAAGACATTTACCCGTTGTGCCAGCGCGTCGCTCTTGCTGAAATCCATGCGAGACCCCAGACGCCTCGAGGTCGGAAATGTAGATATCTCCGTCTTCATCGTTCGATACAAGGCAGCTCATATAAGTGGGCGCACCGAATTGGGAGGCTGCTATCACGCTGTTCCCGGCTGAGCCGCCGCACGCGTGGTTCGCTAATTTCAGAGGCTTCGCGAGATGTGCTTTGATTTCGCTCTGACGTGCTTCATCTACTAGCGTCATCATGCCTTTCTCAATGCCTAATTGAGCGAGGTCCCCGTCGCTAACATCAATCTCGGTATCAACCAGCGCGGCGCCAATGGCGTAAACAAAGTGAGTCATGGGGGAATGGGACCTGAATGTATGTCGGAGTCCCTTATTATCGCATGGCATTAGCGCTTGTTCACGCGCTTGTCGCGATTGTAAGCAGGAGATATGTCGGTAAGTATGTCGGCACCTATGTTGATAGCGCGCGGAACTCTCCCAACCACATTGTGTACACTGGTGGCTATTAGGAGTTTGCTGTGTTTCCAACCTTTCAAGATTCTATAGATCGATTGGCGCGGGTCGCCGCGCCACCTGCACCGTTGCCCTCCAAGCGTGCAGCCGTCGTTATTGGTTTGCGCGATGGGCCTGTAGGTCCCGAAATATTGATGATTCAACGTGCGGTTCGAGAGGGAGACCCCTGGTCGGGTCATATGGGATTTCCTGGGGGGCGCAAAGATGATACTGACGCCTCTGACGAAGCCTGCGCAAAGCGAGAAACGCTCGAGGAGATCGGTTTTAATCTCGAGGATCATGCGTGTCTTGTCTGCCAATTATCCGATGTGAATACAGGTTGGCGGGCAGATAGGCCGGAGATGCTAGTCGCACCGTTTGTCTTTGAGGTGACGTCGCTACCGGAGTTGACACTGAATCATGAAGTGGCGGCAACGGTTTGGATACCTCTGCACTTCCTGTTGGATGACGATAATCGAGGTCGCCACCAATGGGATTGGCGAGGCGAGCTCCTGGAGTCGGATGCCTTCACCTATGAGGGTCACCTAATTTGGGGTTTATCGCTCATGATGATCGATGAATTGCTCGAGATCGTGGGTAACCGAGAGAGTAATGCAGCCAAAGTAGAGCGCGCCTAGTTTCTCCGTTCTGGGGGACTACTGTGTTTCACAAATCGTGATTAGCCTCTAACGCCGACAGGCCTCAAGAGTCCTCGTCGATGTCACCAAAACCTCTGATAAACATTCTTGAGTCTTTCTTGAGCGCCTCTAGCTCAGGGTCGAGCCGTGCCGCCTCAGTGAGTGACTGCACCGACGCCTTGCCTTTTAAAAAGGCGATGACGTGCCCAACATGCACAGGCGACATTTTGGGATTGTGCGCGTAGCGCGGCATGCCCGGCACGAGATTTCCCGACGCGCGAAGACCTTTTACAGTCAGCCAATACCCACCGCAACTCGAGAGTTCGTAATCGCCGATGCGCCCAAAGCTAACATTGGGCGTAGAGGGGTTGAATGCATCGTCGGGTATTTTGGTGATTTTCTTTAGCGCGAGAATGTAGCGCTCGCCCACCTCGAATTCACTGACTTCGGGACGACAGTAATCACCGGTTCTTAACCATACGCGCGGTGTCTCGATCCAATCGGGACCTGAGAGCGTCACATCAACTGAGATGTCCAGGGCGTTACCTTTAGGGTCACTCGCACTACCCAAGACTACCAAGTCCGCATTCGAGGCTACTTCGGTGAAACTGCCTTCCCACAGGCACTCGCATGCGTGGGTATAGGCGGGAAGTAGACTGCTAATGAACAGTGCGACGGCAAAACGCAGACGTCCCCGACTCCGATGAAAAACCGAGTTGTTGTTCGCGACCGAGCTAATCATTTCTCGGCAAGCAATCATTTCCCGGCAAGCAATCATTTCCCGGCAAGTAAGCGCGCTGCATCGATGGCAAAGTAGGTCAAGATGCCGTCAGCTCCCGCTCGTTTGAACGATAGGAGGCTCTCTAAAATAACTGCGTCGCGTGAAAGCCAGCCTTTCTCAAACGCTGCCTGATGCATCGCATATTCGCCGGACACTTGGTAGGCAAAGGTTGGCACCTGCAGTTCAGACTTCACGCGCCGAACAATATCGAGATAGGGCATGCCGGGCTTGATCATAACCATGTCCGCGCCTTCACCCAAATCGAGTGCAACCTCATGGATCGCCTCGTCGCTGTTAGCGGGATCCATTTGGTAGGTCTTCTTGTCTCCGCCTTTCAGATTGCCCGCCGAGCCAACTGCATCCCTGAAGGGTCCGTAGTAGACCGACGCGTATTTCGCGGCATAGGACAGAATCAAGGTATTGACGTGCCCACCCGCCTCGAGTGCTTCTCTTATCGCACCGATGCGGCCGTCCATCATGTCCGACGGAGCAACGACATCAGCACCTGCTTCTGCGTGACTCACCGCCTGCTTAACCAAGGCTTGCTTGGTGATGTCATTCAGCACATAACCGTTGTCATCAATGATGCCGTCCTGACCGTGCGTGGTGTAAGGGTCCAGGGCGACGTCTGTGATAACCCCAAGCTCTGGCAATGCGGCTTTTAATGCTCTAACTGTGCGCTGAACCAAGCCCTCGGGCGAATAGGCTTCAGCCGCATCCAGCGATTTCTTGGCTTCTCCCACGACTGGGAATAGTGCAATGGCCGGAATGCCGAGCTCGAAGGCTTCACGTGCTCGCTCTGTGAGTAGATCGATGCTCAATCTTTCGACGCCTGGCATCGAAGGCACGGCTTCTCTTTGCCCCTCACCCTCGAGTACGAACATGGGGTAAATAAAATCACTAGCCGATAGCGTGTTTTCTGCGGTCAGAGCTCGCGCAAACGGCGTTGCGCGCAGGCGGCGCATACGTGTGAATGGAAAAGGACCTCTTGGAGTGCTCATAGGGTTTCTCCTACAGCGCTTTGAATGCGCGTCGCGCCGCTTCGATGGTGTCGGAAATATCACCATCGGTATGCGCTGACGACATGAACCCCGCCTCAAACGATGCGGGTGCCAGATATATGCCTTCATTCAACATCAGATGGAAGAACTTATTGAACCGCTCCACGTTGGCGCCAATGACTTGTGGGTATTGCGTTACCCTCTTGTCTTCTGTGAAGAAGAAGCCAAACATGCTACCGAGGTGGTTTGTTGTAAACGGTATACCTACCTCGTCGGCAACCGCTTGCATGCCTTCACACAGTTCAGTGGTATGGCGGAATAGGTCGTCGTAGAAGCCTGGCTCCGAGATGATATCCAGCGTCGCCAGCCCTGACGCCATCGCTACGGGATTACCGGACAATGTGCCTGCCTGGTACACCGGTCCAAGCGGCGAGATGTGCGCCATGATTTCTTTCTTGCCACCAAACGCGCCAACAGGCATGCCGCCGCCGATCACTTTACCGAGGCAGGTAAGGTCAGGGTCGATGCCGAGATGGCCCTGGGCGCAGTGCGTTCCGAAGCGGAAGCCCGTCATGACTTCGTCGAAAATAAGGATCGCGCCGTGTGCCGTGCAGAGCTCTCGCATGCCTTCCAAATAACCGGGCTCGGGTAAGATGCAGTTCATATTGCCTGTGACCGGTTCGGTGATGACGCAGGCAATTTCATCGCCGAGCTCATCAAACGCGGCTTTTAAGGCATCGAGGTCGTTAAAGGGGAGGGTCACGGTGTGCTGGGCTAGCACATCGGGCACGCCTGGAGAGCTTGGAACACCAAATGTCAGCGCGCCAGATCCGGCCTTAATCAAAAGTGAGTCAGAATGGCCGTGGTAACAGCCTTCAAACTTGATGATCTTGTCCCGGCCCGTTGCACCACGAGCAAGTCGGATTGCACTCATCGTGGCTTCAGTACCCGAGCTCGTCATTCGCACTTGCTCAAGGCTGGGCACAAGATTGCAAAGGCGTTCAGCGAGTTCGATCTCAATCTCGGTCGGACAGCCAAAGCTGAGACCATCCTGCGCCGTTTTCACCACGGCGTCCCGCACGCGCTGATGGTTGTGGCCCATAATCATGGGACCCCACGACAAAACGTAATCGATATATTTATTGCCATCGGCGTCGAAAATATAGGCGCCGTCGGATCGCTCCATAAAGCGCGGAGTACCACCGACCGCTTTAAAGGCTCTTACTGGCGAGTTAACGCCGCCCGGAATATGAGTTTGTGCACGCTCAAACAGCGCTTCTGACTTGGTCATTGACCATCTTCCCCCGACTTAGTGTCGTTTTCTTATATTGGTTTTGGTTGCCTCGTTTTCAACCCACTTTTCAACCTGGTCTGATGTAGACCAACAGCACGATGGCAAATAGAAAAAGTACTGGCACCTCGTTGAAAAAACGATAAAAAACGTGGCTCCTGCTGTTATCACCACCCTTTATCCGCTTAACGTACCGTCCGCATTGGACGTGGTAGACCAGTAAGCAGACAACGCCTGCGAGCTTCAATTGCATCCAAAGACTGCTCAGATAGTAATCGAGCGCAAAACTGAGTCGCCACAGGCCCAAGGCGACTGCGAGCATCATGAGGGGCGTCACAAATTTATAGAGCTTGCGAGCCATAACGGCGAGCGTGGTCTTTGTTGTGTCGTCTTCTGCCTGCGCGTAGTAGACGAAAATTCGAGGGAGGTAAAAAAGTCCCGCGAACCAGGTCACCACAAACACCACATGCAGCCCTTGAATCCAAAGCATTGGCAACTCCGTGCTGGTTTCGAATCGAACAGCAAGTAAACTACGCGCACAATATCAGATCTTAGGCCTGAAATGATTAAAGTTGGCATTGTAGGAGCGACCGGCTACGCCGGCGTCGAACTCATTCGATTGCTGTTAGCGCATCCAGAGGTTGAAATCACACGTCTGACATCTCGCGCTGAGGCAGGTGTGCGCGTGGACCGGCTTTTCCCCAATCTTCGCGGCACTATCGACTTAGCATTCGAGGACCCCGCTGAAACAGATTTTGACGACTGCGATGTCGTATTTTTTGCGACACCCCATGCCGTGGCAATGAATACGGTTCCCGTACTGATCGAAAAGGGTAAAAAGGTTATTGACCTGTCAGCAGACTTTCGGCTCGAAAACATTGAACAGTGGCAATCCTGGTACGGTGTTGAACACGTTGCTCCTGATCTTGTTAAGCAGGCGGTCTACGGTTTGCCAGAGTTGAATCGAGACGCTTTGCGTTCCGCTCATTTGGTAGCCTGTCCTGGTTGCTACCCTACGGCGGTGCAGCTTGGCTTCATGCCGCTCTTGCAGGCAGGCATTATCGATCAATCGAGTTTGATCGCCTCGTGCGCATCGGGCACCAGTGGTGCCGGGCGTAGCGCTAAGATTAACTTGCTCCTCACCGAGGCGACTGAGTCGATGAAGTCCTATGGGGTCTCCGGTCACCGCCATTTACCCGAGATGGAGCAGGGTCTCTCTCGAGTGGCTGGCGCTGAGGTCAAATTAACGTTCGTCCCTCATTTGGCACCCATGGTGCGCGGCATTCACGCAACACTGTTCGCTAAATTGACTAATACCTCAGCTGATTTGCGCGGTATTTTCCAAGACTGTTACCACGATGAGCCGTTTGTGGTGCTTACCGATGGCGACTACGAGCCCGAGACGCGGCACGTCGCCGGGACTAATCGCTGTGAAATCGATGTCACGCAACCAGCGGGCGATACGGTAGTTGTCACCGTAGCGATTGATAACTTAGTGAAAGGCGCTTCCGGGCAGGCAATTCAAGCGATGAACCTCATGCATGGCTTCGACGAGACAATGGGACTCGAAAGCCCCGCGGTCATTCCCTAGCCATATGTCGCAGGCAGAGATTAAAACGGTTGTTAAGCGCGTCAATGTTGTTCGACAGCGTCAGCTCCGAATTGCCGAGTTCTCGTTCGCCTTGATCGCGGCGGGTGTCATCTACTACCTCGGCTATCAAAATGGTTTTGATGATCGGGTGCCGCTGGTGCTTGACGAGGCGGGTCTGAAGGCGCGCATCTCGAAGTTGGAGACGCGTCTATCGGTAGAGTCGGAGACCCTGAGTCGGTTACGCGAAGACCTCGCCAATAAAGAAAGTAAAGTCGACGATTTAGAACGAGAGCTGGTCTTCTACCGCGACATCATGTCCTCCTCTGAGGACGTTAGTTCGGTAAAAGTGAGGGAGCCCGATATCAGCTGGAGAGCCGAGTCACGCGAGCTAGAGTACCGAGCGGTGGTTCAGCGCCTAGCGCCGGGAACACAGTCCTACAAGGGACAAATGAAAGTAGAGCTCGTCGATTCAGAGGGGCGTGCCTTGGATGCTGCTTACTCATCAACCCCTGACCATACGGTTGGCTTTAAATATTTTCAGCGGATATCTGGCATCATAAAGGTGCCAGAGGGTTTCGCGGCTTCCGAAGTCCGCTTCAGCATAAAGTTATCGAAGCCGCGCAAGCGAAACTATGAGCAAAGCTTTCCATGGCAGGAGACGCTAGCGGATAGTGCCTGAATGGCGTGAATGATAAGTACCTGCATGTAAGTACCGAGCAGCAAGGAACTTAGAAAGCGTTTAAAAGTGCGATGGTTAGTGGATCAAAACTTGAAAAAGTGAAAGAAAGGGCGCATGTATATGCAGCTATGCGGTACGTCTGAGAAAGTTGTTGGTTTCAGACAGTTAATAGCTAATGACAGGTAGCCGTTAGACACATTGCTCGAGAACAAAAAAGAACGGAATTAGGGGACAAGAAAATGAGAAATAAGCAATCGCAAATGCCGAGTGCTGCCAGTGGTAACACAACGCTGATTTCATCGGGAACTACTGTGACGGGCGATATAAGTTTCTCAGGTAACCTCGATGTTGAGGGGAAGGTTATCGGCTCAATCAGCGCCGAGCCCAGTGCGTCAGCGCTACTACGAGTTGTTGCAGGAGGCTCTGTTGAGGGCGAGATTCGCGTGCCTTCTGCGTCAATCAGCGGCTCTGTTAAAGGTAATATCTACAGCGCTGAGAACCTCGAGCTTACGAAAGGCGCTGTGGTCGCTGGCGACGTTTTCTACAATCTCATTGAAATGTCGATGGGCAGTAAAATCGACGGAAACCTTAAGCACTCAACCGCGTCAGCTAAGGTCGAGCCAATCAGCTCGGTAACGCCGACGCCCTCGGTTGATAAAGCCTAGGCTTGGAGCATCTATGTCGGTCGTTGCAGGATTTGACCCTACTGAAATTCGTCTCTCTGACAATGCAGTCAACAAACTGCAGGTGTTAATTGCTGAAGAGGAAAACCCGTCGCTGCGTTTTCGGGTGTATATCACTGGCGGCGGCTGTTCGGGTTTTCAGTACGGCTTCACATTTGATGACAATACCGCGGAGGACGATTGGGTGATCGAGCGCGAGGGTGTAGGCGCATTGATCGACGCGATGAGCTACCAGTACCTCATGGGGTCGGAGATTGACTACGTAGAGGGGCTCGAGGGTTCCAAGTTCGTCGTTAACAACCCCAATGCGACTACCACTTGTGGTTGTGGCGCGTCTTTTTCGATCTAGTGGCTCAATCTAGATCCTCAATTTAGACCGTAAACTCCGACCTAATACTGTTCGCACTGTTCGCACTGTTTGAACTCATGCTTCGGTAAAAGCATCCCGAGCTCGCGTCTTAAAGTTAGCGATTGAGCACTCTTTTTTAGTGGGTAAGCCATGATGCGGTTGGAGGGCTGGTAAATCATCCGCTTTCAGAGAGGCAAGCGTGGCTCGAGCCGCGAATCAAGCAGGGAAAACAACCCCTAGCACACGGTCGCCTCGCGCACCTGTGACCTTGGGTTCGTTGCCTGGCTGTCCTGCGAGACATTGCTTGGCAAGCCAGGCAAAGGCCGTTGCCTCCATGTAGTCAGGGTCAACACCGAGCCTGTCTGTAGGCTCGATTGATACGTCCCCCAACAAGGCTTGCAGACGCTCCATCAGAAGGGCGTTGTGTCTACCGCCACCAAAGGTAAAAACAGATGTGCATCCACTAAGACTGATGGCCTCGCTGGCTGTGGTTGCTGTCAATTCAAGTAGCGTGCGCTGCACATCCTCCGGCGCGATATCAGCCATTAAGAAATGATCTAGCCATGCCAAGTTGAAGTAATCCTGCCCAGTGCTCTTGGGCGCCGAGTTTTTGAAATAAGGGTCTTCTTGCATAGTGGTAAGTAGCTGTTCATTCACAGAGCCTTCGCGCGCCCAGGCTCCGTCACGATCGAGGTTGAGGCCCTTGTGTCTGTAAATCCACCCGTCCATCAAGGTATTACCCGGGCCTGTATCAAAACCTGACACCATGCCTTTGTCGAAATAGCTGATGTTCGCAATGCCACCAATATTGAGAAAAGCCGCTGACCCAGAGTTTGATATTAGTGTCTTGTGAAAAGCAGGAATGAGCGGCGCCCCTTGACCACCTGCGGCGATATCGCGGCGTCGAAAATCACCCACTACCTGTATACCACTTAGCTCCGCCAAACGATGGTTATCCCCAATTTGAAGGGTGAAGGCGGTTTTGTTGTTTGGAAAATGAAGAAGCGTTTGTCCGTGATTGCCAACGGCAGTGATATCAGTTGCTTGGTACTCAGTTCGTGCAAGGAGTTCAGATACTGCAGTAGCATAGAGGTCAGCGAGTTCGACATCGAGCTCACAAACATCAAAGACATCGCGAGACGCTCGAGTCTGAAGCTCGACAATGCGTCTTCTTAAACCCTCGAGCATAGGGAGTGAGTGGCTCGCTATGGTGTTAACACCACCCCTGTCGTCAAAGCTCACCAGGGTCGCATCAACCGCGTCGGCACTTGTGCCGGACATCAGGCCAATGAATAGATCAGCGTCGCGCACTCGTCACCTGCGTTTTTGTAGCACCGTGGCTCATTCAGCACCTGTTTCCGTGCCTGTTTCAGCACTGCTGACTTTGAGTGCCGCGAGTTGCTCAACGGGTTGCCTAATGGCCTTTTGGAACGCGGCCAGTTCGGTTTCAGGGAGCGATCGTGCTTTCGGTAGTATTTTGTGCACGGTGCGAGGATTTCGGTGAACACCATTTACCAAAAATTCGTAATGCAGGTGCGGCCCTGTCGCGGCGCCTGTTGAGCCGACGGTTCCTATAACTTGGCCTTGCTTTACCCGACTGCCTTTGGCCACTCGCTTCTTGGTTAAGTGCAAG
>CBFHQN010000038.1:0-15806 GCA_965657765.1 Luminiphilus sp. | reverse complement strand
CGGCTATTACGCCTCTTGCTGCTTACACCCTGCATTTGAAGCGTGGCTTGATTGTACTTGACGAGGGCTTAGCCGATTACCACTCGCCAAGCGCTGACCGAAATAATGTGAGTTTTGAGACGCGCTACTCACAAGCCGCTGCGTTTATCGAGCGTCACCGACCGGGCACACTTGCGAAGATTGAATGGGCTGTTGATGCGCTGCTTGTAGAGAAAAACCGGAAGCGTGCATCGCTCGATAAACCGCCGATGGCTGATTACTACCGAATTTTTGCGCTGTTGCAGGAAGTCTCAAAAGCCGCGCTTGCAGGTTTATGTGGTGAGCTCACATTAGTGCATACGAGTCATGATATCGGCGAGTTCTCAGTCACGAGCTTCGGCCAAGTGGGTTTGGACTTAGATCTCATTAGTTCTAAAGATGTTGCGCCATTGCTGGAGTAACAAACGGATATGTTAACCACAAAGAGGCATAGGTTGAGTTCTTTTTTACATCAACTAGGGTACCAGCGCGCTGGTTACCGATGTGCCGTAGAGCCGAGGTGGCTCGACATCGAAGCATTCTTACCTTTCAAGATTGAGGCGTCTTTGCCCTAGTTCAGACTGCCTTGCGCCAACTCCGCCCTACAAAACCGATCTCAAAATGATCTCAGCAGATCCAGAAATCCTAGGTTACCGATACCTCACGCCACCCTTAATCACTGCCGCAGGCTCCTCGAGTAACTCGATGTTCTCAAGTGGATTGCCTTTAACGGCCACAAAATCCGCGGCATACCCAGCCTCGATCTTGCCCACTTCATAGCCCCAGCCCATGACTTCAGCCGCCGTCATCGTGGCTGACTGAATTGCTTGGAGCGGAGTCATACCGAACCGTGTCATACGCGAGAGCTGCTTGGCGTTCTGGCCGTGCGGGTACACACCCGCGTCCGTGCCATAAACAATCGTCGCGCCTGCTTCGACGGCTTTACGGAAGTTCGCGCGTTGTGTCGCACCGGTTTTGCGCTCTTTCTCGAGTGACTCGTCCAAAATGCCTGCGCTCGCGCCCTCGCCAAGAATGTACTCAGTCACGTAGATATCCATCGATAGCGCGGCGTCGTTCTCAATAGCGAGGCGGATACCTTCATCATCGATAAAGCTGGCGTGCTCGATCGTGTCAGCGCCTGCTTTCAGTGCATTGATAATGCCCTCAGAGCCGTGCGCGTGTGACGCGACTTTAAGACCTCGACTGTGGGCTTCATCCACCAGTGCGGTGAGCTCTTCGAGCGTATATTGCGGTGCACCGACTTTAGTGCCCTTGGACAAAACGCCGCCCGTGGAGCAAGTTTTGATGAGATCCGCGCCATATTTGATGTTTCGTCTGACGGCAGTACGAGCTGCCCAGGGGCCGTCGGCGACTCCTTCGCCAGTGATGTTGTACTCAGGCGGGAGGAGATTGTTATCCGAGCAGTGCCCGCCCGTGATTCCAATTGGAGGACCTGAGACCAGCATGCGTGGACCGGGGATATCGCCTTCATTGATCGCATCACGTAGCGCAACATCGCCAAAGGATCCTGCGCCCACATTACGCACGGTGGTAAACCCCGCCATCAGGGTCTGCTCGGCGTGTACAACACCCAAAATAGCCCGCCGCTCATCGGTCAGTTTCAGACGCTCATAGCCGTGATAACCGCCACCTGATGTCAGATGCACGTGCATGTCGATCAAGCCAGGCATCAATGTGTGGCCTTGCAGATCAACCACCTCAATGCCTTTAGGGAGGCTAGTCGATGAAGCAGGGCTCACCTTTGCGATTCGGCCATCATCGACCACAACTACGTGATTCTTTAAGAGCTCTCCGTTGGTGACGTCGAGGATGCTTGCGCCCTTGATCACCATCGATTGTGCCTGCACGTGAGTCGCAAGGGCAGCAGTCACCAGCAGTAGGTATCGATTAAATGTGGTCATCTGAAATCTCCAATAAAACTGTCGCGCCTATGATTTGGGCGGTAATGGCAGAAAGCCTGACACACGTTTCATATGCTCGCCATACTCGGGTCGGCGCGCAAGGCTGCGTTTATCAATCATGGGGATACTAGCCGCTAAGAACATAACCAACATGGCGATCGAGCCGGGTGCCGCCCACCACCAGCTTGTGGGTACTGCGGCGACACCAAAGAGGGCAAGACCTGCCCAGAACAGCCACTCACCAAAGTAGTTAGGGTGGCGCGAGTAGGCCCAGAGACCGGTTTTCATGATCTCGCCTTCTTTTCGGTGGTTCAGGAATCGGTGCAGCTGAATGTCGGCCACCAGCTCGATCAAAACAGCCGTCGCAGTTACCGCCGCGGCAACATAGTCGAGCCAGTTCAATGGCTGAGAATCCATGGCGACCGCTGCGTAGATCGGCAGGCATGAGACAAAGACAATAACCGTAGGGAAGAGGTGAATCGCCGAAAAGTCAGCTAGCGCATCCAACTTGCCTGCGTTGTCTTTTATCGGCCCGTAACGCCAATCCTCATGCTCGAGACCCGGCCAGAAGGTGGCCCAGTTGGCAGTGAGGCGAATACCCCACAGCCAAACAAGCACAACCACAAGCCAAACTCGCGTGCTATCGATACCGCTTGCGGTCGCCTCCATCACCCAATACAGCGTAATAAGCGGTGGAATCACGCTCCAGTAGGCGTCGTAGAAGCTCGAGTTCTTGTAGAGGCGACTGAAAACAAAGATCGCGATAGTCGCTGCGATATCTGCCCAGAACATATCCCAGATAGGGCTTTGACCCAGAGCCTCTAGCGTTGCCCAAGCAATACCGACCGTGACGATGTAGGCGAATGTGATGTGAGCTAAGCCTCGTAGCTTCATGATGATGGCCTTTTTATTGTTTGTTCGTTTTTTGCGTTATAGCTGAATTGCCCGGGCGTCCCGACTCACTGATCCGCCTGCTCGTCAATACAATTTATGATCAGGCGAGAATAAGCCCAACTCATTGCAGTTCTACGGCAAGGGGTAGACAAGCGCCCGTGGTTCAGTGGCTCGGTGAGCTGCCCCAGTGCAATTCATAATCTCCAATACGGAGAGTATCACGAGCGGTTTTTTTGGGGAGAGAAGGCTGGGTGCGCATTTAGTCGGCTGGGGTGATGGTTTGTGTTGCTCAGAATTAATGATCAGGACTATGCCTTAGCCCTGTCGTTACTTGCCTTGCACCGTGGACGCGGTAAGCTCAGGTCTCTTTAGATCTAAAGTGGCTGATTTAGTTAGCCACACAAGGTGTTTGTCATGACAGCACATCAATCGCCAAAAGCGGGCCGTGCGCCGCTTGCTGAATTTCCCATTAGCGATAAATGCCTAGGATCCGCGCCGCAGTTCGACGACGCTCCTGCGTGGATTTACAACCACGACAACCCGTATCTTCATGGTGTGTATGCGCCGACAACGCGCGAGCTCGACAAAGACAAGTTAGAAGTCATCGGCGAGTTACCCAGCGATTTACGCGGTACTTACTATCGCAATGGTGCAAACCCTGTCTTTGAACCTAAGAATCGCTATCACCCCTTCGACGGTGATGGCATGGTTCACGCGCTTCATATTGGCGACGACGGTGCGCGTTACGTTAACCGGTGGATCGAAACGCCCGCCTTTACCGATGAGGGCGTTGCAGGTGAGTCGGTCTCTCCCGGCGTCATGGGGCCGTTTGATTACAGCGTCTCTGAATTCGGCATAAAAGACACGTCCAACACCGATATCTTCTGTTTGAACGGAGATCTTGTGAGCCTTTGGTACAACGCAGGCAACCCCATCGCGCTTGATCCCACGACGCTGGAGACCCGCAAGGCTTTCCATTTAGATGGTCGCAATAAGCCCAAGATGTCCGCGCACTCGAAGGTCGATTGGCGCACGGGTGAGCTCTTGTATTTCGATTACAACGACACCCCACCATACATGACCTATGGTGTGGCGAACGCCAAGGGTGAAGTGGTTCACGAGGTGCCGATCGATTTGCCGGGGGCACGCTTACCTCACGATATTGGCTTTACACAGAACTACACCGTCTTGCACGACCTACCGTTTTTCCATGACCTCGATGTCCTAAAAAACCACAAGCTGCGGGTGCTGACCTTCCATTGCGATATCCCGACGCGCTTTGGATTGATTCCAAGGTTTGGAGAAAGCAACACGATTCGATGGTTCGACTGCGAGCCCTGCTACATCCTCCACGTCTCAAACTGCTGGGAAGAGGGCGACTGGGTAATCATGGATGGTTGTCGCTCGGTCAACCCCATGCCCAAGGCTTACGGTGACGAGGGTGAGTTGTCACACATGCTCGCTTACATGCGGCTAGAAGCTAATAACTATCGCTGGCGCTTTAATCTCGTCACGGGTGAGGTGCGCGAAGGGGACATCGACGATCTCAATACTGAGTTCAACAAGACCAACCCGCTCTATGGGGGGCAGAAGAGTCGATACGCCTACCACCAATACATCCCGACGCATGAAGAGGGCGGTTACACCCTGCGCTTCACTGGTTTAGTGAAGTACGACAACGAGACAGGCAAGAGCTGGCGCTATGACTATGGCGAGGGCGTGCTGGGTAGCGAAGCTGTGTATGCACCCAAAGTGGGTGCGACCTCGGAATGTGAGGAAGACAACGGGTACGTTGTGAACTTTGTGCATGATACCAAGGACTGGAGTTCATGGTTCTGTATTTTTTATGCCAAAGATATCGAGCAAGGACCCATCGCCAAGGTCAGACTCCCAGGTAGAGTCCCCGCGGGCTTTCACGCCACGTGGGTGCCTGCAGCTTCTGGGTGAGTATCATCATGATGCTGCTGTGAGGTTTGTCCCCAGTTCAGCGAATGGAAAGTTCGGGCTGTTTGTGAATTTGTCATGTTGCTACTTCAGTTTGTGGACCGAGAAAGCTTGGCAAAGACTGTGCCCAGACCGACGCCTAAAATATCAGCGAGGAAGTCTTCCCATTCCTGTGAGCGAGTCGACGTATACCCTTGGACGATCTCGATCAGTCCGCCTAGGGCTATGAGAAGAATACAAACGATCCAAGTGTGTCTTGGATAGGCTCGCAGCCCAACCAAAGCGAGTGCTGTAAAGGCGAGGGTATGAGCGACCTTGTCAGCGAGAGCAAAAAGTTGAGGAGTGTCCGCTTGCGGTGCCAGTGCACCAGCTAAAACCGTTCCGCACATGACCCAAAAGAGCGCTCGAGCAAAGGGTTGGCTGAGAAGCGCGCGAATCATTTGCGTGCCAGCCACTGTCCTTTCGATTGGCGCCAAACGCGAACCCGAACATCACTCAACGAACCGGGCAAATGAACGTATTCATTTGGCGCAGAGCCGAGACGTTGAGCGAGTGCCTGCGAAGGAGTATTGGCGTCTTCAATGAGGTGAGTTACTTCATCCCAGCCGAGCTCATGAAAGGCAAAATCGATGCAAGCAGAGGCGGCCTCATAGGCATAGCCCTGTCCCCAGTAGGCTTTTCTGAGACCCCAGCCCACCTCCAAGGTCGGCCAGTGCAGCGGATGCCAAGGACCAATGCGACCGATCCACTCGCCGGACGACTTCTCGATCACACCAAACATTGCAGCTTTAGTGAGCGACCAAACACCGATCCACTGCGCGAGGGTGCGCCATGCATCAGGCTCCTGCTGATGTCCACCTAGGTGCTGCATTGTGTCTTCGCACATAAGGAATTCGCGGACTTGCGGCCAGTCATCTGCCGTGGTCGGTCTGAGAATGAGGCGTTCGGTCTTAAGTTGCGTCATTGCGAGCGGTCCTAGCTGCAGGTTATGCGTTGGTTGTGCCCTTAACCAGTTTTTGATCGTCACTTTTTGGTGCCGGTTGGTGGTCATCGGTAGAGCACGCAGTGCTGATGTAAAGTCTGTCACTCGGGGTACAGATCATCAACGCACCTTTATCATCATCGATCGTGAAGATGTCATCTTTTACCGTCATACTCGCGCCTCGAACAGGGCATACCACCAGTGACAGGTAGGAAGCATTGATTAAACACTCAACACTGACTTCTAGGCTGGGTCTCGTTTTCATGGCCGGGATCGGTCTCTCCTCTTGCGGTGGAGGCGGTGGTGGCTCGGCATCGGAGCCTCAGTTAACGAACCGCGCACCTGTGTTTGATCAGGCGAGTTACGATCTCAGCATTCGGGAAAATACCGGTACGGTTATCGATGGTATTTCGTTCTCCGACCCGGACGCTGACCCGATTACGCTCTCGATCAGTGGCACTGATAGCGAAGCGCTTTCGGTTACCAGCATAGGTAGCCTGGCGTTTATTGCTCCGCCTGATTTCGAGGCGCCCGCTGATAGCGATCAGAACAACGAATACGACATTACGCTGTCGGCCTCTGACGGAACACTAACAACGTCAGTCTCCGTGGTTATCACGGTGACAAACGATGTTAGCGACGATGAAGCCGCAAAGCGCACCCTCTTTGGCCTGAATGTCGAGGTTGGGGAAGTGAACACGCCGACTTACGATCGTCCGAGCACTTGGGATGATGAAGATGGCGATTGTATTTCCGATCGCCACGAAATTTTAATGGCTCAACATCTGGAGGGCGAGGGTGCGTATCCGTTAGTCATGTCCTCAAACGGTTGCTCTGTTGAGACGGGGCGTTGGCTCGACCCCTATGACGATATTTATTACTACAGCGCCTCAGACGTGCAGATAGACCACCTTGTCGCGCTCTATGAGTCTTGGATTTCAGGTCTAGGGAGCCTCGATGCGGCTCTGCAACGGCGCTTTGCCAACACGGGCAGTTTGGAGGCAGGGATTCTTCCCGAAACCAGCCACAATTTTCTCGCTGTTGGAGCGTCCTCTAATAGCGAAAAAGGCAGCAGTGACCCAACCGAGTGGATGCCACGAAACGAGGCCTACCACTGCACCTACCTGAAAAAATGGGTGCGCACCAAATCTCAGAATGGGCTCCTATTTGATCAAGCGGAGTTCTACTTTATTGAGGGCCGGGCGGCGGATTGCGGCGATGAGCCGCTGCCGGAGCTTCCCGCAAACCCATGACCTTTTATTTTATTAGGAACGCCCAGCCGGACCTTTTCCTTTATGAAAAGTTTAAAGGAAGAAAAAAGAGACTAAAAAAGCGACATGAAAACCAGAGGTTAAATAAGTGCCGGCTCTGAAAGAAAAGGGGGCGGCAAAAGAGGTCCAAAAAAGAGGTGGCAAAAAAGGGGCGTTAAGCCCCTTTTAGACATCAATGCTGGTTTGGGGCGTGATGCTATTGCGCCGCATCCCACGCTGCTTGGATAGCGCCGATGGCCTGTCCGATAAAGAAGCCGGGGGGCGCCCCAGAGTCTGCCTCGTCGCCGTATTCGTCGATGGCCATGTAGCCCCCAATACCGCGATTTACGTCAATAAAGCTCACAGCACCAAAGGCGCCGGGGTCGGTAAATACCCCTGGGAGATCTTCACGAATCCACCAGCCCATGCCGTAAGGTGTAGCGTTGGTTGCCACAACACCGCCACGATCGACCTGCATGCTGGCAATAGAGTCTTCGCTTAACACCTGGGTGTCGCCACAGAAACCGCCGTTTAAGTGCACTTGAAGCAGCTTGGCGTAGTCGGCCATATTGGTAATCGCACCACCCTCAATATTGGGGTTGCTCATGCCTGCGAGGGTATCGATCGATCCAGTGAAGGATGTAGGTGATTCCCAAGGGTTACCGAAGGTAAAGACCTCGAGGTCACAGGGCGTACCGAGGTACTGATCGACCAATTGATTCCACGTCGCATTTGCAACCGTGCTAGCAGCCACACCCGCAATTTGCCATTGACTACCCCCGTAGTCATACACGCTACCCGCCGGTTGTGATGTGGGTAGTTCGTTTTGCACGAGTGTTTGGCCGCAGGCCTCAAAGTCGAAGATGGGTTGGGCGCTGAATTGACACAGGTGATTGAAGTCTTCAATCGTAGGTCCCTCTCGTGATCCGTAACCCACAAGGAGTCTTAGTCCGGGAATTCCCGAGGTGTTGCTGACCATCTGCTCAACTGTCCGATCCGCATAGGGGCCATCATAGGCAAGATAGGTGCTGACAGGCTCGCTTATGGAAAAATCGACATTACTGTCTTCTTGCAGCGCCATCAGTGTCATTACCGCGGGGACCTTGCTGGTCGATGCCAGAAGTACCACCGTATCGTCGGTGTGATCACCAAAGGTCGCCTGATGCATGATGCCCTCGGCGTCTACGAGAATGTAGCTAATGCCATCGAAATCCGCGCGTTCATCAATGAAGGCTTGGAAAGACGCATCCACCTCAGAAAAATCGGGGCCACTGTCTGTTGAGCCTCCGCTCGATGATGAATCGCCACCGCCTGAGGAGCCCCCATCGCTGCCGGTAGGTTCTGGATCGGGCGTCGATGAGCCACCGCCACCACCACAACCTCCGAGCACTAAGAAGACTGTTGTTAGCATCAACAATACGGCGCTGCGAAGGTTGGTGAATCTGTGATTAGGCATAACAAATCCTTTTTTTCTTTTTATCGATGCTTATTGTTAACGCAACCGAGCAAAATTTGAAAGTCGCTATTTGTGGGTTTATAAATTAAGGGTTGACTGAAGAAGAAGGCGGCAATTCATATGAAAGTAGTCTTTTATGCACTGGGGCTTGCAGGGCTTTTGAGCGTTTCAGGGCATTCTGCCGCACAAGACGAGGCGGTGAACCACAACGGAGTGCTCAATCAGGAGTACGCGGCGCTCGACAAAAATGCGCCGGTTTACCCACACGTTTCTCAATTCAACGGTATCGAGGGCTACTGCATCATTGAGTACACGGTAACGTCCACCGGTGCAGTGAAAGACGCCTTTCCAGAAAGATGTCAGCCCGTAGGATTATTTGAAGGAATCAGCGTCCAGGCTGCACAGGATTTTCGGTACCAGCCAAGGATTGTCGATGGCACAGCTGTTGATGTGCCTGGTGTCCGAAATAAGTTTACCTTTGACTTGATAGGCGCTGGTAAGCGCATGGAGTTCAGCGATGAGCCGGTTAGGTGGAGTTTCATTCAAGAAAATGACACTCGCCGGATCAACCAAAGGATCGAAAAGCAGGATTGGAAAAAGCTCAAAAAATACGCCTTAAGTCGAAAGGGTCCAAATTATCGGATGTACTATTTTGCGGGCTTTGCTGAAATCATGATGGGCAATAAAGATGCCGGCTATGAGTACATCGAACAGTTTGTATTTCATGAAAAAGAAGAGCTGCCTTTTGAGTTTGTCACCTTTAATGCTCTAAAACTCTTGGTGACACACTACTACCAGACCCAGCAATACGAGGCCCTGATTGCCCTCGATAAGCACGCAGATATTTGGTGGTTTCGATTGCTTGAAGAGACGACTACCAATCAAATGGCATTGATGATCGCAGATGCTTATGCCCGCGTTGGTGATAACGATGCCTCGGTGAAACGCTTGACCGAGATTGTTGATCGCGCGCGTACTGAAACGGCGAAGGAAGATCGATTCGTTGCAATAGCAAGTCGGGCGCTCGGGCGATAAAAGTCTGCAATTATTGTCTTTTAGCGCGAAATGCGCGTGAGACGCCCTCTGCCTCCATGCTCGCTATTTGAGGAAGGGTTCTAAACATCTTGTGTTTCTTTCCTAGTTCGTAGATTTTTCCATTCGATTACCCGTTAACGCTCCCTGCGCATCCGTGACATCGCATTTCTACCATCTCTGTCCTAGCAAAATCACATCAATGTATTGGCAGTCGGACTGCCGCTCGCTACTCTTAGGCCACAACTAACAACAATAGAGACCAACGCATGAACTTCGAGTTTTCTGAAGAACAGCAAATGCTGCGGGACCAGGCACGAAACTACCTGTCCCAACATTGCCCTACGACATTGGTTCGCCGCGTGTTGAACAACCGCGAAACTCACGACGCTGACCTTTACAAAGGCATCTCCGAAATGGGCTGGACCGCAACAACGATCCCTGAAGAGTACGGTGGCCTTGGCATGTCGAGTCTTGAACTCGTTGTTATCGCCGAAGAACTCGGTCGTGCTTGCGCACCTGTGCCATTCAGTTCAACGGTTTATTTGGCCGCAGAGGCCATCATGGCTCTGGGTACAGAAGCGCAGAAAGAAGCGTGGTTGCCCAAGATTGCGGAAGGCTCGGCCATCGGCTGTTTTGCAATGGGCGAAGCGGGCGGTGCGGTCACACCTGATCAGATGAGCACCTCGATTGCTGATGGTGTTCTGAATGGCACGAAGGTACCTGTGGCAGACGGTGGCATCGCAGACGTCGCTATTGTTGTCTGTGCCGCAGACAAGGGTGATGGCGCCACGCTTGCGCTGGTTGACCTGAGCCAGGACTGCGTCGACAAAGACAACGTGCAGATGATCGATTTCAGCCGCGGACACGCAGAACTCACGTTTAATGGAGCGTGCGCTGAGGTGTTGGGTGAAGAGGGCGCGGGCTGGGCCGCGGTCGAGTCACTGATGAACACAGCCGCCGTACTTTTTGCATGGGAGCAGATCGGTATTGCGGATCGCGCGCTCGAGCAGGCGCGTGAGTATGCCCTAGGTCGTTTTGCCTTTGGCCGATCAATTGCCTCTTACCAGGCTATCAAGCACAAGTTGGCTAAAATGTACGTCAAGAACACTTTGGCGCGCAGTAATGCTTACTACGGTGCATGGGCGTTGAATGGAGGTGCCAGCGATCTAGCGGTTGCGGCAGCAACGACGCGTGTTGCAGCCATCCAAGCGTCACTGTTTGCAGCTGAAGAGAACATTCAGACGCACGGCGGCATGGGCTTTACTTGGGAATTTGATTGCCAGTTCTACTACCGCCGCGCGAAGCTGTTGAGCCTCGCTGTGGGTAGTGAAAAGCAATGGCAGAGCCGTCTGGTTGATGGCTTGGCTGCCACGGCATAACGAATAAAACGAGACGAGAAAAAGAGAGGTTAATCATGGATTTTAACGATACTCCCGAACAGGCAGCGTTTCGTACAGCAGCGGCAGATTGGTTAGCTGCGAACGTTCCTTCTAAAGATGAAATTAAGGGCATGAGCCGCCTAGAAGTGGCTAAGCTCTGGCAGAAGCGTAAGTATGATGCGGGCTGGGCCTGCATTGGTTGGGACCCCGCTTACGGCGGTCGTGGTGCATCAGCTATCGAGCAGGTGATTTGGAAGCAGGAAGAAGCCAAGTACGACGTACCTGCAGGCTTCTTTGTGATCGGTCAGGGCATGATGGCGCCAACGCTGATGGCGTATGCACAGCCACAGCACCTCGAGCGTTACTTGCCTAAGCTTGCGAGCGGTGAAGAGATCTGGTGTCAGTTGTTCTCAGAGCCTGCAGGTGGTTCAGACCTGGCTGCGCTTCGCACGAAAGCAGAGAAAGACGGTGACGAGTGGGTCATCAACGGTCAGAAGATCTGGACATCAGGCGCGCACTACTCAGACTTCGGCTGCGTCGTTGTTCGTACGGACCCCAACGTGCCAAAGCACAAGGGTCTTAGCTACTTCTTCATCGACATGAAATCGCCCGGGATTGAGATTAAGCCGATTAAGCAGTTGACCGGTGAGTCGGACTTCAACGAGGTTTATTTCACCGACGTGCGTGTTCCTGATTCGCAGCGACTGGGTGAAGTGGGCCAAGGCTGGCAGGTCTCGTTGACGACGTTGATGAACGAGCGTGCAGCCATTGGTGCAGGTAGCAGCGGTGTCAATGTGAACCTCGCCGTTCAGCTCGCGAAAGAAGTGATGATCGACGGTAAGCCAGCTATCGAGGACAGCGCGGTTAAAGCGCGCCTCGCCAACTTCTACGTTGAAGAGGCAGGTCTCAAGTACACCAGCTATCGCACATTGTCGGCACTTTCGCGTGGCGATATTCCTGGACCTGAAAACTCCATTGGTAAGCTCGTGGGTGCGCCTAAGATGCAGCAGTTAGCATCGTTCTGCATGGACCTGCTCGAGACATCGGGTGCGATCTGGGATACCAAGCGCTCTAAGCTTGCTGATAACATCATTGGCTCTTACATGGGCGCACCCGGTTTGCGTATTGCCGGTGGTACCGATGAAATCATGACCAATATTATCGCGGAGCGCGTTCTGGGCTTGCCGCAAGAACCGCGTATGGACAAGGGCATTCCCTTTACCGAGGTGCCCACCAGTTAAGACTGGGAGTATTTCAAAGAGAATATGTGAGGGCGCTTGAGCGCCCTTTTTTTGTGTCTGGCGCAGGCGCTGTCAATGGTTTGGGAATTGACGAGACGAAGCGAGGGGATACGGGGTAAGCTGGGATAATGAAAATAAAAACACCAGCGGCACTCTCAGGTGACACCGCCCAGCGGTATATCAAATTACTGTTTCTCATGATGGCCGGTGGCGCCATCTACCCCTTGCTTTATCTCAGGCAGAACTTTGAGCTGACCTTGATTTCAACCATGGGTATCAGCCTTGCGGAGCTCAACGTCGCCCATAGCATCTCTGGAATGGCCTTTGTTTTGAGCTACGTCCCTAGCGGTTGGCTAGCCGATCGATTCTCGCCGCGCTCGCTATTAACGTTTTCTGTCGTTATGACGGGTGTGATTGGCTTTTGGTACGCATCAATACCTGACCCCGAGTGGATAAACGTAATATTTGGCTTATGGGGTATCACCACAGGACTGACGTTTTGGGCTGCGCTGATCAAGGGCTGCTCTTTGCTTGCCCCCGATGATCAACAGGCGCGCTTTTTTGGTTTGCTTGAGGGCGGGCGAGGCCTTTTTGAGGCGCTACTCGCAACCATTGCGGTTGCTTGGTTTGCTTACGCAGTTTCTATCCTGGATGCTGTCGACGAGGCGGCCATGTTGCAGGTGATCACTTTTTACAGCATCGTTTGTCTTCTTATTGGTGCTTTGCTCTGGTTTGTTCTAGATGAGTCGTCGCAAGCGGAAATGGGCCAGGGCGGTTCCTCTGACGAGACAGCTGCAGTAACCCTCAAAGAAACGGCACATGATTTATTCGGTCTTTTACTGAACCTGCGAGTTTGGTTGGTGGCTCTATGCATTCTCACCGGCTATCAGGTCTTCTGGGCAACCTACACCTACTCAGCGTTTCTCCAAACGCAGTTTGGTCTGGATGCTGTAGCAGTTGCCGCCTTGACCACGGTGCGGTTGTGGATGCGCCCCATTGGCGCTGTGCTCGCGGGCTTTATCGGAGATCGATTCCACCCTGTGCGATCACTCGGCATTGCTATTTTACTTGCGGGGTTTTCATTGATCGCACTGTTGGTGTTGCCCGCTGACTCCCCCTACACGCTGTTGTACTTCGCAGTCGCAACGTCCTCAGTCCTCATTTACGGCGTTCGAGGCATTTACTGGGCTTCCTTCAATACGGCTCGCATCGAGCCAAGGCGTGCTGGACTTGCGATCGGTCTGATATCAATGATCGGTTATACGCCTGATATCTATATGCCGCTGGTTAATACCTATCTGATTGATACCTATGGTGACGCGCTGGGCTTTCAGCTCTATTTTGGTGGTGTTGGTTTAACGGCAATCATTGGCGGCGCATCGGCGTTCTACCTTCTTGCGCTCAGCAAGTCGGACGTTGCAAGTTAGTCCATGGGCGCTGACTGAATACCCGACAAAACCTAGACAAAGCTTCGCTGCCGCATTGCCTAGGCTAGTCTGGCAGAGCAGACAATAACGAAAAAATACAGATATTAAATCTGGGGGAAGCATGCGACCTGGCGACAAGACCAGGGCGCCGCTGCGTACAGGAGAGCTTGATCACAGGGCGAGGCCGCTTCAGCTGAAGCTGATAGTGGTATTCCACCCTGATCGAGCACGCGTTGGCGCATCACTAAAACTAGGGGCTCTGAATGCCTCGGGTACCTTGCATCTCGACGCAACAACACTTGGTCGCAATGCACCGCTCTTTGAGGACGGTCTAGGGCTGAGCGAGCCACACATCAGTCGTCGCGCCTTAATGCTCAAACATCATGCGCGTGGGCTTCAGTTGCTCAATGCATCTGAGAACTCCTACACCCAGCTAGGTCCCGAAAAAGCCTCATCAATGTCGCTGAGTTTCAGGGAACTTGAACGTGGCGTTGCGATTCGCTTCGGGCATGCCGTCGTTTGTTGGTTGAGGCTAGCCCCTGAGGCACCGCTGGAGATGGTTCCCGAGCGTGTTGATCCCGTCGATGATTCGGTTGCCGGCTTTGCGGGTGTGTCACCACAGGCGAGTAGTGTCCGCCGCTTGATTAGCATTGCTGCGAGTTCTGATCTGCCCGTGCTGCTTCGCGGCGAGTCAGGTGTGGGCAAGGAGGTGGCTGCTACTGCAATACATGAGGCGAGCGCGCGATCGGATGAGCGTCTCGTAGTCCTCAACATGGCGGCACTCCCTGAGACGCTTGCCGAGGCAGAGTTATTCGGTAGTGCACGGGGTGCCTTTACAGGTGCCGAGAAACGCGACGGTTATTTCGTCGAAGCAAATCACGGGACGCTTTTTTTGGATGAAATTGGCGACCTGTCGATGTCAGTGCAGCCCAAACTGTTGCGAGCGTTACAAACGGGTGAGGTCCAGGTTGTTGGTGGTAAACCGCACAAGGTTGATGTTCGAATCATTGCCGCAAGTGATGTCGACCTTGATGACAGCAAAGGTTTTAAAAACGCACTGCTCCAACGGTTGGCAGGAATTACAATCGATCTTCCACCGCTGCGAGAACGGCTCGAAGATCTTGGTGTTCTTCTAGCCACGTCAGAACATACTCGTTCACTTCTCGCTAAAAGCTCGAAGCCCCGAGACGTCGCTGCCTGGGCGAGCTTTGTTTACGAAGCCCTTCACAAAGAGTTTCCCGGCAATGTGCGCGAGTTCTTATTAAGCGCGCAGCGTTTTGCGTTATCACTCCGTCACGATACGAACAATGGCCTCACGAAACGCCATTTCATTGTTCATGCGTCTGAAGACAGCCGCTCAAACTCAAAGGTGCTGACTGATGCTGAGATTGAAACCATTCACGAGCAGTCTGAATTTGAGATTGCCGAAACAGCTCGGCGTTTAGGGCTTTCCCGAGGGGCGCTTTATCGTCGTGTGGAGACTATTCCGGGCGTGAGACTCTCTGCGGATTGCTCCGATACCGAGATTGAAGAGGCTCTTGGCTCAGTTGGACCCAATCTAAGCGCATTGAGTCGGGCCCTGAGGCTCTCTAAAGCCTCTATTGCAAGTCGGTTGCGCTTAATGGGTGTCCGATAAAGATGGCACTTAAACCCATCAACTCGCTCAAGTCATTTTTATCGGAAGTGGGTACTCCCGACCGATTAAAGCTTATCGAGCGGTTGGGCGTTGGGGGGCAAGCTGAGGTATGGCTCGCGCGCGATCAAATGCTCGAACGCTTGGTTACAGTAAAGAAGGTATGCGCCTTCAAAAATCCCGCAGAGGGCGATGAGGACGAGAGACTCAATAGCTTGCGGGCGCGTACGGAGCTGGAGCATCCCGCTATCCCAACACTTTTTGCCGTCATTCCTCATGGCGAGCAATCTTGGTTGGTGAGTGAGTACGTCGAGGGCGTTGCCCTAAGCGATCTGTTAGGTGAGTTAAGTCCAGAGAGTATCTATGCTGTCGCGAGGGATCTGCTGAGTGCGCTTCGCTGTTTGGAACGTTTGAGCTTGGTTCACGGCGATCTCTCCCCAAACAACATCGTCATCGACCGCAACGGTCAGGTACGCCTGCTTGATTTCGAATCGTGTAGCCGCATTGGTGAAGAGCTTTCATCAACCTCAACGATTGGCTTTAGCGCACCAGAGCGTCATGCGCGCAGGGTAGGTCTCCCTACAGTGGATACCTGGTCAGTGGGTGCGATTCTTATCTGGTTGGT
>CBFHQN010000037.1:0-15999 GCA_965657765.1 Luminiphilus sp. | reverse complement strand
TACAGCTTGTCATACTGGATGTCCTGGCCACTGGCGTAACTCTGCGTCGCGGAGAGGGCTTCACACCACATCTCGCTCGAATCAAAGACAGCCTAAAGGACACCCGATTCCCAACGAGTTAAAACATGACAGACAATCCCTTACTGAACACCTCTGCGCTGCGCCAGAATGTACGACTACTCGGCGATACGCTGGGTGACGTTATTCGCTCCACAGTCGGCGAAGACCTCTACGAGACCATTGAATCAATTCGGCAAGCGTCGAAGTCAGCGACAGATGTAGAGCAAACCACTGCGCTTTTTAACGCGCTTCGCAAGCTCGATTCAGAGCAACTTCTACTGATTTCGCGCGGTTTTGCGCAATTCCTTAACCTTGCCAACATCGCCGATCAACACTTTACAACGACCAAGTCTGTGAGTGATCACTTCGGCGCATACGACCGTGTTTCAAGCACCATTGAGGAGCTTAGCCAGTCGGTGAGCAAAGAAGCACTAGCGACGGCCGTTGCAAATTTGCATATAGATCTCGTACTCACCGCGCACCCTACCGAGATCACACGGCGAACACTGATTCACAAACACGGTGAAATACATGACTGCCTCAATGACGTTGAGTCAGGCCTTGCGAGCGAAGAACGCATTCAGTCACGACTCGCTGACTTGATTGCACAAATCTGGCATACCGAGGAATTCTTGGAGCAGCGCCCAACGCCTATAGATGAGGCTCGCTGGAGTTTCGCGGTGATAGAAAATTCGTTGTGGGATGCCGTACCCGAATTCCTCCGCGACCTCGACGCCATTGCGGAGAAGTTCGAACTCGACTTACCTCCGCGCACAAAGCCCGTAGTGCGCCTATCGAGCTGGATTGGTGGTGACCGTGACGGCAATCCAAATGTCACAGCCAAGGTGACTCGGCGCGCGATGATCATCAGTCGATGGCAAGCAGCAGATCTCATTAGCCAAAACTTGGAGACTATCTACGAAGAACTCTCGGTCACAAGGGCAAGCGAGGGGCTTCGCGAGGTAATAGGCGATGTACGCGAACCCTACAGAGCAGTACTAAAGCCGCTGCGGGATGCTGTTCGCAGACAGCGCGATGAACTCGGCGCGTACATCCAAGACGGGACGCATCCCCTCCCCCCCGTCCTTTTCACCCAAGATATCATTAGCCCCCTGCAGCAGTGTAGAGCCTCGCTTGCGGAAGTTGGGTTGTCAGCCATTGCCGACGGCAAACTGCTCGACCTCATCCGACGATTAGAGTCTTTCGGTGCTCACTTAGTGACACTTGATGTTCGCCAGGAAAGCACTCGCCATAGCGATGTGATCGGCGAAATCACAACAGCACTTGGTCTTGGTAACTACAGCGAATGGAGCGAAACGGACAAGCAGGCATTCTTAAACGCAGAAATTACAAACCCTCGCCCGCTACTACCCCTGAACTTCGAAGCCTCGGAGCCATGCCAGGAGGTTCTTGACACCTTTCAGGTAATCGCAGACACGCCGCGGGAGGCGCTTGGGTGTTATGTGATATCCATGGCGTCCGAGCCATCTGACGTGCTCGCCGTACAACTACTGCTCAAAGCAACCGGAGGACCCTTGGACCTTCCGGTATCACCACTCTTTGAGACGCTCGATGATCTCGACGGCGCACCCAGCACCCTCGATGCACTGCTGAGTGATGCTGTGTTTCGAGAGCGAATAGGCCGCTCAATGGTTGTCATGATTGGCTACTCTGATAGCGCCAAGGATGCCGGGATGCTATCCGCGGGGTGGGCTCAGTACCGTGCTCAGGAAGCGTTGTTGAATGTTTGCCAATCACACGGCGTCAGTTTGCAGCTCTTTCACGGGCGAGGCGGGACCATTGGCCGCGGCGGCGCGCCAGCGCACCAAGCGTTGCTGTCACAGCCCCCTGGATCGCTAGAGCAAGGTCTGCGCGTGACCGAGCAGGGCGAAATGATCCGCGTCAAATTAGGGCTAAAGCCGCTAGCGATTAATACGCTTGGGCAATATACGAGCGCCATCCTGCGCGGTAATCTAACTCCCCCGCCCATTCCCAAGCCCGAGTGGCGAGAGCTCATGAATGAGTTAGCAGAACAAGCCTGCAATGACTATCGGAGCTGGGTACGAGGCAACCCAAATTTCGTTGAGTACTTCAGGCAGGCAACCCCCGAGCCCGAGCTAGCAAGCCTCCCCCTTGGATCACGACCGGCACGCCGCCGCACCGGTGGAGGCATCGAAACCTTGCGCGCTATCCCTTGGATATTTGCCTGGTCTCAAAGTCGTCTGGTGCTGCCCGCATGGCTTGGCGCAGGCTCGGCGCTCAAAGCCGCTGTTGGAAATGGTCAGCTCGATCGGCTGAGAGAAATGCGGGATCAGTGGCCATTCTTTGCGTCGCGATTATCCATGCTCGACATGGTGTATGCGAAGTCCGATTTAGTGATCAATTCGCTGTATGACGACACACTGGTTCAAGACAATCTAAAGATCCTGGGAAGCGATCTACGCCAACAGCTCAGTACGGATATCGAATCGCTGATGGGTATTCTCGGTGTCGACACACTGATGGCATCAGATCCATGGGGATTAGAATCAATCGGACTACGTAACGTCTACACAGCACCGCTCAACCTGGTGCAAATCGAACTGCTACGTCGCGTAAGAGAAAGCGAGAGTGAATCCGTTCAGCGCGCGCTGATGGTCTCTATCGCCGGCGTTGCCGCGGGCATGCGCAACACCGGCTGACGAAAAAATTGTGTAACGGCTGCGAGTTGAGCTGGCGCTCCGTCTTCACGCGAGCGCCCTTTACCTAACAGGCCTAAAACCAGAGCCCCTCGCCAGGAAGCCTCTTAACTAAGAGGCCTTTGCTTAAGCACACTCAGCGAGACCGCCGGCCTCTGCGGGTCTAACTCATCGCTAGCTGGCGAATATCGCTGAGCAAGCCCACCAAATAGGTCAAGAAGCGGCCTGCGTCACCACCGTTTACAACACGGTGGTCGTAGGACAGCGAGACCGGCAACATCACTCTAGGCTGGAACACTTCGCCGTCCCAAACAGGCTGGGTAGACGCTTTGCTGACACCGAGAATACCGACCTCAGGTGTATTCACGATGGGTGTAAAACCTCGACCACCAATATTCCCCAAGCTGCTCACGGTGAAAACCGCACCCTGCATTTCATCAGGCTTGAGCTTTTTGTCTTTCGCCTTTGCAGCAAGATCACGAATCTCATCAGACAGAGCCCAAATCGATTTTTTATCCGCATCGCGAATCACCGGAACTACCAAACCGTTAGGTGTATCTACCGCCATACCGACGTGGCAGTAATCCTTGTAGATCAGCGCCTCGCCCTGCTCCGCAAGCGACGATTTAATCTTCGGGTTCTCATTCAGTGCCAATGCAAGGGCCTTAATGACGAAAGGGAGTGGCGACAGCTTACTGCCGCGTCGCTCAGCCTCTGCCTTCAGCGACTTACGGAAGGACTCAAGATCTGTAATGTCTGCGTCATCGAACTGCGTAACATGTGGTACGTTGAGCCATGACTTAGCCATGTTAGCCGCGGTCACCTTATCGATACGGGAACGCGCCTCACGACGCACAGGGCCAAATTTCGAGAAGTCAACATCTGCTACCGCGGGAATACCCGAGCCCGAGGTGACAGCACCTGATGATGGCTCAGCTAAACGCTTAGCAACGTACGCCTGGACATCTTCTTTAATAATTCTTCCCTTGGGACCTGAACCCTTCAGGGCAGTAAGGTCCACGCCAAACTCGCGAGCCAGTTTTCTTACCGCTGGACCAACATAAAGGCCGCTAGCATCGGTCGATACCACTTCATCGAGGGCGTTTTTGACTGGTGCAGGTGCAGGTGCAGGTGCAGGTGCAGGTGCAGGTGCAGGTGCAGGTGCAGGTGCAGGTGCAGGTGCCACAGAGTCTGTCGTAGAGGCGTCGGAAGCAGATGAGCGAACACGCACTAACGGTGCGCCCTCCTTCACCATAGCACCTTCCTGGACCAACAACTCGAGGATCTCACCTCCAGCCGTCGCGGGAACCTCCATCGATGCTTTATCCGATTCAAGGACAACAATTGAGTCGCCTTCTTCAAGGACATCGCCCACGGCGACAGGAATTTCGACAACCTCTACGTCACCATCAGTACCAATATCGGGCACTGCGATGGTGAGCTCGCTCTCTGCGACAGCGGGCTCATGTTCGGTGACAGCCGCCTCATCAACTGTAGCAGCCTCTGCAGCTGGCGCGCTCTCCTCCGAAGTCGAAGCCCCTAAATCCACCTCATCAACCGAGGAAGCGCCAGCATCAGCGAGCTCGAGAATTAAAATCGCATCGCCTTCTGACAGTTCATCGCCCACCGCAACCTTGAGCTCTTTGATGACACCAGCATGAGACGCAGGAATCTCCATAGACGCTTTGTCTGACTCAAGAACAATCAAGCTTTGCTCGAGCTCAATCTGGTCGCCAACTGCGACGAGGAGCTCAACCACTTCGGCACCCTCGGCACCACCAATATCAGGGACACAAATCGTATAGTTCGCCACGATCTCTCTCCTTTACACCGTTGTGGGGTCTGGCTTAGAGGGGTCAATCCCAAGATCGCTCATGACCTTTGCGAGATCTGATCTTGGAATAGCACCTTCGTCGGCGAGAGCCGTCATTGCAGCAAGAACCACGTATCGACGATCGACCTCAAAGAACTCTCTCAATTTGGCTCGAGTATCGCTTCGCCCAAAGCCATCCGTTCCCAATACCGTGAATGATCGCGGCATGAACTCCCGAATCTGATTGGTATGCGCACGCATATAATCTGTCGCGGCGATAATCGGACCTTCGGTCGCAGCCATGCACTGTGTAACGTAGGGAACCTGAGGCTCTTCCGCCGGGTTCATCATATTGCGGCGCGTAATCTTTTGTCCGTCACGAGCAAGCTCGTTGACGCTGGTCATACTCCAGATGTCAGCAGCAACGCCGTAGTCTTCCTCAAGCATTTCAGCAGCCGCTTCAACTTCACGCATGATTGTTCCTGCGCTCATGAGCTGAACACGCTTTTTTGACTTTGCAGTCGATTTCTTCAGCGGATATAAGCCTTTGACAATGCCTTCTTCAACGCCTTCGGGCATGTCGGGATGAACGTAGTTTTCGTTCATTGTGGTGATGTAGTAGAAGACGTTTTCGCCGTCTTCAAACATACGCTTCATGCCCGAACTGATAATCGTCGCTAGTTCGAAACTGTAAGTCGGATCGTAGGAGATACAATTCGGAATAGTCGTAGCCATCAAATGACTATGACCGTCTTGGTGCTGAAGCCCTTCACCGTTGAGTGTTGTTCGCCCGGCAGTTGCACCCATCAAGAAGCCACGCGCCTGACTATCACCCGCAGCCCATGCAAGATCATGAATTCGTTGGAAGCCAAACATCGAATAGAAGATGTAGAACGGCACCATTGGGTAATCGGATACGGAGTAAGAGGTTGCCGCGGCGAGCCAAGCAGACATTGCTCCAGCCTCGTTGATGCCCTCCTCTAGGATCTGCCCTGTCTCTTCCTCTTTGTAATAAAGAATCTGGCCTGCGTCGTGTGGCGTGTATTGCTGACCCACAGAGGAGTAGATGCCCAACTGACGGAACATACCTTCCATACCGAAAGTACGTGCTTCATCGGGAACAATAGGAACAATACGCTCACCAATTTGCTTGTCTTTCACCAGGGATGACAGCACGCGCACGAAAGCCATCGTTGTTGAAATCTCGCGCTTCCCACTTCCCTTGAGCTGGGCTGCGTATGCCGACTTTGCAGGTGCTGGCAAACTATACGAAACCGCCCTCCTTGCTGGAATGCTGCCGCCTAGCTCGGCACGCTTCTCTCGAAGGTAGCGCATCTCGGGGCTGTCCTCCGGTGGGCGATAAAAAGGCACATCCTTCAAGTCCTTGTCCGAGACTGGCACGCCAAATCGATCGCGGAAGGCCCTGAGACTCTTCATGTCGAGCTTCTTCAGCGAGTGTGTTTCGTTTGCAGCCTCACCTGCCTCGCTGGTGCCATATCCCTTAACCGTCATAGCCAAAATGACCGTTGGGCGCTCGGTCTCCTCACAGGCTGCAGCGTAGGCTGCATAAACCTTGTATGGATCATGCCCCCCACGGTTGAGATACATGATGTCGTCATCGCTCAAGTCTTTCACGAGATCGAGTGTCTCCGGATATTTTCCAAAGAAGTGCTCTCGCGTGTACGCGCCACCGTTGAACTTACAATTCTGCAACTCGCCGTCACAGACTTCGTCCATACGCTTGAGCAACATGCCTGATTTATCGCGGTCAAAAAGCGGGTCCCAGCGACGCCCCCAGACCACTTTGATGACGTTCCAACCGGCGCCACGGAAAACGCCTTCAAGTTCCTGAATGATCTTTCCATTGCCGCGAACAGGACCATCAAGACGCTGAAGGTTACAGTTCACCACAAAGTGAAGGTTCCCTAGACCCTCGCGCCCTGCAAGGCCAATGGCACCTAATGATTCCGGCTCATCACACTCACCGTCACCCATGAAACACCAGATTTTGCGATCTCGGTGGTCAACCAAACCGCGCTTCTGCTGGTATTTCATGACGTGGGCTTGATAGATCGCTTGGATCGGTCCCAGACCCATCGAAACTGTTGGGAACTGCCAATAGTTGGGCATCAACCACGGGTGGGGGTATGAGGAAAGGCCATTTCCCGAAACCTCTCGACGAAAATTTTCTAGGTGGCTCTCGTCAAATACACCCTCGAGATAGGAACGCGCGTACATCCCCGGGGCGCTATGGCCCTGGTAAAACACAAGATCGCCCGGATGGCCGTTACCCGTACCACGGAAGAAGTAGTTCATGCCTACGTCGTAAAGCGTGGCGCTCGAGCTAAAGCTTGAGATGTGGCCGCCAAGCCCGTCCTCGTTGTCATTAGCGCGCATGACCATCGCCATCGCATTCCAGCGAATCAATGATCGAATTCGGCGCTCCATGAACAGGTCGCCCGGCATTACACGCTCATCTTCCGGGTTAATGGTGTTTTTGAAGGGCGTTGTAATCGCCGCAGGCAGTCGAACACCCTGCTCTCGTGCATGATCGGTCAGCTTGCCAATTAGCTCACTGGATGCGCCGTCTCCATTAAACCGTCTAACCGCATCAAACGACTCTAACCACTCTTGTGTTTCAACTGGATCTAACCGCGTATTCATCACATCCCCGCTAGTAAATTCTTTTTTAGAACTTATTTATTGATTCTTATAGCGCAAGAGATTACACCAAAACACCAATTATTAATACATAGTTCTATTTTAGAATCTTATTAGGTGATTTATTAAAGAATAGGGCTTACCGACAAAGGGCTGAGCGATATCGATGAATTTCGAAAAAGAATCTACACCCTGACCTCTACGGCAAAGAGCCATTTTTCGAAGTGGCTACCAGTAGCAAAAACGAGTTAGGTGTCGGCTAAAGATTTCATTATGAAACGTTAGGCTTTAGACACCGCCTCCATCTCAAACTCAGCCCGCGGGCTAAACTGATCAATAATAAAAACCGCTTCGCAGGAGAGTTCCAGCGCGAGGCGGCTCAGAGAGGAAAGGCTTATTTAGGTTGAACGGCCATATCGCGGTGGAATTGGTCAACGTCCTCAACCACAACACCACCGTCGAGCGTCGCAAACGCCTCTTCGGCGAATCGTTTACCACGAAGCTGAATGACCAACCTTGAACGATCCTCGGAGAAGACCGTGGCATCAAAGAATGCACGCACTTCATCAAGTGTTGCAGCCTCAACCGCCGCAATCAGCTCGTTGCGAGAATCAAAGTCATAATTCTCGATCGACCAGTCAGAGGCAAAGGGACCAGCTTCGGCAGACAAGTTCTTTGGGGGCTCGGTTAGCGAAGTGAGGACACCCCCCTTGAACTTCTCGAACGAGTCTTCTGTCAGATTAGCTAACTCGTCTCGATACTCGAGCGTATATGCGTTGAAGCGATCCAACATGTCCTGTGGGCCCTTCACCGGTGTCTGGATATAGAATATCACCATGGGGTGCTGATAGAGATCGAGAGATCCGCCACCTGCTGCGTAACCAAGCTGCTCTTCGGTACGTAAGGTCTCAAAGGCTCGAACACGTAAATGCCTCGCCAGAATTCGGCTTAGTGCACGATTCTGTACCGTCGCCTCTGGCGCGGCAAACGCGTAGAGCATGCCGAGATCCTCAACGGGCACGTCGCGATTCAACATGTAGGTGTCGCCAGGCTGTGGATCGTAGACATCAGCGCGTGCGTAAGATGCCGTCGGGCTTGCTTTAACCACTGCAGCCATTCGTTCATAGGTGGCAACAACATCAGCTTCATCGTAGTTACCAAAAAACAAACCGCGCAGGTGACTACCTGAGAGGGTCGCATCAATAAACGCTTCCAAACCCGCCAAATTAGCCTTTGACGCCGCGAGCGCAAGTGCTGTGTCTGTGTACTGCCCTTCACGAGTGAGCAGCCCCAAAAGGGGTGAGAGGCGCGTGTAAGGGAAAGCACGTTTCGCATTTTCAATAGAACGCAGGTAGCGCTCCACCGCCTGACCGAACTCAAGTTCGCTTGCTTCGACGCGAAGGCCTGCCAACGCACGAGAGAGAAGCTCGGGCTGCTTATCGGTGAAGCCCGACATGGTGAGCGATACACCACTTCCTGCAGACATCGACAGCGACATACCTGCGACCGAAGCCTCTGTGGCCAATCGCGCCTGTTTCAGGTTGTAAAGCGACTCCCACAGCGAGAGGTAGACAAACCCTTCGACATCGTCAAAAGCTTTCGCGTTGTTAATCTGAATGCGGGTAAAGCCTTTGGGAAGGCCTTCGAAGTTCTCGCTGCCTTTGAGCCAGAAGGTGACGTTGTCGGCAACTTCAATCGCTGTTGCAACCGTTGGTGCGGTCTTTATGTCAAAACTCTCGGGTAAAAGTGCATTCTGGCTCGGCAAGGACAAGCCAAGACGATCAACGAGCGCAAGCGCAGCGTTCGCTTCTCTCGGCACCCATTCCTCAACCGAATGCGGCGCTACATAGAACTGAAGCTCTCTGTCGGTCGGCTCCTCCTGAGAGATGAACCACACATTGGATCGCGCCGCCACCAATTGCCCGAGCAGTGCATCAACCGCCTCCTGATTGAACCCATCAAAACGGTAAGGAGCGTCGATCACGTTCTCGATCGGATAGTCCTGCATCGCGGCCGCCAAACTTGCCGCGTAAGAGAAATCGTCCGTCTTCTCTAGGAAGGTAAATCGATTTTGAAGCGACTGGCGGTATTCATCGACATAGCGATCGTCAACGCCCTCGCGTCGAAGAAGTTCGATGTAGCCTGTGATTACGTCGTAGATCTCTTCACGGCGCTTCATGCCTTGCGGTGTCAGCTGCACGCTGATCTCAAAGGTACCGTAGTTGCCGTATAACGATTCATAGCTAGACGTATAGAGCTCACTAATGAGTCCTAAGGCTTTGAGTTTGTCCGCCGGCGCGCCTGGCATTTCAGAGCCAATCACATAACCCAAGTAATCACCTGGCTTACTGCGCCACTCGCTTTGGTTGTTGTCGATGATGTAGCTGATGCGCATTTCCCGAAGGTCACGCTGCGGCTTAAAGCGAATCAACTTACCTGCGACCTCGTCAAAGTTAAGCTCGGTCGTCACTAAGGGCTTGTCAGCGTCTTTATTGGGAATAAGCGAGAAGTATTGACTCGCCAGCGCCTCCATCTCAGCAACGGGCAGCGGACTTATCATGACCAGCGCCATGAGGTTTGCTGAATAGTATTGCTGGAAGAACTCGACGGTAGCGGGGTGAAGCTGGCGGACTTCTTTATCAGCAAGCGTCTCTAGATTACCAATCGTAAATCGGTTGGCAGGGTGATCGCCAAGCAGCTCCCGCTGTAAGCGGTAGATCGAGCGACCCTCCGACTCGCGGCGCATCGACCACTCCGCGTTAACCGCGTTCTTCTCCTTCTGAATGTATTCCGGATCCAAAATAGGGGCCGCGAAGAATTCTGAGAGTCGGTGCAGGGCCTCAGGGAAAGCCTGATTCTCGATCGTGATCATGTAGTTCGTAATTTCACTCGACGTGTAGGCGTTCGAACTACCACCATTTTCAGCCGCAAAATTCATGTAGCCGTCGGGCTCTGGGAAACTTTCTGAACCCATGAACAACATATGCTCCAGGTAGTGCGCCATGCCCTGAAAGTCCATGGGGTCGGAGAAGGCACCGACACCTACGCTCAAGGCTGCCGCTGATTTCTCGGTCTCGCTGTCAGACACCATCAGCACTTTTAGCCCGTTGTCCAAGGTCACCGCCGCATAGGTACGATCGTCGTTGGGGCTCTTATTAACCACAACCGGCGCAGCGACTTCTTCTACCTCTGAACCACAGCCAACCAAAAGCGCTAACAAAACACTGCCTACACCAACGCGCAAATAACCCAGAAACTGCATAGCTTTTCCCTTCAATAATTTCATTCAGTTGCCGCCCTAGGCCATGACGCAAGCAAAACGTTGCACAATGTCGCCAAGGGAATTGCAAAGAAAACGCCCCAAACACCCCACAAGCCACCAAAAACCAGCACGGCAATGATGATGGCGACAGGGTGTAAATCCACTGCCTCAGAAAAAAGGAGTGGCACGAGCACATTCCCGTCGAGGACTTGTATCAGCATGTACAGGCCAACGACCCAATAAAAATCACCGGTCAGACCAAATTGAAAGAGTGCCACAAGCATCACGGGGATGGTGACCAAAAACGCCCCGATATAGGGGACGATGACGCTCAAACCAACCAAGAGTGCGAGCAACGCTGTGTAGTTCAAATCGAAGGTCGTGAACGCCGCATAGCTAACCGCACCGATAATCGTGATTTCGATACCCTTACCACGAACGTAGTTCGCGATCTGAATATTCATTGCTCGCCCGATTTGGTCTAGCTGCGGTCTATCACTCGGTAAAAAGCTAAGCACCCATTTCAGAATGACTTCACGGTCTTTTAAGAAAAAGAAGACCATGAGGGGAATTAAAACCATATAGATGGCGAAAGTTAGAACGCCGGGAATCGACGAAAGGCCGAAGCCGAGGACTGCCTGCCCAAAAGAAGCAGCTTGACCCTGCAGCGTCGACATAAGCTCATCAATCGGTGTCTGTTCTATCATTGTGGGATACTGCGCAATGAGACCAGCCACCTCAGCCTGCACGACTTCAACCATGGCCGGAGCCTCTCTGATCAAGCCACCGAGCTGACGCCAAACGAGGGGCGCAATGCCGACAGTGAAGCCCAAAAAGACGCCAACGAACAATAACGTCGCCACGGAAAGTGCAAGCGTTTCGTTGAGTCCCCAACCCATCAATCGGTCAGCGACACCTTGCATGAGATAAGCCAATATCAGCGCCACTAAAACGGGCATCAGTACGTCGCCAATCGTGGCGAGCAAGAAGAAAGTCGACGCCATGATGATCACAAGAATCACCGACTCTTCATGGGTCAAATGCTGCTCGTACCAATGCTTCAATGTATTGATCATGGACTTTCTCCCGAAGCGGACGAGTTCAGTTTCAGTGTGATAGCAACTATATCGTCTCTCTGCTCCCAACTGACGGTATGACCCTCCAGCCGAGCAAAGGTTTCAAAATCTTGCGGAGCTGACGGGTCTGTAACCCAAACCTCTAAGCAATCCGACAACACGCCCTCATTGATGGCGCGCTTAGCCATCAACACTGGCATCGGACAACGCTTCCCGCGCGCATCAATGGTTTGAACATCCGACATAAAGCAATCCATCGTCCCGCTGCGGAGTATACCCCCATTAGGAACCAACAAACCGTTCTTTTGTCACAGCATAAGAACCCACAGACGCCAAAGTCAGTTAAAGTCACGCCATGCTGAAAGCCTTCCTGCAACGCCTACCCGTTTTTATCGTGACAACGATGATGACGCTCGGTCTGACACAGGCTTTAGCCGCGAACGACAACCTGAAAATCCCCAATCTGGGCGCATCGAGCACCAGCCTCTACTCAGAGGAGTACGAGCGGAAGTTGGGTAATTTGTGGTTAAAAGTCTTTCGCGCTCAGGCGCCAATTCTCGATGACCCGCTCCTCTACGATTACATCGAGAATCTCATTTTCCAGTTGGTGCTTCATAGCGACCTTCGAGATCGGCAGCTGCAACTGGTTGTGGTCGACAACCCGACAATAAATGCATTCGCAGTTCCGGGCGGGATCGTGGGTGTCCACAACGGCTTGGTTCATCAAGCGCAAACTGAGGACGAGCTCGCTGCAGTGCTTACGCACGAAATCGCACACTTGAGCCAGCGGCATTTCTCACGACAGCGCGAGCAAGCACAGAGCCAAAACTCACTGACGATCGCGGGATTGATGGCGGCAATTGCACTCGCCGCTACCGCGGGTTCAGACGCGGGATTAGCGGCGATGACCGCCACGCAAGCTGTGGCACAAGACTCGCGCCTACGCTATTCACGAGCCAATGAATCTGAAGCTGACCGAATAGGACTGCGAACGCTTGTATCGGCGGGTCGGGACCCTCATGCAGCGGCTGATATGCACGAGCGGATGCTGGCCGCCCACCGCCTATACAGCACCAATCGGCTACCCGAGTTTTTGCGCACGCACCCGCTTTCAGAAAAGCGCGTCGCCGATATGCGTAACCGCGCTCGCTCTGAGCGCCGCGTGATCCGACCAAAGAGCTTTGACTTTCAACTCATGCAGGCGCGAGTGCGACATCAGCTGGCAAAAACCCCTAGGGCCGCAATCGATCTCTTTACCGAGCAAACGCGCAAGGGAGGCACCGAAGCAGCTGCAGGCTGGTACGGTCTCGCCCTCGCGCAGTTAGACGCCAACGAACCGATCAAGGCACGCAGCGCACTCGAGCAGGCGATGAAGCCCGACCCTAAAAATATTGCCTTTCTCATCGCCAACGCTTCAATAGATACGGCGCTTGGCAGGCACGAGACAGCCTTGCAGCAACTCAAAAGACGGCTTGATCTCTCGCCTGGCAACCATCCACTAACCATGGCCTATGCGGATGCACTGTGGCAGGCAGGGATGCCACACATCGCGGCACAAGTGCTAAAAAATCAGAGTAAACGAAAGCCAGAGGATCCCGGGGTCTGGTACCGCCTAGCTGAGGTTCAGGGTTTGGCGGGCGACATCATCGGGCTCCACCAATCGCGCGCAGAATACTTCATCTTGGTGGGCGCACTCGATGCTGCGCAGAACCAACTTAGCTACGCATTAAAACTCGTGAACAATAATTTCACGCAGTCCGCGACGATTAACGAGCGACTGCGGGATGTGATGGATATCCAAGAAGAGCTCGAAAAATCTTAAGCTCTGCCGACGACGCCTGTATTCAGCGACTGCGCGAAGGACAGCATGCGGTTAAGTGGTCGCATTGCATCCTCCGCCAACGCGGGATCAACAAAGATCTCACGACCCGCAGGCGCATCGAGCACTTCAGATAGCAACTCGAGCTCATTCATCGCCATCCAAGGACAGTTGGCACAGCTACGACAAGTGGCTCCCTCGCCCGCAGTCGGCGCAATCAAGAACGTCTTCTCGGGTGCCGCCTTCTGCAACTTGTAGAAAATACCCTGGTCAGTGGCCACGATGAACTTTTGCTGCGGTAGTTCGGTTGCCGCTTTAATGATCTGCGTCGTCGAACCGATGTGATCAGCAATCTCGAGGACTGAAGCGGGCGATTCTGGGTGCGCTAGCACAGCAGCATCCGGATGCACTTGCTTCAGATCTAAGATCCCTTTGGCCTTGAACTCTTCATGCACAATGCACGCACCGTCCCACACCAAAATGTCCGCACCGCTCTCGCGACGAACATAATCACCCAGATGGCGATCTGGCGCCCAGAGCACCTTTTTGTCTTCATCTGCCAAGTGCTCAGCAACATCCAACGCAATGCTCGAGGTCACCACCCAATCGGCTCTGGCCTTAACCGCCGCAGAGGTGTTTGCGTACACAACCACCTCTCTGTCGGGATGCGCGTCGCAAAACGCCGAGAACTCATCAATTGGGCAGCCTTCGTCGAGCGAACACGTCGCTTCGAGCGTAGGCATCAACACGCGCTTTTGCGGAGTCAGAATTTTTGCGGTCTCACCCATAAAACGCACGCCGGCAACCAGCAAAGTCTCCGCTGGGTGGTCTCGGCCAAAACGCGCCATTTCGAGAGAGTCCGATACACAACCACCGGTAGCCTCGGCCAAAGCTTGGATTTCAGGCGAGGTATAGTAGTGGGCAACGATGACGGCATTGTGCGCCTTCAGCTGCTCGCGAATTTTTTCCTCGAGCGCCCTCTGACGCTCCGGTGTCAGTCGGGCAGGTACACTCGCCAAGTGCGTTTGAACTTGCTCGCGGATTTCTCGAAGTTTTTGATCTGCAATCGACACCAAAAAAAGCCTTCACAATGAGTAGCGCGCAGTTTACCTTCATATCGGGGAAGTAAAAGCCCGAAGTTCAGGCTTTGACACAGTATGGCCATCGCGCGGCGCGCAATATTGCTGCCTGATTGTGAGATAGGCGTGAGGTGGGTGTGAGATAAGCTGCGAAGTAGTAGCGAGAAGCACTGAATGCACAGCCGCTCTGCAAGGCACACTCAAGGGGAACATCGCTTGGTTGTAATTCCAGATGACAACCCGTTAGTGCTTGTATGCGACGACGACAGCATGCAGCGCCTTCTCATCCGACAATGCCTTGAGTCGGAAGGTATTCGCGTTCTCGAGGCTCAGGATGGCCATGAAGCCCTCGACCTAGTCGCCAATAACAACCCAGATTTCGTCTTCATGGATGTCGACATGCCGGGTATAAGCGGCATCGAAACATGCCGCCGGCTTCGTGCCCGCGAGGAGAGTGAAGACACCCCTATCCTTATCGTGACCGGCGCAGACGACCAGGAGACCATTGACCTTGGTTTCGAGGCAGGTGCCACGCAGTACATCACCAAACCCCTCAACTGGCCGCTGTTGGGTCGGCTCGTTAAATATATGCTGCGCTCCGCTGAGACCTATCAAGCGCTCAAGCAAAAAGAAGACCGCCTTCGCTACCTCGCTTATTTCGATCATCTGACCGATCTCCCAAACAGGCGAAGCTTCACAGAGCAGCTGCGCCGCAACCTCGTTAATTGCCAGAAGACCCGAGGTCAGATTGGTTTGATCATGATCGATATCGATCACTTCAAGCGCATTAACGACTCGATTGGCCATGAGCGTGGCGACCTAGTGCTCAAGAAAATTGCATCTCGCCTGCAAACATGTGCCGCCGAAATAGGCCCTATCGCCTCGGAATATCCGGGCGCGAAAAAAGAGTATCCGCACGACGCCTTTGCGCTCGAGATAGCGCGACCCGGAGGCGATGAATTTTCGGTAATCGTCCGAAACCCCTACGGTGAAGACCAGCTAAATCAAATCGCGCAGCACCTCATAACATGCCTATCAGAACCGATTCAGATTCCCGGCCACACGCTCGTCATCACGCCTAGTATGGGAATCGCAATGGCGCCGGATCATGGACGAGTACCCGAGGAACTCCTCGTTCGTGCTGACGCTGCGGCTTACGCAGCAAAAGCAGAGGGACGTCAGCGCTCGCGGATGTACGACACGTCGATTGCTGATGACTCAGCACAGGAACTCGCTATCGAGGAAGGGCTCCGGCAATCCTTGTTGGGAACCGGTCTGTTACTGGCTTATCAGCCTCAGGTTGATCTATTCACAGGCGCTATTGTCGGCGCGGAAGCCCTCGTGCGCTGGCAGGACGCAGACGGCAACCTTGTCTCGCCCGAGCGTTTCATCCCAGTCGCAGAGCGCAGTGGACTGATTAATGATCTCGGCGATTGGATTTTGAATCAGGTCAATGCTGATGCAAAAGCCTACGCAGGCCAGCTACCAAGCAAGATGTCTCTGGCGGTCAACCTGTCGCCGTTGCAGTTCAATCAGAGCAATTTCGTCGAG
>CBFHQN010000036.1:12189-16383 GCA_965657765.1 Luminiphilus sp. | reverse complement strand
TGTTTTTGCCTGTTTTACTGATAATCGTATCGACGGCGTTTCCGATGATGTCGGTGTCGGTATAGCCGGGGCACACAGCATTGACCGTAATGCCGTTCGTAGCAACTTCAAGCGCCAGTGCTCTGGTCAGACCTAACACTCCGTGCTTGGCCGCGGTGTAAGCTGACACGTAGGCATAACCTTTTAGCGAGGCTGTGCTGGCAATGTTGATGATTCTGCCACTTTGGCTCGCGCGCATCTCATCGATGACCGCTCGGGTACACAAAAAGACACCATTCAGATTGACGTCTAAGGTGCTCCGCCACGACGCGTAGTCGAGTTTATGGAAGGGGGCTGTGGGAGCAGCGCCGGCACAGTTCACGAGTACTGAGATAGGGCCAAACTTATCTCTTGCCGCTTTGAAAGCCACCGAAACGGCTAGTTCACTGGTTACATCGCAAGAAATGGCTGCAGAGCGATCGCCTAGTTGTTGCTCAAGTAACTGAAGAGGTGCTTCGCGCCTTCCCATTAACGACACCGCATAGCCCTCTTGAGCGAGTGCCTCCGCAATTGATTTTCCGATGCCCGATCCAGCACCGGTCACTACTGCATGCGGGATCACGCGCCAGCCTCCCGATTGCGCTGAGCGTTGGTGTGGAGCTGCCGATAGCCCAAGAAATACTGGTGCGGCTCGTCAACTCCGGGCCCTTGATAGCCCATCTCTGCCGCGGCATGCAGTGTCCAATTGGGGTTAGCAAGGTGTGGCCGTGCCATACAAACGAGATCAGCACGACCCGCCGCAATGATGCTGTTTACATGGTCAACTTCGTAGATGTTGCCGACCGCAAGTGTCGGAAGTCCGCCTTCATTTCTGATCAAGTCTGACAGGGGCGTCTGGAACATACGACCTGGTTGTGGTTTCGCGTCGTGGCTCGTCTGGCCGGTGGAGACATTGACGATATCGGCACCTGCACTTTTAAAGGCGCTAGCGATGTAAACCGCGTCGTTTCCTGTGATCCCATTCTCACCCATCCAATCATGCGCTGAAATTCGAACGGACATGGGTTTTTGCGCAGGCCATGCCGCACGCATTGCACGACAAACTTCGAGTGGATAACGCATACGATTTTCGAGTGATCCTCCGTATTCGTCATCACGCTGATTCATCACAGGGGTGATAAATGACGATAGCAAGTAGCCGTGTGCTGCGTGCATCTCAATCATGTCAAAGCCCGCGGCCTCTGCGCGTGTGACAGCGGCAATGTGTTGTTCGAGGACCTCGTCCATATCCTCTCGAGTCATTGCCTTTGGTACAGGACTGTAACTGTCGAATCCCGTAGCACTTGCACTGAGCAGCGGCCACTGCTGATCCGCAGGCAGTGGCTCATCGAGAATGTTGGCTTGCCACTTCCACGGTTCAAGTGTCGCGCCCTTGGCGCCCGCATGACCGATTTGCATCGCAAACTTCGCTGAGCTCTGTGTATGGACGAAGTCGACGATCCGCTTCCAGGCTGCGGTATGTTGATCACTCCAGATGCCTGTGCAACTTGGGGTAATTCGACCCTCGGGGCTTACGTTTGTCATTTCAGTGAATATCAGGCCTGCGCCACCCTTGGCGAGACTTCCGTAGTGGACAAGATGCCAGTCGTCGGGCAACCCGTCCGAAGCGCTATACATGCACATGGGTGAGACACAAATCCGATTCTTTAAAGGCATGTCGCCGAGCTGAAAAGGAAGAAACATCGGTGGGATGGCCGTGTCTGCACTGACGCCGGTGTAACGTGCTGTGAGGTGTTGCTCGAGCGTTTCCAACCACTCAGCGTCTCGAAGCCGAAGATTTTCATGGCTGACCCGTTGTGACCGCGTCAGCATGGAATAATTGAACTGTTTGAGATCAAAGGCTTCGATATAGCGCGGAACATTTTCAAACCAAATCATGGCGTTTCGTGCACTGTTCTGCAGTCGGAACACGTCGATTTTCCGCTCTTCTTGATAAGCGTGGAGTGCCTTAGGAATGGAGTCTTCTTGGTCAAGGTGTTTCGCGAGCGAGATGGCATCTTCGAGACCCAGCTTGGTTCCTGAGCCTATCGAGAAGTGGGCTGTGTGCGCGGCATCGCCAATCAGCACAATTCGATCGTCTTTGATCCAGTTATCACAATACACCGCAGGGAAGTTGATCCAGGCGGAGCCCCGGATGTGCGCTGAATTGGTCAGTAGCGGATAACCATCGAGATAACGTTCAAAAATCTTGCGACAGGTCTCAGCGCTGTCTTCGTGGGACATGGTTTCAAAGCCCAACGCATTGTATACATCGGGGGTGGTTTCCACGATAAACGTTGAGGTGTCTTGATCAAATTGGTAGGCGTGCGCCCATATCCAACCGTGTTCGGTTTTTTCAAAGATGAAGGTGAAGGCATCACTGAAGGTTTGCTTGGTACCTAGCCACACAAATTTGTTTTCGCGCATTTCGACGGAGCAGCCAAATGTCTGATGATCAGAATTACGGATTTTTGAGTTCAATCCGTCACTCGCAACGATCAGATCAGCGTCAGCAAACTTGCCGTCAATGTCGTCCAAGTGGAACTCGTGCTCGAAGTGCAGATTGACGCCGAGTTCTGAGGCGCGTGCATGGAGCAGTTGCAGCATGCGCTTGCGGCCGAGACCAATGAAGCCATGGCCACCCGACCGTTCTACCTCACCATTGACGAAACAATCGATGAGATCCCAATGAATAAATTCATTAACGATGGTCTCGGCACTCACTGGGTCATTGGCACGAAGGTTATCGACTGTCTGATCTGAGAAGACGACACCCCAGCCAAAAGTATCGTCAGGCCGGTTGCGTTCGTAGACGTCGATTTGATGATTTGGATTTCTGAGCTTGAGGCTAATTCCCAAATACAGACCTGCTGGGCCGCCACCAATGCAGGCAATTTTTAATCCTGTGGACTGGCGTTCCACCATTTGCTGATTATTTTCTGTCATTTGGCATGCGCTCAATTGAACCCGTTATCTGAGTATAGAATAAACATTTTAAGTTTAAAGTGTTAACATCTAGACGCGAATCGGGCAAGCGATTTGCTGCAAGACGAGAAGCAAGACATGAATGGAGTAGGGGTGTTTTAAGCGCTTTCTCATGTCTAAGCGTCGGTTGTCGGGAGCAGAGGTGTTAGGCCCAAGATAGGTATGTCTCTGGTTTTCCAGCGGTTGACGTGGCTGCACTTTGAACAAGCGCAAAAGCGAGACGCTTAGAAACTGGGAGTAGGCATTAAGATTGGAGGGGTGATATGACAGAGTTCGATCAAGAATCGCGCTTAATAGACGATGACCACGCCACCACACGGCTGTGGCTGCGAATGTTGACCTGTACCAATCTCATTGAATCAACCTTGCGCTCCAAGATGCGCGAAGAGTTCTCTACAACACTCCCTAGATTTGATTTCCTTGCTCAACTTCAGCGCGCTCCTGAGGGATTATCAATGGGCGAGATCTCACAGCGAATGATGGTCTCCGGTGGCAATGTCTCGGGGATCGCTTCACACCTTGAGGCAATGGGTTGGATACAACGTGATGCTGAGCCAAATAATCGGCGTACGTTCATCGTCACACTCACCGCTCTGGGCACTAAACGTTTTGCGGAAATGGCTGAGCGGCATGAACAGTGGCTCAACGACTTATTGGGGCAACTCTCATCCGAGGATCACAGCGCCTTAATGCGCGCCCTCGCAGTATTGAAACGTGGGATCTCGGAACAGGGTGACGATCGTTAATGTGGAAGCCAAGCGAGCGCATCAAATACGAGACCCGCTGCGATCATTGGCCCAGTGCCGATGAAGCGCAAGCAAGCAGGCTTTACTCGTCACTGGCAACCAAGCGACTCTCTTTGCAATCGCGAACTTGGGTGCCTGCTATGGTGCCATGGCGCTCGAATGAAGCGGGTGAAGTAACGCCAGATGTCATCGATTGGTACCGCCGGTTTGCGCGCGGTAAGCCCGGTGCCATCGTGCTAGAGGCGACAGGCATTCGCGACATTCCAAGCGGCCCGTTACTCAGAATCTCTAACGACCGATATATCCCCGCGCTCAAATCGCTTGTCGATATCGTGCGGAAAGAGAGCGGTGGAAAGACAAAGATTTTCATACAGCTGATTGATTTCCTGCCGATTAGACGCCGCCCGGATGCGCAGAAGTACTTCCAGCGTTTTTTGAGAGTGAC
>CBFHQN010000036.1:0-12179 GCA_965657765.1 Luminiphilus sp. | reverse complement strand
ACAGATCCGCACTCAATATGCTTGGTGCCACCGAGGATGCCGTAAGGGAGAGACTCGCAGAGCTAACAGATGACGAACTCGAAGCAGTATTGACACCACGCGAACTGGAGGACCTAAGGTTTGGGTCGCGTCAGCGTGTCACTGATATCGATCACCCAAGTATTGCTGAGCTTCCAGAAACGCTGCCCGCACTTTTTGCTAATGCTGCGAAACGCGCCGAGCTCGCTGGGTTTGACGGTGTGGAGCTTCACTATGCCCACGCTTACACGATGGCATCTTTTTTATCAGCGCTTAATACACGTAGTGACGGCTACGGCGGTGATAAGCAGAACAGGGTCCGATTACCCTTGGCTGTTTTTGAGAAGGTTCGGGCCGCTGTGAGGGACGATTTTGTCGTGGGCTGTCGGATGTTGAGTGACGAGATTATTGAGGGCGGTAGTCGCGTAGACGATGCCGTCTTTTTCGCAACCGAGTTTGCAAAGGCGGGTATGGATTTCGTCAGTCTCTCGCGCGGTGGAAAGTTCGATGACGCCAAACAGCCCAAGGTGGGTTGGGCCGCTTATCCTTATACCGGAAGAAGTGGCTACGAATGCATGCCGCAATATTTATCTGATCAGCAGGGGCCCTACGAACGCAACGTTGAACCCTCAGCGATAATCCGATCAGCGGTTCGTGACAAGGGGCACAACACGCCGTTCATTACCGCCGGAGGCATTTTTAGTTTTGAGCAAGCAGAGCGTCTTCTGACCGAGGGGAAGACGGATATTGTTGCCTTTGCGCGGCAGGCGCTCGCGGATCCGGATTGGTTCGAGAAGGTTCGTTTGGGGTACGGAAGCGAGGTCATGCTTTGCCGCTACAGCAACTATTGCGAGGGGCTTGATCAGAAGCACAAACAGGTAACTTGCGAACTTTGGGACCGCGCATCTCTGGATAGCGATCGCACTGTTATCGCGTCGGACGGACGGCGTCGGCTGACTGCTCCGTTATGGATGCCGCCCGAATAAATTGTGGATGCCACTGAGCTGGAGTGTAGATGCTGCCTAGCTTGCCCATTACAACCGCAATACACTCTCTCTAGTATCAATACATCGACTACCCGTAAGATATCTGCGGGTCTGCCTTACTCGCACCAAGAGAGTAGATTGCTTATGCGGTTTTCAAAATTTGTTGGGTTGACGATTTGCGCGTTGCTTAGTTCGGCATCGGTCGCAAATGACACGGCGTCTGTGGATGCCGTCATTGATGCTTACTACGAAGTCATTTCTGGTCCGGTCGGCTTTGTTTATGACGCCGAGCGAGACGAAAACATTCATGCGCCGAACGCGGTGATCACGAAGTTCTTCTTGGATGGCACGGTACAGCAGCACGATTTCAAAACCGAGCAAGCTTCGATCGTCACCCCCTATGAGACGCCATTTTTCGAGTTTGAAGTCGACAGAAAGATCGAGCAATTTGGCAATATCGCCCACGTATGGAGCGAGTTTGAGATGAAGACCGAACCCGATGGCGACGCCTACGGCGGTGGCGTCAATAGCATCTCTCTACAGTTTATGGACGGTCGATGGTGGATTGCGTCGTGGTCGACGCAGTACAAGGCCCCAACAACCGATTCCCAGGAATTACTGCCAGCACAATTGGTCGACTTGGACACGGATGAATTCGCTGAGGTGGTGAAGTCCATTGTTCAAGACACGCTTCAGGCCTGTGAGGTACAGGGGGGCATGCAGGGCCGTGCAAAAATGAACCTCGCCGTTGTGGGTGAGGTCAACGCCAAGCTAGTGTGTTCAGAGGAGTGAGTTCATGTTGTGCCGAAGTGAGGAGTTATTCCTTTGACCCGGGCTCAGAAGCTGACACGACTTACAAAGCCGTTGGGTTGTTCAGCATGTGTTATTCAAACTCATATGGGATTGACGAATGGGTCCGCTGATAACTGACGACTACGACTTAGAGGCAATCGCTCGCCGGTTTGGGACACCACTCTTTGTATTTTCTGGGGATGCCATCCGCGAGCGCGTTGACGAATTTCGTGATGCTTTTGGCGCGGAGTGGCCGCGCTTTGAGCTCATGCCCTCGCTAAAAGCCTGCCCAATACTCGGCATCAGGGCACTGTTGTCAGAGCTTGATTGTGGTTGTGATGTGTTTGGTCCCGGTGAGTTCGAGGGTGCGCTTCGCGCAAATGTGCCTCCGTCACGCATTTCGCTCAATGGATCGATCAAAGACGAAGTGATCATACGCAAAGCCATTGCCTTGGGCGTTCGTATCGTCATCGATAGCCCGCGAGAAGCATTCCTTATCAACGATATAGCGGGCGAACTGCACACCACTGCGCGCGTTATGTTGCGATTAAAGCCCGATATGGGTGAGCTCTCAGCGACCTCTGATTTTGCTCCGGATTTACTAGTTTCCGACTTGAGCCAGCGGATTAAATACGGCATCCCAAACAGTGAACTCGCAGAGATTGTTGGCGGCTGGTCATCCTATCCTCATCTGCAATTAGTAGGTTTCCACTCGCACATTGGTCGGCACAGCAAGCAGCTTGACGTATGGAGCACATGGGCCGCAGTAGTGGCATCTAAGGTGATTGAATTGGAGCCATTACTTGCGGGCATCGATCACCCCGTCATCAATATTGGGGGTGGCTTTGCTAGCGTTTTAGATGCGGACCTTGATGTCGTTGATCGAAGCGGAAAGACGCCATCCTTATCCGAGTTTGCTGCTGTCATTTGCGGCGCCTTACGGCAAGCGCTAGCCGATTCAACGACGCCTTGGTCAGACTGGATATTAGAGATAGAGCCAGGTCGCGGCTTGCACAGCGATACGGGTGTTCACCTGACGACTGTTAAAAACCTCAAAAACGAGACTGCTGGCGAACACCGACGATGGGCGGAAGTGGATACATCAGAAGTGTTTCTCGATCTTCACGGTGTTCCGGACGAGTGCCCATTGGAGTTCACCTCTGTGAGCTCAGGAGAGTCCCCGGATTGGATTTATGATGTAGTGGGTCTGACGTGCAACGCGGAAATGCTCTCGCTTGATGCCAAGCTACCTGAGTTATCCGTGGGTGATGTTTTAGCGATCTATCCCACTGGCGCCTATTTAGAGCCGATGGCAGCAAACTTCAATGCGCTGCCGAGACCGGGTTCGGTGTTATTAGATCAGGGCAGTGCGCGATTAGTTAAACGCCATGAAACCGTTGATGACGTCTTTGCCCGTGACATAATCAGATGAGTCCGAGGCCTGTTGGAGCTGTGAGCAGATGACGAAGCCTGCACCTGTAAAAATCAGAGGCGTGCATCATTTTGCGATGTCTGTGCCTAGCCTTGAGTCTGCTATTGCGTTCTATCGCGACGCATTTGGCTTTGAGTTGGTGGATCACGAGCACCTGGGGCATAGCGAAGAGGGGGATCGCGTGACGCAATTGGGAAACGCGGATACGACCTTGGCGATGCTGCATGCGGGCAATATTTTCATTGAGCTTTTCGAATTCCACAGTCCACAACCTGCTGAAAATACTCGACGAATGTGCGACTTCGGAGTGACACACTTCTCTTTTGAAGTGGACGATGTGCACGAGTCTCACGAGGCACTAAAGGCGCACGGTGTTGAATGGCATAGCGATCCGATCGATGCGGGAGATGGCTACCTGATGACCTACGGACGTGACCCGTTTGGCAACGTCATTGAAATCCAGCAGGTCCCTAATGAACGCGCCTATGCCTTCGCTCAACTCCGCGGAGAGTGAGCTTCTCGGGTTAAGAACAAAACCACCGACCCCACAATCATTCCTACAATGGATACCCAAATAACCGCTTCGAGGTTGACGTTGCTCGCTAGCAGGCCTGCCAGTATAGGTCCTAGAGCAGTCCCTAACGATTGACTGCCCGGAGCCAGTATCTCTGTTCCACTTTGATCACTCACCTGCGCTATGGCGCCGTACACGAAGGCGATACCAAAGTTCCATGCGATTTGATGTAGCAAGAAGCCCGCTGCGAGCATGGTAATCGACGTTGTACTCGCGATTATGAGTAGTCCGATAGCGCCTGCGACTGTCGCAATGATCACCGGGTTGGCCCTGCCGAGCCGGACATCAAGCAGGCTGGCAAAGATCGATCCAAGCATACTGACCGGCAGAATCACCGCCAGCATCAGTCCCATGTGCTCGAGCGATATTTGCCGCTCGCGACCGATAGACTCGATAAATGCCCAAATAGCGGAAAGCCCGAGTTGGTAGCACACCAGCGCGACAAGTAGCCACATCATCAGCGGTTTGATAGTGGCTTTCCTCGTCGACTCGGACGCGTGACGAATTGAGTTATTTGTAAGTTTGAGGAGTGGCAACAGGACAAGCACAATGGCCACCAATGCCCAATAAACCGTTTCAATGTCAGTAGCCAACAGAACTTTGGGTAGGGCCAGTAGTAAAAGGGAACTGAAGCTAATTTGTGTCATGACGCTAATGGCAATGGCTCGATCTGGCTGTGGTGCGCGGCAGAGGAGTGCCGTGCCGAGCGAAAAGGCGATGCCATGACCCAGAACACCCGCGAAAAACCTGAGGGATAGGACGGCTTCAAAGGTGTCGGCAAACAACAGCCCAAGATAGCCGAGTACCATGCTCACCGAGGCAAGTCTGACGAGGACCTGATGAGAAAAACGCCGTGTCCACCAGAATCCTGAGAAACTCGCCAACACCACACCTAAAATATCAGCAGACGCCAATAAGCCGATTTGGTCAGGCGCGAGCATTAATGCTTCGCTCATCACACTGAGGAAAAAGGGCTGAACTGCAAAGGGCATGGCGCCGAGTACGGCCATTACCCAGCAACCTACAAGGTGTCTACCGTCACTTTGCGGTAATTCGCCGGGGTTGGGTGACGTTGTCATCAGCTGTCGATGCCGTGAGCGCGCGGCAGATTAAAGAGGCTTGGGTGCGCAGCCTCGTAGTGCGAAGCGAGATGAATCAGATCGTGTTCATGACGCCACGGTGCCATGAGCTGCATGCCAATAGGACAGCCATTCCGATCCAATCCTGACGGCAGTGACAAGGCCGGTAAGCCCATGTGGTTGGCCGGTATGGTGAAGCAGGCAGCGTCAAAAAGGTTTTCTGACCACTCGTCAAAGCTTTGTGGCGAGTCCATTCGATAATGGGAGTTAATCTTGGGGCAAGCGATAGGTGTTATGGGGGACAGTAAGACATCGCACGCGCCGCTTTGCCAGAAATCTCCCCATCGACACATGAGTGCTTCGGTGACCATTTGAGCTTCAAATAAATCGTCGATGTTGTAACGATCCGCGAGTGCCAGGTGGTGTCGTAGCTGGATTGACGTGTTCTCGTCCGTCAACGACACATTCGCTTCATTAGTGAGGTGCATAAGTTCGCGACTGATGGGAAGTAGCCATTCCGCCACCGAAAATGAGGAGCGTAAGGCCTCGAAGTCACAAATCTCCTGCGGTGAGAGCGGCACCAGAGTGTGGCCAAGGGCTTCGAGACGTTTGGCGGACTCCTCGATAGAAGCCAACACATCTTGGTTAATGGCAATGGAAGCGCCCCATGCGTCAAGACTAACCCCAATGCGCAGTGATCGATGTGGCGCTGATAATTCGTTGATGAGCTGTGGCGGGGGGTGTGCTGGCATGAAGCTGCGGCCTAATTGTCTGTGTACGGCGAGTGCTTCGGTGACTGCAGCGCAGTCCCTGACACTGCGTACGACAGCGCCCTCGACAGCGCCTGCTAGGATGGATTCGTTTAGTCCCTGCGGTAACGGGTTCATGCCTCGGGTGGCTTTGAGGCCGACAAGTCCCGTCCAGGCGGCGGGAAACCGTATAGACCCCGCCCCGTCTGACGCTGAGCATATCGGTGTTATGCCCCCGGCGACGCTCGCTGATGATCCGCCGGAAGAGCCACCCGGCGTATGCTCAAGGTTGAAGGGGCTGCGCGTGTCTCCTTGAGGAATGCTGTGCGTGATAAATGTCATGCCGTCCTCGGGCACGGTAGTGCGGCCGCAGACAATAAAACCGGCCGCTCTAAAGTTCTTAATGAGTGGGTCGTCTTCGGCAGCTAACTCAGGCGTTTTGAATCCGAGCCCAATTTGCTGATCTCGCCCTTCAATTCGTGAGCCCATGTCCTTGATTAGTATGGGCACGCCATAAAATGGCCCATCGGGATTTGCACCACTGGAGGCGGGGTCATCTAAAACATCGTCAAACACCTCGATTACTGAATTGAGCTGGGGGTTCTGGATTGAAACTGCATCAGAAAACTGATGCAGAACCTCAGAGACTGTGATGTCTTTCGCAGAAAGTTTTGCCGCCAGTTCTGTGGCATCGATGCGGCCCCAAGTAGGCCAGTCGAATGGATGCGTTGTCATGGCATGTCACGCTCTTTTTTAATCAGCTAATCTAAGAAGGCTAACATCGTGAGGGGATTTAGCCAGTCGGCGTTCAGAGCACGTTAAAGCGACCCTATGGTCGAACCCATCGCTATCCGTTTGTCGTTAACTTGCGTATGGTTCATAGCAATTCTGATGAACGGAACAACGGCTTATGGCAGCGCCACTCCCCAATCACCCACAACTTCGCGGAAACTATGGCCCGATTAACTTTGAGGCCTCTTACAGTGATTTGGTTGTCGAGGGGACCGTACCTGCTGATCTCTGTGGCTCGCTTTATCGTATTGGACCTAATCCAAAGTTTGTGGAGGGTACCTACCATTGGTTCTTTGGCGCAGGGATGGTTCATGCCTTTCACATTGAGAATGGCCACGTTGATTACATCAACCGATGGATGCGCACACCGAAGTTTGAAAAAGAAGTTGAGTTGGGGCGCGGCCTCAATCTTGAAATCAATATTAATCAAGAAACAGGGCAGATAGAAAGTAATCGTCGCAATGGTGTGGCGAACACACACATCCTCGCGCACGGCAATCATTTGGTAGCGCTGGAAGAGGGAAGTCACCCGTTCAGCGTCGACCCTAGATCACTATCGTCCGAGGGGTATGGAATTTATGGCGACGGCATAAAAGGTGCGATGACCGCACATCCCAAAATCGACCCGCTCACGGGAGAACTGCATGGCTTTGGTTACATGACCGATCATTTTGGTAGCAACACCATGACTTACCACGTGATCGATAAGTCGGGGGTAACACTTCGGTCAGACGTTTTTGAGGCGCCCTATGCGGGGATGGTTCACGACTTTGTGATCACGCGTGACTACGTGCTTTTCCCAATTTTCCCATTGACCTGCGATATGAGTCGTATCGCAAACTTTGGGTTTCCGTTTGCTTTTGACAGCGCCGCGGGTGCTTTCATCGGTGTTCTCAAGCGCGGGGCCCCGGTCTCGGAAATTCGATGGTTAGAAGCACCCGTCTGTTATGTTTATCACTACTTGAATGCGTGGAATGAAGGTAATCGCGTCACCTTTGATTCGATTGATTTCCCTATGGCGCCTAATTTCCCGACGGCGGAAGGAAACCTTCCGGCACACGCGGATGCGCAAGGCAAACTTACCCGCTGGACCGTCGACGTGAATACGGGCGCGATTGATCGCGAGCAGACACTGGATGTCGCGTCTGAGTTCCCTCGAATCGACGACCGCTTCGCAGCTTCACGACATCGCCATGGATACATTGCGGCTGCTTCACAGCGGAGCAAGGGCGATGGCGGCTTGTTCCACGAGATCACACACATCGACTACGATTCCGGCAATGTTAAGAGCTGGGATGCGGGCTTTGGTAACGCGGTGTCTGAGCCTGTGTTCGTTGAAAAATCGGGAGATGCGAAAGAGGGTGAGGGATGGTTACTCGCAACCTTGTTTGATAGCCAAACAACGACCTCGTCGCTGGTCATTCTGGATGCCCAAGCCGTTGAGGACGGTCTCGTCGCCAAAGCAAAACTCGATCATAGGATTCCCTACGGATTTCATGGAAGCTGGCGTCAAGGTCGTTAGTTCCGGTTAACCCTGAATCAGAGGTTTTGGTTGCGTGAGTGCTATCTACCGTTAGTTAATTATTTGATCGGTAATAACCTCAGGCTCGTGTTGCGAACAGTGGGCGGGGCAGTCAGTCGAGAGAGTTCGCGCATCGCGGAATCACTACTTTAACAAGTGATTGGACGGCATTTTTCTTGCGCGTTTTTTGCGCTTATTTTGTCTTGATTTTGTCGCGATTCTGATTTCCTATTGGCGGGTGTTTTTTGCGCCCGAAAATAGGTGGAAACTATGCGTAAGTTATTTCCATGACAGCCTCCAGCGCTGATCTAATTCAGGTTAGATGGCCGTCGGGTGATGAGCTATCTATTCCCGTCCTTTGGCTTCGAGACAGCTGCCCTTGCCCTGACTGTCGCGTCGAGCAAACGCAAGAAAAGCGTTTCCATTTAGCAAACCTCTCATCACTATCGGCTATGAGGCTCGATACCGATGATCAGGGTCTTCGCGTGCATTGGTCCGATGGCCATGAAAGCTATTTTGAGCGCAGTTTCTTTGAGTCTGACTACACACAACCAAAGCAAGTTTGGCGTCCTTGGTCTGACGATTTTCTACCCGGGCGCTATGATTTTGAGGCATTTCAAAACGACAACGCGTATGCAGCCCAAGCGATTGGCGAGTTCCTTGAAACGGGTGTCCTCATTATCGAGAACGCGCCGACTGATGACAAAACACTCGAGCGGATGTCGCCGCGTTTTGGCCCTATTCGTGAGGTTTTATTCGAGCGTATTCATAACGTCAAAGTCGATCCCAAGGGCTACAACGTTGCGCATACAAGTTTGGGCCTACCGCCACACAACGATTTTGCGAGTTACTCGTGGCCGCCAAGCGTTCAGGTTCTTCACATGTTGGGTAACGAGGCAGTCGGGGGGAATTCAACCATTTGCGACGGCTGGGCGGTCCTAGAAGAGTTTCGTCGGGACCACCCCGATGAGTTTGACACCCTCTGCAGAGTGGCGGTGCCGTTTCGAGAATTCGATGAAGATAACGAGACGTATGCCTGCGAGCCAATCATCACATTAAACCCGCGTGGAGAGATATCTCTCTTTCGCTACTCGAATCAGCTTATGCAAACCATGGATTTTCGTGACCCTGATACGGCTGTCTTTTACGACGCCTATCACAAATTGAGCCGTGCGCTGCTCAGCACGCGATTCTCACGCAGTTTCCGATTGAATGGTGGTGAAATGTTGGTTGTGGCCAGCCATCGAATCCTTCACGGGCGCGAGGCGATCACAAGCTCGGGTTACCGCCATTTGCAAGATGCCTATTTCGAACACGACAATATCCGAAACATGCTCACTGTGCTAAAGAGGTCACATGTCTGAAGTTACCTTCACCCAAATGAAAGATGGCACGCGGGAAGATTACCTGATGCTCGATCGCCTTGAGCAGGAGCACGTCAAGGGCCTGCCTGATCGCATTTTATCTGCACTGGCCTCGCTATCAGACGGACTTGCAGGCTACAAAATTGATCGACTCCAGCACTCCTTGCAAACAGCAACACGTGCAGAAGACGAGGGCGCGAGCATCGACTGGATTGTTGCTGCTCTCGTGCATGACATTGGCGATGAGCTTGCACCGCTCAGTCATTCGGAAATGGCAGCGGCATTACTTAAACCCTTTGTTAGCGATGAGATTGTCTGGGTTATCGAAAAGCATGGCATTTTTCAGGCCTATTACTATGCGCATCACATGGGCGCTGACCGCGATGCCCGTGATAAGTACAAGGACCATCCACACTACGAACGCTGTGTACACTTTTGCGAGGCTTGGGACCAAGCTTCCTTCGATCCTGATTACCCAACGCGCACCCTAGAGCATTTTGCACCTATGGTGCGCGAGGTATTTTCTCGCTCGGTACGCCACGTCTGAGAAAGGCACCTTTGGTGTTTAGGTTGCTAGCGGCTTAGACCCTCTCCACAATACGCGCACACGGTGAGGGTCTCCTATGATCAGCTTTTCACAAGCACAGGAAAATCTTAAAGCGCTGTTTGTGGGTTGGCGCGATGAGCAGACGCTGCAAACAGAACGCGTCGGCCTTCAGCAAGCGTTGGGGCGCTATCTGGCAAGTCCAGTATTCGCAAGTCTCGATCTCCCTCGAGACAATGTATCCGCGATGGACGGTTATGCGCTGTCACCTCTGAGCCCTGGTGCTGTAAGTTCAGGGGAGGAATACCGACTCATTGGCGAATCTCGTGCGGGCGAACCCTACTCGGGACCGGCACTTAACGCAGGTGAGTGTGTTCGAATCTTCACGGGGGCCGTGGTACCTAATTCAGCTAACACGGTCGTCATCCAAGAGGACGTTTCAGTTTCATCGGACCAGGTAATTGTCATCAATGAAGCAGTGCGCATTGGCGCCAATATCCGCCTGCAAGGCGAGGAGATTGCTGCCGGTGTTGAGATTGCCTCTGCTGGACAGCAAATGACGCCCAACATGGTCCCACTCCTTGCCAGTCAAGGCGTTGGCGAGGTCGAGGTGGTCAGGATGCTGCGCGTAGCATTCCTCGCAACCGGTGACGAACTCAAAGCTCCCGGTGAGACACTAGGCACTGGAGATATCTACGAGAGTAACCTTGCCTCCATACAAGCGGTGCTCGGCGCCTATCGTCTTGAATTACACAATTTGGGTGTGGTTGAAGATACGCCAGATGCTATCTCGGCTTGTCTTGCTCGCGCTGCTGAGAGCGCAGACGTTGTTATCAGCAGTGGCGGTGTCTCTGTGGGGGATTACGACTTTGTCCGACAGTGCGTTGAGTCCATGGGTGTACTGACTGACTACAAGGTCGCCATGAAGCCGGGCAAGCCTGTTTGTTTTGGCCACATAAACCGCTCCAATAACGGGCGTGCGCTTTTTTTAGGGCTGCCTGGCAATGCAGTGTCCTCATTTGTTGTTTTGACCGAGCTTTACCTACCGGCGCTTCGGTACCTGATGAATAGACATTCAGTCGTGCCAAACCAGCAGATTTCCGCAACGTTGAAGGAAGACCTCAAGCGCCGAGCAGGCCGGTTGGAGTTTCAGCGTGGTGTGCTCAGCAGGGAGATCAGCGCAACAGGGCAATCGATATGGCAGGTGTCCGCTTTCGGTGGACAGGATTCTCATCGCGTACTGGGTTTGGCCCGTGCCAACTGTACTATTCAAATTCCTGCAGACGTGGGTGAAATCCCTGCTGGGACTGAGGTAACTGTGTCTGTGTTCCCTTGGTTTGAATCACTGGACTGAGGACGTCTTGAGAATGGGGGCAACTGCTAAGCTCAACGGAGTGGTTATTCTATGCGGCGGTGATAGTCGTCGAATGGGTATCGATAAAGCCCTTGTCGACCTTGATGGTAGTCCGCTTCTGAGGCGTCACGTTGAAACAATCCTCAGTCTGAATCTTGACGTGCCCATCTACGTCTCATCGGGCGCCAAGCGTTACGAAATCCTCGATGACTGCGGCGTTGTCTATGCGCCAGACGTTGTCGCAGGGGCTGGTCCATTGTCGGGTTTGGCGGGAGCCCTGATTACAGCCGAGAAGGCGGGGGGTACCAGTGGCCACGTATTTGCGATGCCCGTCGATACCTTGGTCCCACCGGCGGTGCTGCTGGATAAGCTAACAAAGGCTCGACTTGGTGCTTCGGGCGTCGCGCTCATCAAAGGGGAGCGTCTTCACCCAGTACATGGGCTTTTTCCAGTTTCCGCCGCTGCCGCCCTCAGCGAATTTGTTCAATCAGGTGGACGTGCCGTCATGCGGTTCCTGGAGACGCTCGACATTGAAGAAGTCTCGATTGGTGAATCGTGGGAGTCATGTCTTAACTTCAACTATCCCGAGGAATTTGTGGCTGCCCGCGACGCCTTAGCGCAGATCACATCACTCAAACCATAGGTTTGGCCAGCTGGGGTGTATCAAACCCCCTTGATAAGCCACGGCTCTAATAAAAAGTATGTAAAACACTTATAGTGGCTGAGAGCCGTGCTCGAGATGGAAAGGTGAGAGGGAGCAAATAATGGATCGTCGTAATTTTATCGCGGCTATGGGTGGCGCTATCGCGTACGCAAATGCCCTCCCTTCGCTTGGGCAATACGTTATTCCCGATGGCCAGGTACGACTGGTTTTCAACGAGAATCCTTATGGTCCCAGTCCCAAAGCGCTTGCGGCAGTAAAGGAGGTTCTCTCCTTGAGTGCTTACTATCCTGACTCGCCGACGGACTATCC
>CBFHQN010000035.1:0-16530 GCA_965657765.1 Luminiphilus sp. | reverse complement strand
CGCCTTGCGTCTCGCCCTCCGGGTCGCCCTCGTAACTCGGGCGCTCCTTCGCGATCTTCGATCGCTCGGTCAGCCACTCGGCAACTTCTCCGACTTTCGTCGATTTTATGCGCCGATCAACAAGCGCGCGAGAATATCATAACCGACACGAATTGCGATATCTGAACACTACAAATTACAGGTTTATAGAAGACTGATTAGTTTGTCAGGCCGCACGCCAATATGGTCGATCACCCGCAATCGTCACGCGCTCCATCTTTCTAACCTGAGGGAAGTAGTCAGAGCTCGCAAAATGCTGTGAAGCTCTGTTGTCCCAGAACGCCAAAGATCCGGGCTGCCATCGGAAGCGGCATTGGATTTCCGGGTTTGCCGCTGTGCGATAAAGCTTTCGTAACAGCCTAGCGCTGTCGCCCTCCTCTATATCTTTGATATGGCTGGTAAAGGCAGTGTTTACGTAAAGAACAGATTCGCCCGTTTCGGGATGTGTTCTCACAATCGGGTGCTCCATGGGCGGATAACGCTCACGCAACTCTTCTGCGCTTTTGTTTAACCGACCCGCAAAGACACGGGCAATATCGTGAACTGCTACTCGTCCCGTAATCATTTCCTTCACGTCATCAGTCAATAACTCATAGGCCATTACCATGTTGGCGAACAAGGTATCACCACCGACATCTGGCACCTCTACGGCTTTGAGAATCGAACCCAGTGAAGGTTTTTCGCGCCACGTCACATCAGAGTGCCAGAAGTTTTCTTTCCCTTTGGATTCTGGTCCGTGGGCGATGTGCAGTACTTCTGGGTTGCTCTGAGATTTCGGTGTTGCTGGATGAATCTCGAGGTCACCAAATTCGCGCGCAAAGGCAATATGCTGCGCCTGCGTGAGGATCTGATCTCTAAAAAACACGACTTTGTGGTCGAGCAATGCCGCCCGAATATCTGCAATTTCGTCGCTACTAACATGCCGTAGATCGATATTCCCAATTTCAGCACCGATTGCAGGCGTCAGCGGGGATACGGTAATGCTTGAGGCCATAGTCGTTCTTATTCTTTTATTCGAAGACGCTCAAAAAATCATCTCAGTCGTCTCGAGTCAGGGACAGTGTGTGCTCTCGCGAGTCCTGCTTTTGTGCAAGCTCCTCACGATGAACGGTGACATCTCTCGGCGCATCGACACCAATACGCACTTGGTTGCCTTTCACGCCGAGTATCGTCACGGTTACGTTGTCGCCAATGACCAGCGACTCGTCGACTCTGCGGGTTAATATCAGCATAACTAACGTCCTTGTTTGCCTAACCTGTGGTCAGACTACACGTCAGCTTTCAGTATCACCAGCCTCTTCGGCATCCAAGCCAAACGCCGAGTGCAGTGCTCGGACAGCGAGCTCTAGGAATTTTTCCTCGATGATCACTGAGATCTTTATCTCAGACGTGCTGATCATCTGAATATTCACGCCAACTTCAGACAATGCGCGGAACATCATTGCTGCAACGCCTGCGTGCGAACGCATGCCCACACCAACCACTGAGACTTTTGCAATTTTGCTGTCTGAGCGCCATTCCATGGCCCCCAGCTCTGAAATATGCGACTCGAGTATCGCCTCTGCGCGGCCGAGGTCATTGCGCGAAACGGTAAAGGTGAAGTCTGTTTTGCCTTCATCACCGACGTTCTGAAGGATGACATCTACCTCGATATTCGCCTCACCAATAGGGCCCAAAATTTGGTAAGCAATTCCCGGGGTGTCGGGCACACCAACAATAGTGAGTTTTGCTTCGTCACGATTGAATGCAATGCCCGCAATGGTTGGCGCTTCCATGAGATTTTCCTCGTTATCCACGGAGATGAGTGTTCCCGGCCCATCCTTAAAACTACTTAATACCCTCAGCGGTATACCGTACTTCCCAGCAAACTCTACAGAGCGAAGGTGAAGTACCTTCGAGCCCATGCTTGCCATCTCAAGCATTTCCTCAAAAGTAATACTATCAAGACGCTGGGCGCCATCCACGACGCGCGGATCTGTTGTGTAAACACCATCAACGTCGGTATAAATTTGGCACTCTGCGGCTTTTACTGCAGCTGCAAGTGCAACGGCCGAAGTGTCGGAACCACCGCGGCCGAGCGTTGTTGTTTCGCCACGCTCGTCAACGCCCTGAAACCCCGCGACAATAACGACCTTTCCTTCAGCGAGCTCAGTATGAAGCCGAGTCGCATCAATATCCTTAATGCGTGCTTTGCTGTGGAAACTATCGGTCTTAATCGCAACCTGACTTCCCTTCAATGAAATAGCACCAACCCCCCGCTTGTGAAGCGCCATGGCCAGTAGTGCCATCGATACCTGCTCACCGGTCGATACCAGCATATCCAGCTCTCGAGGATCGGGGATATTAGAGATTTCGCCTGCTAAGCCGAGTAAGCGATTGGTTTCTCCGGACATAGCTGAGACGACCACAATGAGCTGGTCGCCCGCAGCGTGGTGCTTGGCCACACGCTCAGCAACTGCCTCAATGCGCTCGATAGAGCCTACTGAAGTACCACCGTATTTTTGGACGATAAGTGCCATGAATATAAGGGCCGTCGAAAAGCCGCGTATTAAACACGGTTTGGGACATCACTTAAAGGTGATACGAGCGTGCAAAGTGCTCATATCACCTTGTTTCGTAGTGCCAAACGAGGTTGCTATGCGAGTTGGTCAGACACCCACGCAGGAAAATCGGCGAGCGCTGGCTCGAGTGCGCTGACGTCTGTCCCACCGCCTTGAGCCATATCCGGTCTTCCACCGCCTTTACCACCCACGCGACCCGCAAATTCCTTCATCACATCACCTGCGCGCACCTTGTCGGTGAGATCTTTGGTAACACCTGCGACGAGTGAGATCTTGTCGCCGTCAACAGCTGCAAGCAGCACCACGCCTGAGCCCAACTTGTTCTTGCAATGGTCTAGGGTGTCTCGGAGCGTCGACGCGTCAGCGCCATCGACAACAGTCCCTAAGACTTTGATATCGCCCACAGCCACAGCGTCTGCTGTGAGATCTGAGCCTGCACCCGTAGCAAGTTTTTGCTTGAGCTGCGTGATTTGCTTCTCGAGCTCTCTGACTTCTTTCCGGAGGTTTGAAACCTTTTCTGCTGCTGACGCAGGCGACGCTTTCACCACGTCACAGACCTCTGCAAGCGCCTGGTCTGTTTTTGCGATATCGGCCAAGGCTCCCGCGCCGGTTACCGCCTCAATGCGTCGCACGCCCGACGCAACACCGGCCTCGCTTTGAATTCGGAAAACGCCAATATCACCCATTCTATTGACATGGGTACCGCCGCAAAGCTCTACCGAAAACCGATCAGTGCCCATCGTCAGTACGCGCACTTCGTCACCGTATTTCTCACCGAAAAGAGCGGTAGCGCCTGCAGCAATCGCGGACTCCATGTCCATTTCTTGGGTAAGAACTTCAGCATTACCGCGCACCTGGTCGTTTACGATTGCCGCAACCTCGGCCAGCTCATTAGCGGTCATCGCCTCGGTATGCGAGAAATCAAAACGCAATTTATCGGCATCGACCAATGAGCCTTTCTGTTGTACGTGCTCCCCGAGAACCTGCCTAAGCGCTTCATGCATCAAGTGTGTCGCCGAGTGATTCGCTTTGATTCGCGTCCGCAGCGACGCATCGATAACGGCATTGACGTGATCATCTGCATGAAGTGTACCCTCAACAACAACCACGTGATGCAGATGGTGTCCCTGGGCTTTAGTCGTGTCTCGGACCTCAAGCCTCGCAGAGTCAGTGTTTATGTAGCCTGTATCACCAACCTGACCACCACTTTCACCGTAGAAAGGCGTTCTATCGAGAATAACCACTGCAGATTCGCCCGCAGTAATTGCATCTCGCGCCTCACCCTCTACGAATAAGCCGCGCACAGAGGACGTTGATTCGACCTCGGCGTAGCCCAAAAACTCGGTGTCGCCCTCAACGCTGATTACGTTGTTGTAGTCGACCTGGAAGGAACCACTCTCTTGCGACCGCTTGCGTTGGGCTTGCATGGCCGCCTCGTAGCCCTCGATATCGAGCTCAAGGCCCCGCTCACGCGCAATGTCGTTTGTCAGATCAACAGGGAAGCCAAAGGTGTCATACAGCCGGAAAACCACATCGCCGGGTATTTGGTTACCTTCGAGTGAAGCAAGTGCTTGTTCGAGAATATCCATGCCTTTATCGAGAGTGCGAGCGAACTGCTCCTCCTCAGAGGCCAGCGCTTTGATGATGGCATCTTGCTGCTTTACCAACTCTGGGTAGGCGCCTCCCATCTCCTTCACGAGAGCGGGCACCAGCTTAGCGAAGAAGGGCTCGGTCGCACCGAGCTTGTTACCGTGACGGATGGCACGACGCAAAATACGACGCAGCACGTAACCACGACCTTCGTTGCTCGGCAGGACGCCGTCAATGATTAGGAATGCACAAGAGCGTAAGTGGTCGGCTACGACGCGAAGCGAGGTGTGGCTGTGATCCTCGACACCTAATTCCTGAGCGGCGGCAGCAACCAACGCTTTAAAAAGATCAATGTCGTAGTTGTTGTGAACGCCCTGTAGCACTGCGGCGATGCGCTCAAGACCCATCCCAGTATCGACCGAGGGTGCAGGGAGTGGATGTAGCTCGCCCGCGCTATCGCGGTTGTACTGCATGAATACGAGATTCCAAATCTCGATGTAACGATCCAGATCATCGTCTGGCGACCCGGGTGGCCCACCAGGAACCTCTGGGCCGTGGTCGAAGAAAATTTCGGACGAAGGCCCGCAAGGACCGGTATCACCCATCTGCCAAAAATTATCTTCGTCGAGACGCGACAGACGGTTAGGGTCAACACCAATTTCATCCACCCAGATTTGGGCAGCTTCGTCATCCAAAATATGAACCGTGACCCAGAGCTTCTCTTTGGGCAGCTTCAAATCTTCGGTCAGGAAGGTCCACGCAAAATTGATCGCCTCACGCTTGAAGTAATCGCCAAAGCTGAAGTTACCCAGCATCTCAAAAAACGTGTGGTGACGCGCCGTGTAGCCAACGTTCTCTAAGTCATTATGCTTACCCCCGGCACGAACACAGCGCTGACTCGAAACAGCGCGGTTGTAGTCGCGCACCTCCAGTCCGAGGAAGGTATCCTTAAATTGATTCATTCCAGCGTTGGTAAAGAGCAAGGTTGGATCGTCGTGGGGAACCAGTGAACTGGAAGCCACACGTGTATGTCCTTGGCGCTCAAAGTAGGAAAGAAACGCCTCTCTTATATCAGCGGTTTTCATGGTCAGATCTCTAAATAAGGGGTTTCAGGGAACGTAGACTATTGGCTCAAGCCTTGAGCGAGTTCGCCCTCTTTCATGTCGCGTCCCGCGAGGATGTGTAAATGAAGGTGGAAAACGGTTTGCCCACCGCCCTCACCGTTGTTGATGACAAGACGAAAAGCGTCATCCACACCCAATTGCTTCGCCACTTTTCCCGCAACGACAAGCAAGTGACCTAGGAGTGCCTGGTCTTCTTCATCAGCTGCGGCCAGCATAGGTATGGGTTTTCGCGGAATAATCAAAACGTGTGTTGGCGCCTGCGGATAGATATCCTTGATGACGACACACTGCTCGTCTTGGTAGATAAAATCGGTCGGGATTTCACCACGCGTTATTTTCCCAAAGATCGTATCTTCCATGTGACTTATCCTAGCTTTTCATCCGCTGTCAGCACTCTCGCTTCACCTTCCAAAAGTACCGGGATTCCGTCGCGGACAGGATAGGCGAGCCCACTCGCCTTGCACACGAGTTCTTGTGCTGACTCATCATAATCCAGCGGCGCTTTTGTCACGGGGCAAACCAATATCTGAAGTAATTTTTTATCGAGCACGTTTTTCTCCTTTGACGCGCGCTGAGTATACGCCCTAAACCGTCTCAGGGCATTGGCGGGACGAGTAATTGAGGATCAATTCGTTGATTTAACCAACTCATTCGCCAATCCAGATGAGGGCCCGTCGCGCGGCCCGTTGCTCCGATAGCACCAATGGGATCGCCCGTCTTCACCTCGTCACCCACACGAACGTCGATGCGACTCATGTGAAGGAAAGAGGAACTCAAACCGTATCCGTGATCCAAAATAACGGTGCCACCCGAGTAAAATAGGTCTGGCTCAGCCAGTGTTATGACACCAGGCCCGGGCGACAGCACGGGCGTCCCGGTCGGCCGTGCGACATCAACACCATAATGGGGATTACCCGGCTTTCCATTGTAAAAGCGCTGGCTGCCATAAACCCCACTGATTCGACCTGTAACTGGCCAAGCCAATCCGGCTTTGACCGCTTCCAAGAATTCTTGCCGTTGCACGCGCTTCGCTTTTGCCGAACGTACACGCTGTCTCTCCGCTCGAATGCGCGCAAGCTGCTCCTCCGGCGGCGTTACGGTCCTTTGAGGAACACCCTCCACGCGTGAGATACGATATTCCCGACGCTTTATATCAATCTTGCATGTGAGCTCATCATCAATCTCAAGCTCATGTGTTTCAGGTGCATCGCGTCCGAGCCCCAAAAGAAATATCCCGTCCGCTAGAACGGGTATGTCGACACCGTTGAAGGCGAGAGAAGTCTCAGGTGCTACACGCCCCCAAAGCAAACCACCCGGTTGAAAATCCCCCTCAAGTTCAGGGCAGGCAGGTTCTGCTCCAAAGGCAGGGGGAATGCTACCAGCGAACAAGCCTCCAATGAGAGCAAAGGCAAGTGCTCGGGAGAAACCCCTTGGCTTATGAATAGTCTCTTTGTGTCGCGCGTCTCTCATTCTTTATCTATCCGTGGTGTCCGTGGTTTCTGTGTCCGCGCTGCAGTTGCCTACTGCCAGAGGCGATGCCTTAGCTCAACAGATATTCACCGTCTAATCTGCATACTATACTTACCCGCGGAGCAACGCGGGAAGGTATCCCGTGGCGCTGCGCTCAGTTGCTAATAACGCATTACCAAGGACCTCTTACCAAGACGCTAATGCGAAGGCGCTGCCTTGAAGGTTCTGTTTGGAAGGTCTTTGTTTTAAAGGTCCTTGTTTTAAAGGTCATAAGGTTAAGGATTAAGGATGTCACGGTACCGGCCACCCCGTGCCAAAGGCTCACCCTACATTACACCAGAGGGCGCTAGACGGCTTCGAGACGAGCTCACCACACTCTGGAAAGATGAACGCCCCAAGGTCACGGCGGTGGTACATGCAGCGGCCCTCAACGGCGACAGATCAGAGAACGGCGACTACATCTACGGTAAGAAACGATTGCGCGAAATTGATTCCCGCGTACGTTTTCTGCAAAAACGCCTAGACGAGCTTAATGTAGTGGACTCAAAACCCAGCGACCCAAGCAGAGTCTACTTCGGTGCCTACATCACCCTCGAGGACATTGACGGAGCGTCTCACCGATTTCGCATTGTAGGGCCAGATGAGTTCAATCTTACTCAAGGCCTTCTGAGCTGTGACTCGCCGCTAGGACGCGCACTGCTCGGTAAATCCATGGGCGATTCTGTGGTGGTGCAGACACCTGAGCAGGAGACCGAATGGTTTATCGACGCAATAGAATATAGATAAGTCAAAAAAGACTATTTGAAAACACGACAAATCCTTTCTTCATCAACTACGGATTCGGCGGGTAGGTGTTATTATTTTTGACTACTGCAATACGCATTTTTTCATCGGGAGCTAAAGCTTTGAGTCAGGGCGTCACGGATCATTTTCAACAGCGTCATATCGGAACAACAACAACCCAACAGCAGGAAATGGCATCAACTATAGGCTTTGATAGTGTCGAACACCTTATCGACACAGCTATACCTGACAACATCAAATTGGGACGACACCTCTCCCTACCAACCGCACTCAGCGAAGCGGAAGCACTCAAGAAACTACGCGCCTACGCAGACCAAAATAAGGTTCTCCGAAGCTGCATCGGCATGGGGTACTACGACACACTTACCCCTCCGGTGTTGCTGCGAAACGTCTTTGAAAATCCTGGCTGGTACACCGCCTATACCCCATATCAACCTGAGATTTCACAGGGGAGGCTTGAGACTCTCCTTACGTTCCAACAGATGATTATCGATCTCACAGGAATGCCACTCGCGAATGCCTCACTGCTCGACGAAGCGACGGCCGCCGCCGAAGCTATGACACTGATGCATCGCATGAATCGACGCTCAAAGTCCTCAATCTTTGTTGTTTCAGAGGATTGTCACCCGCAAACCATATCGCTCATCCAGACCCGAGCGGAGCCGCTTGGAATTGAGGTCTGTTTGGTCAGCCCTGAGTCTCTGGCAGAGGTTGATGAGGCCTTCGGCATGCTGGTGCAATACCCGGGCACCTTCGGACACGTAAGAGATCTGAGTGACGTAATCGCAAGCGCGCATAAAAAAAACATCTTAGTGGGCGTTGCCTCTGACTTACTCGCTCTAACGCTATTAAAGTCTCCCGGCTCAATGGGTGCGGATGTGGTGGTCGGTAGTTCGCAGCGCTTTGGTGTCCCCATGGGGTTCGGTGGCCCTCATGCAGCCTTTTTTGCCACACGTGACGAATACAAACGCTCAATGCCTGGCCGAGTCATTGGCGTATCAATCGACAGCAACGGACGGCAAGCTCTGCGCATGGCGATGCAGACTCGCGAGCAACATATCCGGCGAGAAAAGGCCACGAGTAACATATGCACCGCGCAAGCACTGCTCGCAATTATGGCCGGACTCTACGCCATGCATCACGGCCCTGAGGGCCTTCGTGCAATTGCACGTCGAGTACATCAATTTGCTTCTCAGCTAGCAGCGTCAATAAGCGCGTCAGAGCACGAGGTGGTCAACAAAAGCTGGTTCGACACCCTCACTATCAAAGTTGAATTCACCGACACTTTGCTAGCAAAAGCTGAGAAGGCCGGATTCAATTTGCGTCGCGTAGACGACAAGCATGTAGGGGTTGCGCTCGATGAGACCACCACTGAAGAAGAGCTCGCATTGCTTATCAAAATTTTCGGTGGAAGTACTGATCTATTAGGCGACGACACACTCTCGCCAATAGCACCCGCGCTCCACCGCAGCATGGATTATCTCCAGCACCCACTATTTCACGATTATCGAACAGAGACAGAGATGCTTCGATACCTGAAACGCTTGGAGAATAAAGACATCTCACTGACTCGCGCCATGATTCCCCTCGGTAGCTGTACGATGAAACTCAATGCCGCAGCGGAGATGATACCGGTTTCTTGGCCTGAGTTTGCCCGCATGCACCCTTTCGCGCCTTCACACCAAGCAGGCGGTTATCTCGCCATGCTCAAAGAGTTATCGGGATGGTTAACAGAATGTACTGGCTACGATGCTATGTCGCTCCAACCAAACTCAGGTGCGCAGGGAGAATACGCGGGGCTTATGGCGATTCGACGTTACCACCGCGCGCGCGGAGAATCACATCGCAACATCTGCCTCATACCGACGTCAGCCCACGGAACAAACCCCGCAAGTGCGGTGATGGCAGGCATGAAGGTGGTACTCGTCAGCTGTGATGACAACGGCAATGTCGACATGCAGGACCTCACGGAAAAGGTCGAAACACATTCCTCTGACCTTGCTGCAATTATGGTGACGTACCCATCGACACATGGCGTGTTTGAAACATCCATTGTCGAACTGTGCGCTCTGATTCATGAGCACGGAGGACAAGTTTACGTAGATGGAGCGAACCTTAATGCCCTAGTGGGTTTGGCAGGGCCAGGTAAATTTGGTGCCGATGTCTCTCACCTCAATTTGCACAAAACCTTTTGTATCCCCCACGGTGGTGGCGGTCCCGGCATGGGGCCAATAGGGGTTGGACAGCACCTTGCGCCTCACTTGGCTTCTTCCGTCGTCGTACCTCAAGAAGGCCTGGACGCGACAAATAATGTCATTTCTGCAACGCCCTTTGGCAGCGCCTCGATCCTCCCAATTTCGTGGATGTACATAGCGATGATGGGACCCGATGGCGTGACTGAGGCGAGTCGCGTGGCGATTGTTCACGCTAATTACATCGCTAAGCGTCTGCGCGGCCATTTTGATGTTCTCTATACAGGGCGCAAAGATACAGTGGCGCACGAGTGCATTATTGATATCCGGCCGCTAAAAGAGCGGACCGGTATTACCGAAGAGGACGTTGCAAAACGCTTAATCGATTATGGATTTCACGCGCCAACAATGTCCTTTCCTGTTGCGGGAACATTGATGATCGAGCCAACGGAGTCAGAATCCCTCGCTGAGATTGATCGCTTTTGCGACGCCATGCTCTCCATAAGAGACGAGATCAGGTCGGTTGCCGATGGCCGATTTGACCCGGTTAACAACCCGCTAAAAAATGCGCCGCACACGTTGGATGAGGTCACAGCGACAAATTGGGATCGCCCCTATTCGCGCGAACAGGCCGTATGGCCCGTTGATTCGCTGAGATCAGATAAGTACTGGCCACCTGTAAATCGTGTTGATAACGTCTACGGGGATAGAAACCTCATTTGCTCCTGTCCCAGTATCGAATCTTATCTCGAGACGGCCTAGATAAATTTCATCTAGGCCCGCTTAGATCTGAAAAGACGCGTCTCAGTCGTTCCGTGGCGTCTGGAACTGTGTCTTCCACTCGTCGTAAGGCATCCCGTATACCAGTTCACGGGCGGCTTCCTTGCTCATAGGCTCACCGGCCTCCGCGGCAGCCTCGGCATACCACTTTGATAAGCAATTTCTGCAAAAGCCTGCGAGTTCCATGAGATCGATATTTTGAACGTCGGTGCGCTCCTGAAGATGGCCGACCAAACGACGAAAAGCAGCTGCCTGTAATTCTGTCTCTGTCATGAAGAACCGCTCCGCATAAGTGAGTAAATCGTCTCGCCCTGATTAGGGTAACGCCAGCGTAACTGCAGAAACTCCTCGCTGCTAAACCAATTCGCATCTTTAATTTCTAGCGGTCGGGTAATGTCGATCTCACGGCCTGAAATTGATTCACACCAGTAAAGATGGAAGCCGTTATCAAATCGCTTTGCCAACTCTCCGGCATGCGCGATGACACCGGTCTCTTCGTAGGTCTCTCGCTCTGCCGCGCATTGTGCAGATTCGCGTCTATCAACTGAGCCCCCAGGAGGTCCGTAAGTCCCTCCCATGATCTTCACAAGTAATACCTCACCCTGATCAACCACTAAGCAACCTGCGCTGGGTGCGGCCATGTCGCCCGCCGCAACTGAACAAGAAGGTTTGTCTGAGCATGCAGACAGAGCCATTGTTGCAAGAAGAATAAAAAGTATCCGCAATTTCATGCCTCTCCTCCGACCATTTAATTCTCAAGTTGGCCTCACATACTTTACGGACCGTATTTTAGACCCCCCAAGCGAAAAGTGACAGAAATGTGACATTTTTGTGAGATATGCACTAAATAAGTGCGGAAATTAGCGCTAGTCGATCGTTAGAGTGGTTCGTTTAGCATTTGCGCCTCTTAGCCGCTGGTAGGCACAGCGCCGCTACCGCTCGTAAATGAGCTCCACAGCATCGTGGCCGACAAGCTCTTTGAGCTGATCGAGCAAGGAGTCAGTGGGCTTAATGCGATAGCGGTCTCCAAATCTCACCATGGCGGATCCCGCCGACTGCTTGTACTCCACAACGATGGGGCAATCGCCCGTATGCGCTGAGAATGCGCGTTTCAACTCGGCAGAAAGGCCTCGCTCGATGACCTCAGAATTTAGTCCCAGCTTCAGCTCGCGTACGCGCGAACTCCGAGCGGCTTCAAGCGTTGTAAAAGACTTGGCACGAAGTGATAGTTGACCTCGGAAATCATCCATTTGCAGACGACCATCAGCCAATACAATTTGGTCCTTCACCAGCAAATCTCGGTTCTGCTCATACACCTCGCTATACGCCGTCGCCTCAATTTGCCCTGTTCCGTCGTCGAGCTGAAGTACAGCCATGGTGCCTCGTTGGGTCTTCACCAGGCGGACATCAACAATAAGGCCAGCCACCCACTGTTTGCTTCCCGCGGTGAGTTCACGAATCGAGCGAGGCGAAAACTTCCGAACCTCGTGCTGGAACTCATCCATTGGGTGTCCGCTCAAAAAGCTGCCTAAGCTCTCTTTTTCGCCCGCAAGAATATCTCGGAGCGTCCAACTGCGGGCCCGGCGGTGATCTCGATAGGGATCCCCATTACCTACCGACGGGACCACCTCCCCAAACAAATCGCCCATGCCGGCGGCCTCATTGGCAGCCGATTGCTCAGCGGCTCGAAGTGCATCATCAAGGGCAGACATCAGCACCGATCGCTCCGCACCGAGTTCATCAAGAGCACCGCTTTTGATGAGGGCCTCAATTGCGCGTCGATTGACTTTTCTGGGGTCTGTCCTACTGCACATATCAAAGAGATCGCTGAAGGCTGATTCACCTCTCGCTTCCAGTAAATCACCGATTGGCCCTTCACCAAGTCCCTTGATCCCGCCCAGTCCATAGATGATCTGGCCTTCGCGATTGACAGAAAAATGGTGCTTTCCCTCTAGGATGTTGGGCGCCTTAACCGTCAAGCCCATGCGCTTGCATTCATCGCGCAAGCTCAGCAGTTTGTCCGTATTATCGATTTCAGAACTCATTACCGCCGCCATGAACTCAGCAGGGTAGTGTCGCTTCAGCCATGCTGTTTGATAACTAACAAGCGCATAGGCGGCCGAGTGCGACTTGTTGAAACCATAGCCTGCAAACTTCTCCACAAGATCGAAAATCCTCATGGCAAGCTCGGGCTCAACGCCTTTTTCCTTCGCGCCCTCCTCGAATACCGAGCGTTGTTTTGCCATTTCCTCGGGCTTTTTCTTACCCATGGCCCGGCGCAACAGATCAGCACCACCCAAGGTGTAACCAGCGAGTTCCTGTGCAATCTGCATTACCTGTTCCTGATACAGGATGATGCCGTAAGTTGGCTCGAGGATAGGTTGCAGCCATTCGTGCTGATATTGGGCATCCGGATAGGAAACCTGCTCTCGACCGTGCTTTCGATCGATAAAGTTCTCGACCATGCCCGACTGGAGTGGTCCCGGTCGGAATAAGGCCACTAGAGCGATAATATCTTCGAAACAGTCAGGACGAAGACTTTTGATCAGTTCTTTCATACCCCTACTTTCGAGCTGGAAAACCGCTGTTGTCTCCGCGCTTTGTAACAGGTTGTAAACCGCGTCATCGTCTAGGGGGATGTGATTGATGTCGACCGCTTCATGGATGTCGTCGCGCTCATTAATCATCGCCACGGCCCAATCAATGATCGTGAGCGTCCTGAGACCTAGGAAGTCGAACTTTACGAGGCCCGCGTCCTCGACATCATTCTTGTCATATTGAGTAACGAGTCCATGCCCTTCCTCATCGCAAAAAAGCGGCGAGAAATCGGTAAGCTGTGAGGGCGCAATAACCACTCCGCCCGCGTGCTTACCGGCATTTCGAGTGAGGCCTTCAAGCTGAACCGCCATGTCCCAAATTTCTTGCGCAGCACTGTCCTCGTTGAGCAGATTGACTAGCTGCTCTTCCTGCTCAAGCGCTTTCTCTAAGGTCATCCCGACTTCGAAAGGAATGAGTTTGGACATCTTATCCGCCAGGGCGTACGGCTTATCCTGTACTCGCGCAACGTCTCTCACGACAGCTTTTGCTGCCATCGTTCCAAAGGTGATAATCTGGGAGACGGCGTTACGCCCGTAGGTTTGCGCAACATACTCGATGACTTCGTCTCTGCGATCCATACAGAAATCAACATCGAAGTCAGGCATGGAAACCCGCTGAGGATTCAAGAAACGTTCAAACAGCAGGTCGTATTCGATGGGATCTAAATCAGTAATCTCCAGCGCATAGGCGACCAGCGAGCCTGCACCTGAACCTCGACCGGGACCAACGGGTATGCCATTGGCCTTGCCCCATCGGATGAAGTCCATAACAACCAAAAAGTAACCGGGAAACCCCATCTGGTTGATGATATTGAGTTCGAATTTTAGGCGATCTCGATAGACTTGAATGTCTTCGACGTTCAACACGGCTAGCCGCTTATCCAAACCTTCGTTCGATAGATTTTCGAGGTGTTGCTCAATGCTCACCCCCTCAGGCGTTGGAAAGTCCGGCAGGTAGGCTTTGCCCAGCTCGATTTCAGTCGAGCATCTCGCAGCGATATGAAAGGTGTTTTCAATCGCCTCGGGAATATCTTCAAATAAGGCGGCCATCTCTTCGGGCGTTCGAAGGTACTGCTGCTCAGAGAAATGACGCGGGCGGCGAGGATCGTTGAGCGTTCGGCCATCACCAATGCACACTCTCGCTTCGTGTGCGTCGTATTCATGCGGCGAGAGAAAACAAACCTCATTAGTTGCAACAACGGGACAGTTTTCCGCGAAGGCCAGCTCGACTGCCGAGTGTAAATAGTCTTCCTCGTTTTCTCGCCCTGTTCGCTGGAGCTCCAGATAGTAACGATCGGGGAACAGCGACATCCACCACTGAAGCGCCGCTTTTGCTTCCTGAGTACGTCCGGCAACTAGGTGCTGACCAACCTCCCCGTTCCTACCTCCCGATAGAGCAATCAATCCCTGACTTTTTGCCTGAATCCAGTCGCGACGAAGAAGCGGCCGCCCGAGAACTTGTCCTTCTTGATACGCTTGCGAGATGAGAAGGGTCAGGTTCCGATATCCCTCAGTGGATTGAGCCAGAAAGGTCACCTGGTGACGCCGCTCATCCTCCTCCAGCACGTCAAAATCAGCGCCTATAATGAGTTTCACGCCTTCACGTTCAGCCGCTTTGTACGCCTTGATAAGCCCAAAGAAATTATTTCTATCGGTGACTGCAACAGCAGGCATGCCCGCCGCCGCAACCGATTTCATCAAGGGACCAACGCGCACCAAGCCATCGGTGAGCGAAAACTCCGAGTGCACGCGAAGATGAACAAATGTGGGTTCCATGCCGTCTATTAAAACCCGAATTAGACCTTCAGCAAACGGGCAATGGGGCCAAAACTTCGTCGATGAATGGGCAAAATGCCGTGCGCCTTTATTGCCGCCATGTGTTGCGCCGTGGGATACCCCTTGTGCTTGGCGAACCCATACTCGGGATACTGTGCATCCAGTGCAATCAACTCCTGATCACGAGTGACTTTCGCCAGTATCGACGCCGCGCTGATTGCAGGTACCGTACCGTCACCGCCCACCACTGCCTCAGCGCTATAATCCCAAGTGGGCAGTTTATTGCCGTCTACCAACACATGATCGGGTCTCACTGATAACGCCTCTACAGCACGTTTCATAGCCAACAGCGATGCGTTTAAAATATTGAGCTCATCGATTTCACTGACGCTCGCGCGACCAATGGCGAAGGCAACTGCGTGACTTTGTATGTCGGGGAATAAGCGCTCGCGTTTTTTCTCCGACAGCTTTTTCGAGTCAGCTAGACCCTCGGGAATGTAGTCACCCATAATCACCGCCGCCGCGACAACATCACCCGCAAGTGGACCTCGGCCTACCTCGTCACAACCAGCGACAACCATCACATCTCGCCTCTCATCATAAGTTCCTCGAGAGCATCGGCCGAACGCACCGCGTAATCATCGCCAATAGTTTGCCGGAGCTCGGCAAAAATGGTCTTCTGCTGATCGCCACTCGCGGAGAAACTGTCTAGCACCGACTGATAGAGATTCTCGACATTGGCATCGCCTTGGAGGAATTCCGGTGCTACCTCATGACCAGCAATAACGTTAGGCAGCCCGACGTGAGGCGAAGTGACCATTCGGCTAAGCAGTTGCCAAGACAACCACGCCATCTTGTAGGCAATCGTCATTGGCTTACCGATCAGCATCGCTTCGAGGGTAGTTGTGCCAGATGCACACAGGACAGCATCTGATGCCATCATAGCCAGACGACTCTGCCCCTCAATCACCATAAATCGATCGTCCTCTATGGGCATCAGGCGATTAATTTGATCCAACCTCTCCTCCGATGCGGCTGGCAAAATAACCCGCATATCTTTATCTGTGGCGAGCAACCGCATAATGACTTGCGCAAACGTAGGGCCTATATGCTCGATCTCGCCCGCACGACTACCAGGAAGACAGACGAGCAAAGGAGCGCCTTGAGGGAGACCCAAATAAGTTCTAGCCGTTGCCTGATCCGGAAGGGCTGAGAACTCCTCAATCAGCGGGTGACCAACACAGACCGCATCTACACCGTGCTGCTCATAGAAGTCCTTCTCAAACGGCAGCAAGCAGAGCATTAGATCCACCGCTTTTTTTATCTTTTTGATTCGCCCGGGACGCCATGCCCAAACAGAGGGACTCACAAGGTGGGCCGTTTTTATGCCTTGATCGCGCAGCTGTTGCTCTAGCGTTAAGTTAAAATCAGGACTATCAACGCCAAGAAATACATCGGGTCGCTCAGCCAACATATGCTGTTTAACAGCACCACGAATAGATAAGAGTTCCGGCAAACGCTTGAGCGGCTCGACAAAACCGAAGACCGCAAGCCGATCCATATCAAAGAGACTATCCAGCCCATGAAGCGCGGTAGC
>CBFHQN010000034.1:1033-16537 GCA_965657765.1 Luminiphilus sp. | reverse complement strand
TCTTGTAAGCGCTCTTGCGCTTGTAACCACTGGCCGTCTTCTTAAACCGCTTAGCGGCACCACTGTGAATTTTTGCTTTAGGCATCTTAGGTACTCCTACTAGGGCTCTTACAGCGAACTGTTAGAGCGTTTCATCAACCGAGGTATAGGGCATTCACGGGCCACTACCCTCGTTTCTTGGGCGCAATCACCATCGTCAACTGACGACCTTCCATTTTCGGAAACTGCTCAACTGCTCCCAATTCGCTTAGGTCACTCTCAACGCGCTTGAGAATTTCCATGCCGAGCTCTTGGTGCGCCATTTCGCGGCCTCGATAGCGAAGTGTTACTTTGGCTTTGTCACCGTTTTCCAAGAATCGGGTCAAATTACGCAGCTTGACCTGATAGTCGCCCTCATCCGTACCTGGGCGAAATTTCATCTCTTTAATCTGTGTGCGCTTCGTTTTCTTCTTCTGAGCTGCCTTTTGCTTCTTGGCTTCGAAGATATGCTTACCGTAGTCCATGATTTTGCAAACAGGCGTTTCGCCGTCTGCCATCATGACCAGGTCCATCTCGGCCGCCTCAGCCTTACCCATCGCCTCAGCGTTGGAGACGATACCCACCTGGCTACCGTCGGCATCGATTAAGCGCACCATTGGCGCTTCAATTTGCTCGTTCGTCAGAGCTTTTTTGCCCTTGCTATCGTTCTTGATACTGATTCTCTCCACACACGGGTTTCGGTGTAGCGACTCAAGTATTCAATAAAAGACGCACTCACCACCCCAAATAGGGCGGCGATTTTATAGTGAAGCGGCGGGGATAACAAGGCTGAAGCCTTGATTTCGCAGGGTATTTCGCGCCATTCCAGACAACGGTCGCTAAGCAGGGTTCAGGGCAGCAAAATAGCTCGTAGAAGGAAAGCGACCACACTCATAAACAAGACGCTCACAGCCCAAATGCCAACGAACCACAGAAGGCGACTACGCCAACTTGGTTTTGTTTCAGTGGTAGCCATTTTCTGCTGTGACCTTGCCGCGGAAAATATAATAAGAGTAGCCCGTATAGAGCAGGATGACAGGCAATAGGAGCCCGGCACCCACAAGCATGAAACCTAGACTTACATCGGGACCCGCTGCCTCGTGGATCGTGACCGCATGAGGAACGATGTAAGGCGCGAGACCAACACCTAAACCAATAAACCCGAGCGTGTTGAGAACAATCACCGCCGGGTACAGAAGATAGTCTCGCCGTCGGCGAATTGAGCTAAAAATAATACCGGCGGTCCATAAGGTCAGCGCAGGGATCGGCGCTACGTACCAAAAGTTGGGTGTCGTAAACCAGCGATCCCACACGAGTGGCGACTGAAACGGCACCCAAATACTGACTAGACCCGCGAATCCAAGTGTCACGAGCGCCATCCGGAAGCTATATCGATAAGCGATATCTCGCAAATCATCCGAGGTCTTCATGACCAACCAAGCGGCGCCCAATAGCGAGTAACTTGCGAGTAAGGCGAAGCCACACATTAAGGTGAAGGGCGTAAGCCAATCCCACCATCCGCCGCCATATGCGCGGCCATCGACCTCAATACCCTGAACAAAGGCACCCAAAACGATGCCTTGCATGAAGGTCGCAACGATCGATCCCCAGTGAAAACTGCGATCCCACCATTTACGATGAGCATGATCACGCCAACGGTACTCAAACGACACACCGCGAAATACCAGCGCGAGCATCATCACAATAAACGGTGCGTAGAGCGCAGGCATCACGATTGCGTAGGCGAGCGGAAACGCCGCAAAAAGACCGCCTCCACCGAGAATCAACCAAGTTTCGTTACCGTCCCAAACAGGCGCAACGGTATTCATTGCCACGTCGCGCTGAGTATCGTTTTCAAGGTAAGGAAATAGGATACCTATCCCGAGATCAAACCCATCTAATACTACGTAAATGAAGACCGCGAGACTGAGGATAGCCGCCCAAATCAGTGGTAGATCAATCGCCTCACCCATTTTGTGGTGCAACCTCGCCGACATTTAGCATGGAAGCTACCGGCGTAGTGCCAGCCGCTCTTGTGGGTTGGCCCATAGGTAGTTCGTCTTTGTTGGGTGATGTCGCAAGAATCCTCAGGATATACATCACGCCCGCACCGAACAGTAGAAAGTAGACGACAATGAAGGCCAGCAATGATCCCGCAACAGCCGGTGCCTCAATAGGAGACGCGGATTGCGCCGTCGTCAACACACCGTAAACGTTATATGGCTGTCGACCTACCTCAGTCACAATCCAACCCGCAACGACAGCAATAAATCCCGAGGGGCCCATAACCGTCGCCCACTGCAAGAAAGGCCGACTGGTGTACAGCCGATCTTTAAATCGAAGCCACACTGACACGACACCGATGAGCGCCATGAGTGTGCCGATGCCGATCATAACGCGGAAAGACCAGAACACTGTCGCGACGGGCGGTCGTTCTTCTGGTGGCACGTCTTTAAGCCCAGGCGTCTCACCATCCAACTCATGCGTCAAAATCAAAGCGGACGCGTAAGGAATCTCGAGCTCAAATCCGTTGGATTCTGTCTCCTCGTCAGGGAAGCCGATGATGATAAATGGCGCGCCCTTTTGACGTTCCCAATGGCCTTCCATCGCAGCCACTTTCATCGGCTGGTGTTCGAGCGTATTGAGGCCGTGAAAGTCCCCAGCCAGGATTTGCAGAGGCGCCACAAAGGTGGCCATCCACATTGCCATACTCAACATTTTCTTCGCGTCTTTGGAGTGATTACCACGCAACAGATGCCAGGCACCCGTCGCACCAACGACAAACGCCGTCGTTAGATAAGCCGCGAGTGTCATATGGACCAAACGGTAAGGGAAGCTGGGATTAAAAATAACAGCAAACCAATCGACCGGGATGAACTGTCCTACTTCATTGATCTCATAACCCGCAGGTGTATGCATCCAGCTGTTCACTGCAAGAATCCACGTGGCGGATAGCACGGTTCCAAACGCAACCATGCCGGTCGCCGCAAAGTGCAAGCCCTTGCCCACACGGTTCATGCCAAACAGCATAATTCCCAAGAAGCCGGCTTCAAGGAAAAAGGCTGACATGACTTCGTAAGCCATCAATGGGCCGATCACAGGTCCCGCTAAATCGGAGAACACGCTCCAGTTGGTACCAAACTGATAGGACATCACGAGTCCTGACACCACGCCCATTCCGAAAGCGAGTGCGAATATTTTTAACCAGTATTTGAACAGCCTCAGATAGACATCTCTACCCGTCCTCAACCAAAGCCCTTCCAGCACAAACAGGTAGCTGGCTAATCCAATCGAAAAAGCAGGGAAAATAATATGGAAGGCAACCGTAAACGCAAATTGAATGCGCGCCAGCAGCAAAGCATCGAACAATTCGAACATGGTCGTGTCACTGTTTTAAGGTGGCATAAAGGCCACGTGATGGTGGGGTGCAGCTACGGACCTACACCCTCTTAATGGCGTGATTATAGCGGACTTGGGTGTCCTCTATAGGCCTGAGCCCAGATTGAGCCCAATTTCCTGTATCCACCACGCAAATACATTGACAGCCCATCATTCCTCAAAACTATTATTGCTGTACGGCGGGTTGAGTGATGACTGACCTCGACTTACACAACAGGCCTCGCGTCATCGATTAGGTCCATCGCAAAAAAGTTTCAGTAAGATCGGGTCACAACGCCCGCTGGACTGTCGATGCAGATGCATTTATGAAAAACGCGGGTTATTGTGCCGTAACAACAAAAATCACCTGGAAACGCGCCTTATGAAACAAAACCTGACGCTCGTTCGGATTTTAGTTGTCGCCTCAGTAGCCGTTCTTACTGCAGCCGCGACAGTGACACCGATGCCGGAAGCACCATCAAACTGGGGTAATACGCTCACAGCGATTGGCTCGCTCGGCTATCTCGTAAGCTTAGTGTTGTTAGTCACTGGAAGCGAGAAGGCACGATGGATCTTCTTACCCAGTATTGCCATCTCACTGGTTGGCATGCCCTTCGCGGCGTACCCTGCGGGTGAACTCAATGCGCTATATGACCTGACGATGTATGGCTCAGGGCTGTTGAACGGCGCTATCGCTGTGCTGATTCACATTCCACGTTCATGATGTAATCAGGAGTGCCAACGCCTGCTTTTTGAATGCACGTCAGATTAGCTGTCGTACCAAAATAGCAACATCACGCCGAGAACAACAAATCCTCCGACGGGTGAGAGTAACAACGGCCATTCGTAGTACCAAAGCATGCCCGCTGTGACCGCGGTTGCGAAGAGGAAGGTAAGCACAACGACGAGTAAACTCTCGGCTATACCCCTTTCAAAATATCACTGAAGAACCCTACGACGCTGGATAGAAGTCCGTTAGACCTTTCACCTCGACCTGGCTCAGATTCGTTTAACAAACTTCACCCCACATCATCGCTGCGTAATTTCGACACGTCGGTTCCGCTGTCGGCCTTCATCCGTCTGATTGGTAGCGATTGGCTGGCGCTCTCCATAGGCCTCAACAACTAGCCGATCCGCTTCAATACCTTGACTCGTTATGAAATCTGCGACTGCCTGTGCCCGCTGTTCGGACAGCAATTGATTGTGTGCCTCAGTCCCCAACCAACAGGTATGACCTGCGATCGTAACGCTAACCTCAGGGAACTCACGAAGGTAGTCAACCGCAGGTGCCAACGTTGCCTCTGATCCGGGAAGTAACTCTGCGCGATCCAATTCAAACTGAAGGGTTCGCGAATCAAACATGAATCTCACAGGCTCTGGTGTAGCGGGCGCTTCCGAGACAAGTAGGGGTTCGCGCGCCTCGAGTGGCTGGGATAGATCACCGTCAACCTCTGCTTCTATAAGCTCAGGTGACTCGGTGACCTCGGGTTCTTCGCAGAAGACAAGTGCAGCTACAGCACCTGCCGCTCCAGCCGTGATTACGGTTGCCGCTTTACCGCCGGGTATACCACCACCTGAACCGGTATCATTAAAGCCTTGAAGGCAACGAATGTATTCCTCGTCGGTTGCAAAGGTACAGCCGCTCAAAACGAGTAATGCGGCAAGTGGGATGAAAACCTGTTTCATAAAATTTAACCGCCAGCCAGCTGGCCCCCGCGTATTCTATTTGTCTAACTATGCGCTGACGAATGCGATTTGCTTAAGCTCAGCGATCTGATCTCTCACCGCAGCCGCCTCCTCGAATTCGAGGTTCTTGGCGTGCTCAGACATCGTATTCTCCAACTCGCTTAACTTACGCGACAAAGCCGCTGGCGTCATGTTCATTATATCCTGTGCGAAGCTTGCACGGTCATTTGTGACCTTTGTGTCACGCGCACCGCGCGCCTTTGTGGGCATTCGCCGCGCACCCTCGAGGATGTCGCGAACCGACTTCTCGATACCTTTGGGTACCACACCGTTTTCTTCGTTGAAGGCCAGCTGCTTGTCACGCCGCCTCTGAGTCTCGTTGATCGCCCGCTCCATTGACCCCGTCATCTTGTCTGCGTACAGGATCGCACGTCCGTTGAGGTTTCTCGCAGCGCGACCGATGGTCTGAATCAGCGACCGATCACTTCGCAAAAAGCCTTCCTTGTCAGCATCGAGAATAGTCACCAAGGAAACTTCCGGCATATCCAAGCCCTCTCGCAAGAGATTAATACCGACGAGCACATCAAAATGACCCAGGCGAAGGTCGCGAATAATCTCGACGCGCTCAACCGTGTCGATATCGGAATGGAGATAACGAACACGTACGTCGTGCTCATTGAGATATTCGGTTAGATCTTCTGACATCCGCTTTGTCAGCGTGGTCACAAGGACACGATCGCCCTTAGCGGTTGTCTCCCTGATCTCTGCGAGGAGATCATCGACCTGCGTACGCGCAGGTCTGATTTCGATGACGGGGTCAACGAGCCCTGTGGGTCGCACCACCTGCTCCACCGTCGCGCCCGCGTGCTCAGTTTCGTAATTTCCAGGCGTCGCAGAAACAAAGATCGCCTGCGGAGACATCGCCTCCCATTCCTCAAATTTCATGGGGCGATTATCAAGCGCAGAAGGCAGCCGGAATCCATATTCCACTAGCGTTTCTTTACGCGATCTATCACCGCGATACATCGCGCCGATTTGCGGCACGGTAACGTGGGACTCGTCGATAATCATGAGTGCGTTGTCCGGCAGATATTCAAAGAGCGTGGGTGGCGGCTCGCCCGGGGCACGGCCCGATAAGTAGCGCGAATAATTCTCGATACCCTGGCAATAACCCAATTCACGGATCATCTCGATGTCATAGCGAGTGCGCTGGGCTATTCGCTGAGCTTCGAGGTGCTTCTCTGCGTCTTTGAATTGTTTTACGCGTATCTCGAGTTCTTCTTCGATCAGATCAACCGCACCCAGCATTGTGTCTCTCGACGCCACATAGTGCGTTTTGGGGAAAATCGTGACTCTGGGTAGCTTCTCCTCTACGGCGCCTGTAAGCGGATCGAAGCTGCAGATGTTTTCGATCTCTTCATCAAAAAGCTCGATACGAATAGCGAGTTCATCAGAGTCTGCGGGGAAAATATCGATGACATCGCCACGCACGCGATAGGTTCCTCGCTTGAAGTCCAAATCATTGCGGGTGTACTGCAACTCGGCGAGTTGTCGAAGAATGCCGCGCTGATTAATTATCTCGCCCCGAGAGAGGTGCATGATCATTTTGAAATAGGACTGAGGATCCCCCAGACCGTAGATAGATGACACCGTTGACACAACGAGACAATCGGGTCGCTCTAACAAGGCTTTCGTGGCAGATAGCCGCATCTGCTCGATGTGATCGTTTACCTGCGCATCTTTCTCGATAAACGTATCCGACGAGGGCACATAGGCCTCGGGCTGATAATAGTCGTAATAGGAAACAAAGTACTCGACCGCGTTTTTGGGAAAGAACTCTTTGAATTCCCCGTAGAGTTGCGCTGCGAGCGTCTTATTGTGTGCCATTATAATCGTTGGCCGCTGGAGCTTGTGAATCACATTGGCCATGGTGAATGTTTTACCGCTCCCGGTAACACCCAAGAGCGTCTGCGACGCGAGTCCCGCACCGATTCCGTTTACCAACTGCTCTATCGCGCCCGGCTGATCACCGGCAGGCTGGTATGAAGATTGAAGATTAAATTCTTTGGCCACGACCCAAAACCGCCCGCTGTTGTCAGCTCGATAGCTTAACGGAATTGTCTTTGTGATTTGTATGCTCTGTTCTTCTTGACGCAAGAAAATCTGGACGTGTATAGTCCGCGTCCTCGAAAGAGACTATTCCGGCTTAGCTCAGTTGGTAGAGCAAATGACTGTTAATCATTGGGTCGCTGGTTCGAGCCCAGCAGCCGGAGCCAAATCATCAAAAAGGCAGCGTAAGCTGCCTTTTTTATTACTGATCTAGGATGAACCCTATTCAGCCATGTAAGGCTCTATAGACCCCGTAGCTACTTTAATCGCAATCGTCGCGCCCTAATCTTGCGCCCCTTCACTTTGCCATCGCTGAGATAGCTCATCGCTTGTCTAAGTGCCGAGCGTTGGATTGCAACAAAACTGCTGTAATCGAGAATTGTGATCTTACCGATCTGACCTCCCAATAAACCTCCGTCTCCGGTAAGCGCGCCCAAGATATCGCCAGGCCGGACCTTCTGCTTTCTGCCCGCATCGAGTTGAACGGTTACGAAGTCGCCTTTGAGTTCGTAATTCGGGTCTCGATCTAGCGAAGCGAGCACATCACAAATACAGGGAGTCTCGAGATGATCCCCAATAATTCGCAATCGATGTGAATCGGTAGGCGTTACCAAACTGAAGGCCTTCCCCTTTTCGCCCGCGCGGCCCGTCCGTCCAATCCGATGAACATAGGTATCCGCATCGCGCGGCAGGTCGACATTTACAACCATCTCAAGCGCGGGAATATCCAATCCCCTAGCCGCCACGTCACTCGCAACCAATACCGGACAGGAACCATTCGCAAACTGCAATAGCACCTGATCACGCTCGCGTTGGTCTAAATCACCATGTAAAGCAATAGCTTCGATATCGTGCTCGCACAAGAAGCTTGCCACGTCTGAGCACTGTTTTTTGGTGTTGCAGAAGACCATCGCATTCCTTGGGCGATGGTGCTCGAAAACCGCGAGCAGCGCTGTTTCTCGCTCATGCTTAGCGATTTCAAAGAACAGTTGCTCGAGCACGTCGTCATTGTGGGTTAGCTGTTCATCGACGGTGACTTGAACAGGGTTGCTTTGTAACGATCGACTGATTCGCTTGATATCGTCGGGAAACGTTGCCGACATCAGTACCGTCTGTCTGTCTTTCGGAAGGCGTTGGGTGATATTCGCCATGACCTCAGCAAAACCCATATCCAGCATGCGGTCGGCTTCATCGAGTACAAACGTTTTGACACCAATTAGCTCTAGGTTGCCTTTTTTAAGGTGGTCCTCAATGCGCCCCGGAGTACCCACCACAACATGCGCTCCGTGGCGCAATGAGTCTTTTTGCGGACCAAATGGCTTCCCCCCGCACAAGAGCACTGTCTTGATATTCGGCATGCGGCTAGCTAACCGCCTAATCGTTTGAGCCACCTGCTCTGCGAGCTCACGAGTTGGACACATCACCAACGCCTGCACGCCGAAAAAGCGAGGGTTCAAGTGATTAAGCAGACCAATACCAAAAGCAGCTGTTTTGCCGCTACCCGTCTGTGCCTGAATGATGACGTCTTTCCGTGCAAGGATTAGAGGCAGACTCTCGGCCTGTACAGAAGTCATGGCAGAAAATCCGAGGCCCTCTAGCGCCTCAAGCGTTTCTGGAATTATGGGAAGCGACGAAAAGTTGGAGGCTGTCATAACAGGCCGAGGTGGATAATGAGCGCGGACAATAACAAAAGCGCTAAGCCCGCGCGCTGAAATTCTGCACGGGTAGGACGCATTACCAATATTCATTCGAATCTCGAGTACGAGCAGACTCTTGCAAGCATCGACCTCGCATTGATAAACCACCGCGCACCCTCTCCCAAAAGCCTAATGTAACGTTTACTTCCCACGCTCCTAATGATACGTTTACGTTACATTTTAAAAAGCCGGGGGTATCAGTGTGGGTGAACTAATTCCACTATTCGGAATGATTACAGGGATCATCATTCCTCTAGCCGTATTTTTCTGGCAGTACCTAGAAGGCAAAGAACGACGTGAAACGATCTTAGAAATTTCAAAAACTATTGACGATCCAGACAGGCTCGATGAGTTACTTAAAATGCTTGATGAGCGGAAAGAGGAGCCAACCGATTATCGTCGTGGCGGTGTCATAACGACCTTTGTCGGCCTGGGTATTTACGCGCTGGGGTCATTTATATTTGGCGACTTTTTTAAAGGCGTTGGGGCCTTAGTAGGACTCATCGGCCTTGGCATTGTGGTTGCTGGATATCTTTACCCACCCACCAGCCACGAGATTAATCAAGCCGTTGAGGACTTCGAGAAGCGATAGGAACCCAAAGAAGGTTTGTATCGAGACAACGTTTTAGAAACGTTTCAAGGCAGTGTGCTCAGTTGCGCATCTTGTGTTTGCACACTCGCTGATCTGCGGTCCTCTAAGAGTTTTTTGCCATGGGTAAACATCATCCCAAACTGCTAAACAACCTTGAAAACAGACGGAGAGATGCTGGACTCACGCAAGCGGAGTTGAGCAAATTTGCAGGTGTTTCTCGAAAAAGCATCAACGCCATCGAGAACGGCATGTACGTACCGTCCACGGTGCTCGCCCTCAAAATCGCAGCAACTCTCAACTGCTCAGTTGAGGATCTCTTCCGACTTCCCAGCTCAAGGGAATAGTTCTCGAAACTAGCTCGAAACATGGGGACGCCATTAGCAAGGGTAATCACGGAGCGCTGGTGCTGTCCGCGAGAGACAATTAGAGTGAGCTTAAGAAAACAACAATCGAATAAAAAAAGAGTCTTGTAGCTATGTCCGACACACTGGTAACCGAACTTGCCGACAACTGCGTGCTCACCATCACGCTCAATCGTCCCGAAGTCCTGAACTCTCTCAACGAGACAATCACGTTGGAGTTATTGCAGGCGCTAATCGACGCCCGAACTAACAAAGACGTTCGCGCCATTGTCATAACGGGGGCTGGACGGGCGTTTTGTGCTGGCGCTGATCTTGACAGTAAGAGCTGGCCATCACCCAACGGACTGTCCGCCGGCGAGGCGACCGCTGCCAGTATGGACAGAGGTTTCAACCCGCTCGTAAAAGCGGTGTCGCAATCGACAAAGCCGGTAGTGACTGCCATTAACGGTATCGCGGCCGGCGGCGGTGTCGGTCTAGCGCTCGCGGGCGATATCGCCATCGCCTCTGAGGCCGCTAAGTTTAAACTCGTCTTTGGTCCCAATCTTGGCATCATTCCCGATATGGGCGCCTCGTGGTTCCTACCCAATCTGATCGGTCGTGCACGAGCAAACGGCCTTGCGCTGCTCGGTGATGACTTACCTGCGGCTACGGCAAAGGAGTGGGGGCTTATTTGGGATTGCGTGCCAGCTGACCAACTAGTCGCAGAAGCTCAGACAATTGCCGGCCGGCTTGCTGACGGGCCGACAATTGGGCTTAAGGCCGTGGTGAAGGCTCACGATCGCGCGATGTCCAACACTCTGAGCGAGCAATTAGAATATGAAAAAGAGACCCAACGAATGCTCTTCGACTTCCCCCATGTCTCAGAGGGCGTCCGTGCTTTTGTCGAGAAGCGTAAACCCAACTTTCGCGATGTGAGTTAACTTTCTCGAACCTATGATTCGAGTTGACCATCAGGGACTCAATAGATCCCCGAGCCGATTAACTCACTATGTCTAGCAGTGTTTTGGTCAGCTGATTAGACGTTCGATAAAGGGTTTTGGGGTTATGCATGCGGTTGCATAAGAACCCGTAACCCAATCCATGCTCAGGATCACCAAACGCCACTGTTCCGCCCACACCGCAGTGTCCAAAAAGGCGCTCTGGGTGTGGCGTAGTGCCAATCGTGGTTGTCCCTAGGCCAAGGTCATATCCCACACCAAAACGGATTGGCGCACCAAAAATAACGGTGTCAGGCCCCTCAGAAAGTGGTGTTGTCGCAAGTTGGAGCGTTGCCGGATCCATAATTTTATGGCCATCGCGCTGACCACCCGTGCTGAGCACACCAAACAACTTAGCTAACGCAGCCGCTGTTCCGTGACCGTTCGCCGAGGGAATCTCAGCCTGGCGCCACTCCTCGCTGTTCATCTCGATACCCTCTGGCGAGCTCGCCTTCGACGAGAATGCCACTTTCATATCGCCCATGCGGAGGAACTTTTTAACGTGACGTAATTGCGCTGGTAGAAATAGGTCAGGGACGAGAGTCAGGGCCATCAACGCCCAAGGCTTGGGTTGCGGATCAACCAAAATGTCGCCGCAGCGAGCGATCGCGTCGTCATCCAAGCCAATGTGAAAATCCAAACCAAATGGCTGAGCGATCTCCTCACGGAAATACGTACCGGTGCTTCGACCATCCACACGACGAATCAATTCGCCTACTAGCCAGCCGTAGGTCAGCGCGTGATACCCCTGTGTGGTTCCTGGCGTTCTGAAAGGGGCTTGCGCTGCAAGTGTCTCTGTCCATTTATCCCAGTCGCGGTAATCAAACTGAGGGAAAGTGCCCTGAAACCCGTGCATAGCCGCACGGTGACACAAAAAGTCGCTAACCTTTGTCGCTTCTTTACCGTTACAGCCGTACTCAGGCCAGTAGTCAGAAACTTGCGCGTTCAGGTCGAGCTTTCCGCGCTCGACGAGCTGTAAAATACAAGTAGCCGTTATTGCCTTGGTAGTGGAGAAGACATTCATGATTGTATCTTCACGCCAAGGCTGCGTCTTTTCACGATCTTTATAGCCGCCCCACAAATTAACGACCATCTCGCCTTGATATTCGATGGCGACGGACGCGCCAGTATCAAATCCGCTTTCAATTGCCTTCGTGAGTTGTTTTTCGATGGCTGCGAATCTTGGGTCGCAATAACCTGATAAAACGCGTTCAGTCATACTCACTACCTTTTACTGTTTTCACTGCAGCTCAAAAACCGGTTGGCTTGGCCGGCCGCTTCTCAACAAACGCGGTGACGCACTCTTTGAAGTCATCGCTCCGCGCCGCCAGGATCCACTGATCCTCATCCATGTGCATCACCGCTTCACTCAATGCAAGCGCATATTGATTCACACTGCGCTTGATCATTTGCACGGCAATAGGAGGTAAATCCGCATACTTGCGCGCCCATTGCCCAGCCAAACTCGTGAGATCAGTCTCGCTGCACACCTCATCGACTAAGCCCCATGTCTCCAACGTCTCCGCGCCATATAAGTCGCCTGACATGATGAGTCGCTTGGCGCGCGACAGACCCAGGAGCTCAACAAATAAAGGCACCGCGTTCCACATCAAGTTCATGCCCATTTTTACTTCACCGAGGCCAATGCGCGCAGTTTGAGTGGCAAGCCGGAAATCACAAGCGGCTGCAATACACGCCCCTCCGCCTGTGGCGATACCCTTCAAAGCACAAATCGTCGGCTGATGGATATTACGAATCGCCGTCAGCATCTTACGCCCGAGTTCGGCATCTCGACGAGCACGCAAGAGCGATCCTGTTGGTTCCACGCCCGAGACCTCTTTCAGATCAGCTCCCACTGAGAAGTCCCTGCCCTCAGCCGAAAATACCACCGCGCGAACATCCTCGCGATCAGACACTGCCTCGGCAACAGCGATGACATCGACCATCAGTTGCCGATTAAGTGCGTTGCGTACCTCGGGGCGGTTCAACGAAATCGTTGCAACGTCTCCATCAACTTTTAGGACGACTAGGGAGCCATCTTCAATGATCGACATAAGGGCACTCTCTGTAATCTTCTCGGGCTATTATCTTTTAGGGCTTTTAGCATCTCGAGCTCTTGTTTGTTGTTGTTTTTGTTTCGAGCTGTTTCTGCTCTCACGGCTCACTCCGTTTTTGTTCTTTTGTTTTTTTCAGTTCTTTCGGCTCTTTCAGTTAGCTCGCTTCTCGTCAGTATCTCAACTAACCCGCTGCGTGGACATCAGCATAGCGCCAGATTGACCGCCGCACGGATTTTTTCAATATCCAAATCATCCGAACCCACAAGACTGGCACACAGATTCATGAGTTTTGGAGGGGATATCTGCGCTGCTTTGAAATATGTTGTGATCGCACTGTCATCTGATACGAGGGCATCCAGGAGTAAGGGGCTCACTGCACCTGCAGCATGCTCCAGATCGAAGTCTGCAAAGGTATTGAGGGCTTTGAGAAGCTTGGGACCCACCATTTGGGGTGCAATGTGTTCAGGATCGGCGCGATGGATAATTGATTCAACCGTGTTGATCAAAAAGTCGAGTACGGGCGACGTTGCGGTAAAGATCAAATAGGCATTGTGCGGCTGCTTACGGATTTCTAGCCGTCCCGACTTACCTCGCTGCAGCCACAGCTCGTGGCCAAAGATGCTGTGAGACGGCATTTTAGGCTGCCACGCAGGATCAATAATCAGCGTGTCTGCGTCACACCAGATCACCGCCTCATAACCCTCCTTCAAAGCAGATCTTGCATGAATCAAACGCGCCAGATCAGCGAGGATAGGTCCTCTTCCCTCGAGCTTTTGACGGTACCAAGCAGGTAAAATATCGAAGAACTCGTCGCCGTAACAAGCGTACTCAAAGCGACTGTTCTCCGCCCAGCGAGCAACGCCCGCTATGCAGTCATTAACCCATGCGGGGCGCTCCAGCGGCGCGGACTGAAGTACAACTGTTTTCAATGTTGGTTACGCTGCTTTAAAACGCGAGCCCTTCGCCGGTGGTGGATTTGCAGCGCCCGCGAAGCATTGCGCTTTGGACATCCATGTTTCCGCAGGGTCACCAATGACCTTCAAGGCGGTGTCGGCGATATTGCGGGTTTGAGTAACAACCCGTGCAAAATCGACAGCATCCCCGCGAATAATGTTGTCCTCTTGAGGATCTCCATAGGTCCAAAGCTCACCACTCGGTGCAACTAACTCAACGTAAGGCATCGGCTCGGGTGGCGCTTCGTTACGTACCTTGAAGGTCCAGCCAAACGTATTAACACCTAAAACCACGATGTTACGAATACGATCGTGCTCTTCTCGGTCAGCACCCAGCGCATCGAAAACCTCTTGCCCGTGGGCCCACGTCTCCATTTGCCGTGCCGAAATAGATGAACGCGCACTCATACTGGGGCCAGCCCAAGGAACGCGGGCACTTGGATCCATGGCCGTGTAAGCCTCTGCCGTCTCATCGACTAAGTCAGACCATGCTGCACGGAGCGCACCGCCACTGAGCCCGTCTAGATACTGCTTTTCGTACTCAGGTAGCGAACCGCCCTTAGCCATGTGAGCACCCACACCTTTAAAGAATTCACCAAACGCCTCTTCCCCTTGACTCGCCACCATCACGGCTTTATTCCAAAAATGGAGGTGTCGGAATACATCGTTAATGGTCCAGTCCTTAAACTGCGTTACGGCCTCAAAGCCAGCATCATCAAGATCTTTGATTAACGCCTTGAGCGTAAGGCTTTCCTCACGAAAATCGGTTGCCTGTTGCATTACTTAGCCACTCCTTCCAAGAACCCTTCAACCCGCTGAAAGGCCTCTAAATATTCGATTTTGAACTCCATCATGACATCTGCGACAGAGCGCTCTTCATTCATAAGGCCCACCGCTTGCCCAACCCAATAGGTTGCCAACGCCTCCGCCCCCGAGTGACCGGCGGCAGCGGCTGCATCGACCTTCTTAAGCGCGGGCTCGGATACCAAGCCCTGTAAGGGCATGGGTAACGGCGCCGGTGCATCGCCCGCTTCCCAAGCATCGGTCCATCCCGATCGTAGCTGCCGAGAGGGTTTGCCGGTTCGCGATTTGGCACGCACAGTATCGCTCGCTGTCGCTTGCAACATCTTCGCCTTCACGGTCGGCGTTGTTTCCGCTTCGACAGTCGTCAACCAAACACTGCCACACCAGGCGCCCTCTGCACCCATTGCCATTGCAGCGGCCATTTGCTCACCTGTGGCAATACCGCCTGCTGCCAAAACCGGCACATCCATATCGTGTTTGCGAAGCGCTCGGCAGACTTCGGGAATGAGCACCATGGTGCTTACCGCACCGCAATGGCCACCCGCCTCTCCACCAGCGGCGATGAGGACATCGACACCGGCACGCGCCTGATTCAATGCGTGGTTCACGGTGCCCACTAAGGCTCCAACTTTAATATTGTGCCTGCGCGCGAAATCAAACATTTCAGGCGGTGGAACCCCCAAGGCATTCACCAAAAGCGCAATGGGGTATTCCGCGGCAACAGCGAGCATCGCATCGGTTTTATCACCGCTTACGTTGTGATGAAACGTCAGCTGGCCCTTACGACGTTCGTCCAAATCACTGGTATCGATCCCTTGCGCATTGAGTACCGAAGCAGCGAACTCACGGTGCTCATCTGGAATGCGCCCGA
>CBFHQN010000034.1:0-1023 GCA_965657765.1 Luminiphilus sp. | reverse complement strand
GAGATCTGCTCGCCTCGACCCTCAACTTTGTTAGGGACAATGAGATCGAGTCCAAAGGGGCGACCATTTGTGTGAGCAGTGATCCAATCAAGTTCTATCCTGAGCTCTTCCGGAGTGAGCTCGACGGCACCCAATACACCGAACCCACCATTACGCGACACCGCAGCGACCACGTCACGACAGTGGCTGAAAGCAAAGAGCGGGAACTCAATATCGAATGTCTCGGTCAGGGACATGCTCACTCCTCCAGTTCTAACACCATGATCAAATCACCGGCGCCGATCTGTTTACCCGCGACTGCGGAAATATCGACCACTGTGCCGTCGCCAGGTGCGGTCAACTCGTGTTGCATCTTCATTGCCTCAAGAACAGCTATGCGCTGACCCTTTGTAACGTTCGCGCCGGGTTCAACATCGATAGAAAGCAGCTGACCGTGCATGGGTGCGGCAATGGTGCCCCCACCCGCAGCATCTTCTGCATCAGGTGGTATACGAGTACTGTCAGCCAGCAACACCGATCGGCCGCTCGATGCGAGATACAATGAGGCAGGTGCTTCACTTAAGTAATGATACTGCTGAGCCAAGCCATCGACTTCTGCCGTCAAATCACTCTCACCCATGTCGCTAACGACAACGTGGTGCGTTTCCTCACCCACTGAGATCTCGTACTCACCCACACTGAGCGGTACTAAGGCCACCTCATGTACATCGTCATTGAGCTCGTAGCTTTTCGTATCGGTGACTCGACCCATTGACACCCAATCGAGAAGCTCCTCATTTACGGATGCGGCCTGGCTGTGGTGTGTCTCCATGGCAATAACATGTTGCGCAGCCGCAGCAACCGCCATATCAGCCGAGGCAACCGCTCTGGGCGTGAAAGATTCACCGTAGTTGTCACCGATAAATGCTGTGGTTGCTTGCCCCTGCACAAACTCATCTTGGTTCATGACATCAATCAGGAAATCTCGATTGTTCTCAGGACCAAAGAGCGCAGTGTTTTGAAGGGCGGAGCGCATTTTCATAC
>CBFHQN010000033.1:0-16648 GCA_965657765.1 Luminiphilus sp. | reverse complement strand
GCCTGCTCGTCGAATCGCGCAGCGAGCTCCACCACAACACGCACACGTTTGCCGTTGTATTGCGCGTTAATCAACGCATCCACTATCTGCGAATTACTTGCCACTCGGTAAAGACAAATGCGAATCGACGTCACCGCTGGGTCAATCGCGGCGGTTTTTAGTACATCTACGACGTAGTCGAATGGGTGATAGGGGTAATAAAGAAGGTAATCCCGCTGCCGCAGTTCGCTGAAAATATTGGTGCTCGCGTCGAGCTCGGGGATGCGCACGGGCGTATACGGCTTGAACTCGAGGTATTTGGGTCCCTCGTTGGGGAAGCTGATGTAATCCTTGGAGTTATGGTACCGGCCACCCGGAATCAGGCTATCGTAGCGTCCAAAACCTAAGCGCTTGCGGAGGTGCTCGAGCAAAGGTTCGGGCATTGCATTGTCGTAAACAAACCGCACCGCATCAGCTTTTCGACGCTGCTTCAAACTCGACGCCATTTTCTCAATGAGGCTCTCGTTAATCGACGCCTCTATCTCAATTTCGGCATCGCGCGAAAACTTAAAGCAATACGCATCAGCGGACTGAATATCAAAGACACCCCGAAATACACGCGGCAGACAAGCACGGATAATGTCGTCGAGCAGAATATACACTTTACCTTTTGTGTCTCTGCCCATAGGGATCTCGACGAAACGGCCGAGCACGTCAGAAGGAACCTCCATAACCGCGTACTGGACGCCCTGATCGGTCTTCATATCCACCGCTAGGTAAAGCGATTCATCAGCGAGCGCGGGGATCGCCAACTCGTCCCTCAATAATATCGGTTCGAGTGTCGGTAATACTTGAGACGCGAAGTAACGCTCAACGAACGCTAGTTGCGTTTTGGTCAGGTCTTTTTCATCAACGATGTAGATATGCCGTCGCCGCAACTCAGCCATTACACCAACCTGAATACGGTCAAACTCTCGCTGTAACTCACCGATACGCTGTTGGATGGTTTCCAGCAGCTCTTTCGCGCGCTGACGTTTACCACCCGTTGAGACCACGATCAGGCGACGAATCTCGGCGACACGCACCCTGAAGAACTCGTCCAAATTGCTTGAAAAGATACCGAGATAGCGAAGCCGCTGGATAACGGGGACCGTTTCGTTTTCTGCTTCTTGCAGTACCCGGGCATTAAACGAGAGCCAGCTCAGCTCGCGAGGCATGAATAATCGCTCGTCGAGATCGGCTAATCGCCCGTCTATAGGGTTACTCATGGTAGTGCTCAATTCGCATTAATCCGCCGTGGCATGACCTTAGTCTACGAGAGAAATATGACGCATTGATCGCATTGTCATGACATTTCGATGACGCGCGTGACGAAAGCGGCAGTTTCGAGAGGCTTTTCCATCGGTAGTAAATGTCCTGCGTCCATCATCTCCATCTGAAGATTCGGGTAACCCTGAAGACGCTCCGCAACAGCGGGCGTGATGACGTACGATGACTTGCCAGCCAAGATGTGAATAGGCAGCTTCAATTTACGCAACTTTGACCAAAGGTTCGGGGGCGAGCGGTAAACGCAGGCTTCCCACTCGCCCGAAAATCGAAGCGTGACACCTTGATCGGAAGGCGCGTGTGCAGCCACAACGTAGTCCATTAATTCTTTATCAGCGATTGCCGCAAAAGCGCGTTTGCCTCGGTAAAACTTGAATGCTGTTTGGTGGCTTTCAAAGTGATGCGGACGTCCTAATGCGCCCCTGATCATCTTGGGTTTATTTGGCCACAGCCTAAACGCCAACCGTGACCACGCCAAAAACCGCGAATGAATCGTCACAGGGTCGAGAGCGACCACACCTTTAACGAGCTCAGGCGCCTTGTAGGCTATCAACAAGCTAATCGCGCCACCCATGGAATGTCCAACCAACCAGACAGGTTCGCTTACCTCTCGCTTAAGAGTCTTAATCGCGTCATCAGCATACACCTCCCAGCTTAGAAACATAGGCGCTTTCGCTTGCCACAGAGGCCGATGCTCGAGGGTGCTGATGCGCCCTAAAGGTTTCAGCATATCGAGTAAAGAGACGTACGTGCCGGGTGGAAACCCATTAGCATGCAGAAAGACCAAGTGCTCCGACGACTCCGCCGAATCAGAATGTAATGAAAGGGTTTGCAAACAACTACTCCGAGACAAACAGTTGGCGAGTCTCTATCATCGACTCAGCCAAACAAAAAAATAACGATCTTCCGTCACATTTACCCAAAGCCATCCAACAAGAGACACGTAATGAGAGGCATCACGCGCAACCTACTCGGTACCTTGGTAACGGCCATTATACTTTTTGGGCTGCTTTTTTCCTCGCTAGCAAACGCCAAAACCTATACCTCCGAGCTTTACGATACGGTCATTATTGGCGGTCGGGTCATGGATCCGGAGACGCTTACCGATCGCGTGACTAATGTGGGCATTCGCAAAGGTCAGATTGCGCGCATCACCGACGATGCCATCAAAGGAAAGCGCACCATCGATGCGACGGGTTTGGTAGTAGCACCGGGCTTTATCGATATTCATTCGCACACGCCGACCCGCCTGGGTGAGCACTTAAGCGTTTTGGACGGTATTACAACCCAGCTTGACCTCGAGGCGGGGGCCTATCCTCCTACGAGTTACGGCTACCAGTATCGCGGTGGCGCGCAATTGCACTACGGATCATCGGTCGGACACTTCGCCATTCGCGGGCTGGTCATGGAGGGCTCCACTCAAAGCTACTTTTTCGATGAAACGGGCTTTATCACCTTGGGTGGCGATATGTGGCGTAAGCAAGCAACTCCGGCTCAAGTGGAAGAGATGCGCAAACACCTTCGCAATGGGCTTGAGCTAGGCGGCTTAGGTATTGGGGTGCTCTTGGATTACATGACTGAAGCGGTTAACGAGAGCGAACTCAGTATGATTTTTGCGACCGCAGCGGAGTACAACAAACCTGTTTACGTTCATGTGCGACGCGGTATGCCGGGTGATCCTACCGGTCTCGATGAGGTGATTGCATTGGCTGAGTCGCATGGTGTTGCGACCATGATCTGTCACATCACCCACTCGGCCATGGGCGGTATTGATGAGTGGTTGGCAAAAATCGATGCTGCCAATGCGCGTGGTGCACGAATTACCACCGAAACCCTTTCGTATCTCGCTGGAGGGACATCTATCGCCGCGGATGTATTTGTAAACCGCGACTGGCGAGCCATATTTGATATCGATTATGAGGATGTGCAATGGGTCCCCACCGGAGAATGGCTGGATGAGGAGCGCTTCTTGCGCTACCAGCAGGACTACCCCACAAGTTCCATCAACCACCATTACGTGAAAGAAGAATGGCTACTCAAAGCGCTCGCTTGGCCGGGAATGATGGTATCGACTGATGCCCTCCCAGCCTTTGATATCGAGGTCAAAACCAACCCCAACATCGCAGGTACTTACGCCCATTTCCTTGGGCGTTACGTTCGTGAGCTCGAGGTGATGCCACTCATCGAAGGACTGAGGCGCATCACGCTTCTGCCAGCACAATGGCTGGCATTGGCATCTGAAGACTTCGCTCGGAAAGGCCGACTCCAGATCGGCGCTGATGCCGACATTGTGATCTTCGATGCTGACGAGATTGCGCCACGGGCTGAGTACGGAGATCCCTATAAAACCTCACTGGGTATTCACCACGTTCTGGTTGGTGGTCGGCCTGTTGTTACCGACGGCAAGCAAGTTGAGGGGCGCTACCCAGGTAAACACTTGTTAGCACCCGCCGCACGTTAGAGCTTAGAGAACTCTCCATCGAGGTCGTAACGGCTCGAGGTCACGTAACGCTCCATAGCCGCTATTCGTCGTTCGGCGTCGCGAACTCGGTCACGCGCCCTATTCATGCGTGTTCCAGGCGCTTCTGAGTAACGAAAAGCAGCGCGCTTACGGTAGGTTTGTCGACCTTCATCATACTCCCGAACAACCTCGCCCTCGTACACCTCGTCACTCCAGCGCGAAGGACGCTTGGTAATCAAGATCCACGCAGCAATGTAAAACCAAAACATCACCGAGCCCGTGAATAAAAAGAGCGCAAATGCAGACAAACGCGTAACCCAAGTCGGTACTTCCCAGTACTCGGCGAGCCCGGCGCAAACACCGCCAAACCAACCGTCCGAGGGATGTCGGTAGAGCCCGATGCCCCAGCCGTTTTGCCGACCTTGGTTGAAGCTTTGATATTGATTGCGGTTTCTACGGCTCATCGGTCACCTTCCTTTTGGTTTCGCCAATTTGGACGATCTGCGTCCAATATGGCTTCAAGATTCACAATGCGATCCGTCATGCGATCGACGGTCTCGAGCATTTCCTCAAGTGCCTCGCGATCCTCATCGCTAAGAGCACGGCTTGAGTTGTTGAGACTGCGGTAATGCAGCGTTATCCAGATCGGGACTACTACGGTTAGCAGTAGGATCATGGGTACAAACATAAACTCTAAGAAATTCACTTACTTCTCCAATTTCTCAACAACCAAACTGATCACGATACAGTCTGGTTAGGGACTGCGGTGGCTTCAGTGGCACCACTGCGAGACGAAAGTCGGTCTGCCAGTAGTAGACCGAAACCTAAAGCGCCGATGATAACTGAGGTCAGCGCGAGAGGCTCTCCACCACCCAAAAAGCTGGCTACGTATATTCCGAGCGCTGTGGTGGTGAGAATGACGCCCCAGATTCGCAAGCGGTGTGATCCGCGCAGATTGATGAGCGATTGGCTAATCTCGTCCACTCCGACGACCTCACCCGAAATACGCGACATCTGCACCAGGGCATCCAATCGCTTCTCAAGCCCATTTTGTTGGGCGCGTAACACCAAAAATACAATGATCGCGGGCGTCAGCATAAATACATACGCCACACCGATCGCCATGATTGCTTCCATATTTTCCATACCTTCCATAGTGATGTGATCTTATTTATTGATAAATTCGACTTATCCAGTCAGATAAGTTCACGCCCGTTTTGTCGCGCTATTCGTGCACCGGACGATGTATCAGATTCGAAGACTTGCGGCGCACCGTAGACATCTACATTGGCGCCACTTGAGGCATCGCCTTGGAAGTTGATTGCAGCAAAGACATCAACATTTGCGCCGCTTGAAGCATCAACAGCCACGCTTTCAGCCTCAAGATCACGTGCATCAATCGATGCGCCACTCGATGCATCGACCACTATTTCGTTGCAGCCTCCACTCACGGCTAATCTGCTGCCGCTCGATGCATCGATAGCTAGTTCCTCGCAGGTAATATCGACCGCTGTTAGGTTAGCGCCCGAGCTCGAAGACAGCGCTTCCAGCTCAGGAACAACAACATTCACCGAAACATTGCCGTAGGACTTGCCCCAGCTCCACATACTCGATGACCAAGAACCACGTCTAATACGCAGCTCGCCGTCATCGACTTTTATCTCGAGCCGCTCCAAGTCTCTGTCAGTTTCTGCGCTGGCCACTACCTGGGTTGTCTCACCCATGGTGATAGTGACCTCCACACCTTGTGAGGCAGCAACGCGATTGAAGTCAGCAACATCGAAAGACTGCTCGACACCTGCATGCGCCTGGAGTGATACAAGCCCAATAAATGACACACCAATGAGTGCTTTGCTATTACGCATCTTTGCTAACCTCCTTCGCTTGTTTGTTCACTGCCATCGACTGTTTGAGCACCTCCAGCTCCTCGTTCAACATGTCGTCCTCTGCAAGCGCATCAATCTCATCAGCAAGACTAGGCGTCGCTCGTCCGAGGTTCATTGCATCCAGCTCCCCCTCCAAACCATCGACGCGTCGTTCAAATCGCTCGAAACGCTCAAAAGCTTCGTCAAGATGGTTGCGGTGAATCTGGTGCTGCGTTCGCCGACGCTGAGTAACCGAGTCTGCGCGCATTAAAATTGCCTTGCGCTTTGCCTTCGCATCATCGAGCTTGGCTTGTAGCTGCCCAACCTCGTCGTGTAACTGCTGAATATGCTCATCAGCCAACAGCAATTCACCCTCGAGCGCGCTGGCATCAGTCTCTACACGACGCTTCTCGTTAAGCGCCGCTCGCGCAAGATCCTCCCGATCCTTCGAAAGCGCCAATTTAGCTTTCTCTTCCCAGGTAACGGCTTGTCCCTGAAGTGAGCGTAACTGCCGCTCCTGAGTTTTCTTATCCGCGAGGATCTTGGCCGACGCCGAGCGAACCTCGACTAAGGTGTCCTCCATCTCCTGAATAATCAGGCGAATCATCTTCTCCGGATCCTCTGCGCTGTCACACATCGCATTGAGGTTGGAGTTAATGATGTCGGAGAGTCTCGAAAAAATACCCATAGTGTTTTCCTAAAATCCTGAACTGATATCAACGTTGGTCTTCTGCCGTTTGTGTTGCGATATCCAAGCCATATATTATTTTTTCAATTAATACAGCGGCTTATGAGATTTTCGGCCTGCCAAACAGCGGACAAATTTATAGATAGCGTTTTTTTACCTTAAAAAATTGGTTTTTTTAGCCTTCATTAGGGTTTAATTAGCCTTAATATACTGTTGGGTGTGCTGAAAATGCTGTCTGAGCAAAATGTGGTCGGAGAGAGTGCTGCACTAAATCGAGCGCTAGATCACCTCTCGAGTCTTGCTGTCATCGATCGCCCTATTCTCGTCATCGGCGAGCGCGGTACGGGTAAAGAGATTGCAGCCAACCGTTTACATTTTCTGTCTGAGCGTTGGCAGTCGCCCTTTGTAAAGCTCAATTGCGCATCACTGCCCGAATCACTCCTGGACAGTGAGTTGTTTGGCTACGAACCCGGAGCCTTCACCGGCGCTCGCAAAAGTCACGCCGGGCGGTTTGAACGAGCCGATCAAGGCACGCTCTTTCTCGATGAGCTGGGGACCATGCCCCTAGCACTGCAAGAAAAATTACTGCGTGTTATCGAATACGGTGAACTTGAGCGAATTGGGGGTTCTGAGACGATTACGGTAAACGTTCGAATCATTGGCGCAACCAATGCCAATCTCAAGCAAATGGCAGAAGAGGGTTTGTTCCGGTGGGACCTTTTAGATCGCTTGAGCTTTGACGTGGTTCACATGCCCCCCCTCCGCGCGCGCGAAAAGGACATCGACCTCCTTGCAGAGCATTTCGCCATCCGTTTTGCTGCCGAATCTGGGTGGCATCATTTCCCTGGGTTTTCGACGCAGGTGCAAAAATCGCTGCATGAATACCAATGGCCGGGAAACGTTCGCGAGCTCAAAAACGTCATTGAACGATCGCTGCATCGACAAGGCGAAGATGGCGACCCGCTTCAATCTCTCATAATCGATCCGTTCGACGCTAACGATACAAAATCTGCGCCGTATCAATCACTTGAAATTACCGACGGCCAAGCTGAACAGCGGGCTCACCTCGTGCAGGAATACGAAAAACAACCCTCAATCCCCAGTGATATGCGCAAAGCCCTAGACGAGCAAGAAGCCACTTGGCTGAGAGAGGCGCTTGCCAGCAACGGGCAAAACCAGAGGAAGGCTGCAGCGCAACTGGGCCTCAGCTATGACCAGATTCGTGGATTAATGAAAAAGCATGGTCTGCGGACGCGGAGTAGTCGCTCGTAAACCCCATCCACATTGCCGCCACATTGGCGTCCTCTGCGAGCGTTGTTGAGGGAAATTAACCTTCACCGCCTGATGTGGGACGGAGTACCTGCGAGTCAGTAATCAACAGCGCTTAAGGATTAATAAGCGACTGGTAGACCCTAAGATTACCTTCCACCATGGCGTCGATCGAAAACGCCGTATTTGCTAATTCTCGACCTTCTTTCCCTAAGCGCTCACGCATCGCGGGATCTGACACAAGCAGGTCAATGTGCTGGTTGAGCGTTTTGACGTCCCCGACTTCGAATGTCAGCCCGTTTTGTTCGTGCAAAACGATTTCAGGAATACCTCCCGCTTCAGCCGCAATCACAGGTACACCGCAAGCTGAAGCCTGAAGAAGCGCCACACCCAGCCCCTCTTTTTCCGCCGGGTGAACCACTGCGTAGAGATTAGGCATTACCCGACGTAAATCGTCTCGGAAACCCGCCATCTGAACTCGACCGTGATACTCCGGACGCATCACCGCCTCTGCCAACTCCAATTGCAGGGGCCCTTGGCCGAAAATAAGCACATGCAAATGTGGATGTTTAATCAACAGTTCCGGTAGTACTTCGAGTAAATATCGGTGTCCCTTCCTAGGGATTAATTGCGCGACAACCCCGATTGTTACTTCATCGATCGGCAGTGAGAACTCTTTCTGAAACCAAGCATTGTCTGCTGGTAAGTCGTAGCTCGTAGCGTCTACGGCGCTCCTCACGGGATTGATCACACTTGGCTTGACACCACAAGCTTCGAGCACCCGGCCAATAGCCTCTGAGATAACAACGACCCGCTGATACAGGCGATACTTTAGAGGTGCAAGCCAGCGGGGCTCGGGATTATCGACGCGACGAGAGAGCACACAGGGAACGCCCGAGAGCCTCGCCGCGATACCCCCGAAAACGTCAGCACCCCGTCGGCTATGAATATGGACAACGTCGGGAGACTCAGTCCGGATAATCTTGATCAAACGCGCAATAAGCCCGAAATCGAGATCACCACGCATAGGAATAGCACGAATGACCGTGCTCTCTGCGACAGCGTGCTGAATCTCGCCGTCCTCCGGGCATACCAATACGTTTTGCACACCACGCCGTGCAAGCCCATGGGTGAGCCACGCCACCTGCTGTGCTCCGCCATATAGAAAACGGCCAGCTTCAATGTGCAGAACTTTCACTGCCTGAGGAATCTCTGTTACGCCAACAAATGCTCTTGCTTCGCAAAATCGAGTGTCGCGTTCACCGCAATGGTCAGCTTTTCGATAAGCTCATCAACGTGCTCACGCTGGAGAATGAGCGGTGGACACAGGGCGACCCGGTTACCGCCGAGCGGGCGAACAATAAGCCCTGCAGCCTCAGCCGCTTTGGCACAGTAAGCACCCACGGCCATGCCCTCGAAAGCCTGCTTGGTGTCCTTATTGGCTACAAGCTCGAGTGCACCGATCATCCCCTTGCCTGAAACCTCGCCTACGAGCGGATGATCGATAAAGGATTGCAACTTCTCCTGCAGATAATCGCCCACACTCGATGCATGCTCAAAGACATGGTCTCGCTCGTAGATTTCAAGAACTTTGTGTGCAACTGCGCAGCCTAATGGGTGGCCACTGTAAGTGTATCCGTGCCCGAAGACGCCCATATCCGATGCAGCGCTTTCAACCGCTTCAACAAAGTCTCCACTCACAACCGCAGCACTGACAGGCACATACGCTGAGCTGAGTGCTTTCGCAAAGACCATCATTTCAGGCCGCATTCCCATCGCGTTCGCACCGAAATCTTGACCCAAGCGCCCAAAGCCACAGATGACTTCATCATCCCAAAGCGCAATACCGTACTTATCCAAAACAGCTTGAATCGCCTCGTAATACCCTTTTGGCGGGATAAGCACACCGCCGGCGCCTGACACAGGTTCAGCAATCATGGCCGCAATCGTGTCGGGGCGGGCTTCAAGAATTTGCGCCTCGAGCTCAGCGGCGCGACGTGCCACAAAGTCAGACTCACTCTCGCCCGCTTCAGCACCTCGATAATAATGAGGCGACCCTGTTCGAATCACCCCAAGCGCATCAAACGGTAACTGAAAGTGGTTGTGATTGGTGGGGATTCCAGTAAGCGAGGCGGAGGCAACCGTCACGCCGTGATACCCTTTGTCTCGAGCAATTATCTTTGTGCGCTCGGGTCGCCCTGTTGCCGTAGCGTGATAACGAATCAGCTTTACCAGCGTGTCATTCGCATCCGAACCACTGTTGCCCAGAAAAACGCGCGCGTCCTTCATTGGCACCATGCCGGCAAGTTTGTCGGCTAGCTTCATGGCGCTGTCGTGCGTCTTGCCACCAAACATGTGACTAAAGCTCAGCTCCCGCATTTGCTGCGTCGCGCTCTCGATAATTTCTTCGTTGCCATACCCCAAGGACGTGCACCAAAGGCCCGCCATACCCTCAAGGTAACGCTTGCCGTTGCGATCAAAGATGTACGGCCCCTCGCCGCGTGCAACGACCATTTGCTCAGACGCGGATGGATTAGTAGTTGGATATAACATGGATGTCATTGCAGCTTCCCCTCTGACGCTTCTTGCTCTTGCAGACTACCGCGCTTAAACCGTTAAGACAGACGCAATTCTGACGCATCCGACCGACTCAAAAATAGTACACAGAGGGGGTGCTTTTGTCGCGACTGATCCCAATGAGGCCAACAAAAAGACGCTAGCATCGGGCATCACGGGAGCCACTGATCACATAAAGCCCTCGCGGCTCACTGAGAAGTAAGAGATAAAGCGGGCCACAGTAAAAGCCCTAGTCTTGCGCGTCCGCTCCAATGATGGGGCATCTCAATCGACTGCTGCAGAGGCTTGCAGCACAGAGATGCAGAGATGCAGAGATGCAGAGATGCAGAGATGCAAAGATGCAGAGATGCAGAGATGCAGAGATGCAGAGATGCAGATAATGATGTGCTGCTACGGGCACAGAAATGCCTAAAGGAAAACGTTAGAACGGCGCACGAACGATGGAAAAGAGAACCTTAGCGCGCCCTATTACGCTCCTTACCACAGCGCTCACAACGCTGACGCATGACGACTTCGCCTCGGACGAGCGCCATGCCATCAGGCTTCACTTCTCGCCATTTGTGGCGACCGCGTAAGCAGGTCATTGACGTTTGCGTAGATTCCACGTGCTAGTTCAGCAGAGTCTTGGCAACCGCTGACTGCCAGGACGCAAACCGTGACGTCCGAGCCTCGTCGGTGATACCCACATCAAACGATCGATCAGATCGCCACACCTTTGCCACCTCGTCGGGTGAGCTCCAGACGCCTTCACCCAGACCTGCCAAGAAACAGGCTCCTGCGACGGTCGTCTCGATAACCTCGGGACGGGTAATGGGCCGGTCTAGATAGTCAGCTTGCAACTGCATCAAGAAATTATTGGCTGAGGCACCACCATCGACCTTAAGGGAATGCATGCGGCTGCCAATATCTTTTTCCATCGCCCTGAGGATATCGACATTCTGCAGAGCCATCGCATCCAACGTCGCTCGCGCAATCTCACCGCGACCTGAGCCACGTGTTAAACCGGTCATTGTACCCCGCGCTTCAGGCGCCCAGTAAGGCGCACCTAGTCCCGCAAGCGCGGGAACGAACTCAACACCGCCCGCGTCGTCAACGGTTTGCGCAAGTGCCTCAACTTCAGGCGCACTTCGAATAATGCCTAACTGATCTCGCAACCACTGTACGGCCGCACCACAGACAAAAGCACCACCCTCGAGTGCATATACCGCTCGCTCACCGTCGAGCTGCCACGCAACGGTGCTCAGTAAGCCGCTATTCGACGCAACAGGCATATCGCCCGCGTTCATTAGGATGAATGAGCCTGTACCGAACGTGCACTTTGCGTCGCCAATACCGAAACAGGCCTGACCAAATAACGCAGACTGCTGATCACCTGCAACGCCCGAGATTGGAATACCATCGGGAAGACCTGCAACGTCTTTGGTGACCGCGAACCGCCCGCTCGACGGACAAATCTCAGGCAAGATCGTTCGAGGCACACCAAAAATCGACAACAACTCATCGTCCCAGCTCAGGCTATCGAGCGCCATCAACGAGGTTCGCGACGCGTTTGAAACGTCTGTTTTATGGGCTTGGCCAGCGCTTAATCGCCAGATTAAGTAACTGTCGATCGTGCCTGCGCGCAGTCGACCTTGATTTAACAGATCTTGCGTATCGGCTCCGTTATCCAAAAGCCACCTGAACTTTGTTGCCGAAAAGTAGGGATCGAGAACCAGGCCGCTGCGCGCCTTTATGAGGGCCTCGTGCCCGTCAGATTTCAGTTTTTCACAGACATCAGTTGTACGACGACATTGCCAGACAATGGCGTTGTGAACGGCTTTACCGGTCTCTGCGTCCCACAGTACAGCTGTTTCACGCTGATTGGTGATACCGATCGCGGATATGTCTGCAGGATTGTAGGTTCCATCAGCGAACACCGCTGACAAACCCTTCGCGACAGACTCCCAAATGGAGTCAGGGTCATGCTCAACCCAACCGGGCTGGGGAAAAATTTGAGGAAACTCGTGATTTACCGAGGTCAACAGACGACCGCCGGCATCCATGAGCGCAATTGTAGAGCCCGTGGTGCCCTGATCTATCGCAAGTACTAAGTCAGACACACCACGCTCCCTTAACCAAACGCCAATTAAACGCCGCTTTAATTAAGCGGCTGTATAGCCCTCGATCGCTTTAATTTCGAGGTAATCCGTGAAGCCATGTGCACCCCACTCTCGGCCGTTACCTGACTGCTTGTAGCCACCAAATGGGATGTCTGGACCGCCGCTCGCACCGTTGATGTGAATGTTACCGGCACGAATCTTCGCTGCTACAGCACGCGCATGATCCATATCACCACTCTGAACATAGCCAGCGAGACCATAAGGCGTGTCGTTCGCAATTCGAATTGCCTCTTCCTCACTGTCGTAAGGAATCATCGTGAGAACAGGGCCGAAGATTTCCTCGCGGGAGATCGTCATCTCGTTGTTGGCCTCAGAGAATATGGTTGGCCGCACATAGTGACCAGCTTCGATGCCATCAGGAAGGCCTGTGCCACCACAAACCAACTTCGCACCCTCGTCGATACCCTTCTGGATAAGAACCTGAATCTTGTCCCACTGAACCTTCGATACAACAGGCCCCATGGTGGTGTCTTTATTAGCAGTGTCACCAACCACCACGGTCTGAGACACCGCCGCAGCAATCTGCTCTGCCTCTGCGAGGCGGCTACGCGGAACCAACATACGCGATGGTGCGTTACACGACTGTCCGGTGTTGTTGTACATGTGGAGAACGCCACGCGTTACAGCAGCTTCGAGGTCTGCGTCATCGAGAACGATATTCGGAGACTTACCACCCAGTTCTTGTGTCACACGTTTCACTGTCGGTGCCGCATTTTGAGCAACCAACGAGCCCGCACGTGTTGAGCCAGTGAATGACATCATGTCGACGTCAGGGTGCTTAGAAAGCGCAGTACCGACACCCGGTCCATCGCCATTGACCATGTTGTAAACACCTGCAGGAACGCCCGCCTCGTGCATAATTTCTGTGAAGATATACGAAGACAGTGGCGCCACTTCACTGGGCTTCAGGACCATTGTGCAACCCACCGCGAGAGCGGGCGCTACTTTGCAGGTAACCTGGTTCATCGGCCAGTTCCATGGAGTGATCAAGCCGCAAACACCGATAGGCTCTTTGACAACACGGTGCGCACCCAAATCTTCTGAGAATGAGAAGTTACGCAGAATTTTTGCAGCTTCGGTAATGTGTGCTAGACCTGCGTAAGCTTGCGCGGTCGACGCAAGTGAAATAGGCGCGCCCATCTCTTCGCGAATTGCTTCGGCAATCTCACCAATGCGAGCGGTGTAGATCTCCGCGATCTTATCGAGTAACGCAGCACGCTCCTCAACGGATGTCTGACTGAATGTTTCAAAGGCTGCCTTCGCCGCCGCAACCGCGTTATCGACATCAGCGCTGTTGCCGATCGAAATAGTTGCGCACTGCTCAAGTGTGGCTGGGTTTTCGACCCCTAGTGTGTTGGTTTCAGAGGGCTCTACCCAAGAACCATTGATGTAGAACTTCGTGTAATCACGCATTGTTTTTCTCCAGTCTTACGACGTTTTTAACGTTATCGGTAATGAAACTAACTTTACTGTAGAACTCGACTTGGATGCATCCCATCGACGTAACCCATAAATGGTGTGTGGATCGAGTAGCCCAACAGCTCCTGTGTTCGCTGTGGCAACGATGCGGCTTTTTCGGGCGGTACTGCAAGTAACATGCTCTCCAATGGCCGCGCCCAACCTGCACAATATTGCGGCGTAACGATCATTCGGTCTTGGTCGGTATGATTCGCACCACCGCGATGCCAGACGTCGCTTCGCATTATCATGACGGACCCCGCTGGCATCGTCGCTTTTACAGCGGAGGCATTTTCCTCGACCGAACCATCCAAATCGTCTCGCTGCGCGAAGTGAGCGCTATCTAAGCGGCCGTCAATCTCGTGGCTGCCCCAACGATGGCTGTACGGAAGAATCTCCGTCGCGCCGTTCTCCTCGTTAGTGTCATCGAGTGCCCAAAATACGGAAATACCAAAGATGCCATGGGGCTGAGGTACCGAAATATGACCGTCATCGGTATGCCAGGGCTGAACGGTTTCACCGGGATGTAAATTGATGGACAAACAGGCCGATAGTAGACACGTAGGGCCAAGAAAGTGTTCAGCAAACGCCATGGCGAGCGGATGCTGAATCATGTTCGCAAACAAGGGTGACTTCGCTAATAAGGCATAAAGGCGATGACTTTTCGTGCCCTCAAATACATTCCGACCCGTCGGTGATTGGGCCATATGCGCATTCAGAATCTCACGATAGTTACTGAGCTCATCAGCTGTCATCACCTTTTCGATGACCGCATAGCCACGGTCGTGCACGTCACGTAACGCTGTCGAGAAGCTGTCAGCACTCAGCCATGGTGAGACGGCGTCTATATGCTCAGCCGAGAGTTCCGCCTTACAGGCTGCGGTGAGGTCGTGAGGTTTGGCGTCATCAATGGTTAGCATTATTTTTCTCGAGTTGGTGCGACGCGCCGCTTTAATTCATAATCAGAGGATTCCAACATACTGAGGCTTCAAAAGTGAATCAAGCAGTAGACTTAGACGAACTCACTCTCTTTCGCGATATGGCGCGCCGCGCTTTCGATAAGGAAATCACCCCTTACTACGAAGAGTGGGAACACAACCATATGGTGCCACGCGAATTGTGGAACACGCTGGGGTCTGCAGGCCTACTCTGTCCTGACGTCGACGAGGCCTATGGTGGAGCGGGAACCACACCACATGTGACGCTCGCGATGATCGAAGAGCTGTCGCGCATGGGTTTTGGCGGGTTTGCGTCTGGCTACGGCATTCACTCCAATATCGTAGCGCCCTATCTTAGTCGCCACGGCACTGAGTCACAAAAAGCGCACTGGCTTCCACGCATGGTGACGGGCGAAGTGGTCGGCGCTCTTGCGATGACAGAACCCGGCGCAGGCTCCAACGTTCAAGGTATTCGCACCAACGCAGTTCGCGACGGTGAGGAGTGGGTGCTTAACGGCTCTAAGATCTTTATCACCAATGGTATCCACGCTGACCTCGTCATCGTTGCAGCGATTACCGATCCCGGCAAAGGCGCTAAGGGTACATCTCTATTCCTCGTTGACGCGCATGCACCCGGATTCGAAAAATCCAAGAAAATCGACAAGATTGGTCAGCATGCTTCGGATACCGCGCTCTTGTTCTTTACCGATGTGCGCTTACCGGCCGATGCGCTACTCGGAGAAGAAAACAAGGGATTCGCAATCCTGATGGATGAACTTCCTCGTGAGCGCCTCGGTATTGCTGCGCAGGCAGTCGCGGCATCAGAAGGCGCTCTGGACATCACCATTGACTACGTAAAAGAGCGTGAGGCCTTCGGACAGAAAGTCGGGCAGTTCCAAAACACCCGATTTAAACTCGCCGACGTCAAAACACAGGTGGCTGTCAACCGTGCTTTTTACGAGCAGTGCGCCAATAAATACGCGACAGATGAGCTCACGACCGATGAAGCCGCCATGCTCAAACTAGCAAGCTGTGAGATGCAGTGTGACGTCGCCGACCAGTGCTTGCAGCTCTTCGGTGGTTACGGCTATACGACAGAATATCCGATCTCACGTTTCTACGTGGACGCTCGTATTCAAACCATTTACGGCGGCACATCGGAAATCATGCGCGAACTGGTTGCCCGATCTATTTTAGGTCGAGAGTAAGAAAACTAAATTTTGACTGGGGCATCCCTCATGAACTATATCAATGTAAGCCGGCTAACTTTGCCGGTTTTTTTTGTCATCTTTTTTGCGATTTCACCTGCGAGCAGTGTTGCCTCAGACGAAAGTCTAGACGCTGTTATCAGTAACCACTGGGACTGGGTTCTCGAGCAATACCCCGAGTATCGCCGGGAATACGGTGATATGTCTGGCAACCAGAGCTGGACTGACCTGAGCGCCGACGTGCTTGAGCAACGAAATAAAGACACGCAAGCGTTTATTGAGGAGCTATCACGAATCGACCGCGAGTCACTCAGCGAGACGGCACAACTCAACCAACGAATGCTCAGAACCGCACTCGAGGAAGAGGTCGAGTCCTATGAAAATGGCCTTCACCTCATTGCGCTCAACATGCGAAGTGGTCCACAGCACCGCTATACCATGGTTGAACGCCTGCCAATGGCTACTGAGACTGACTATGTCGATTGGCTAGCACGCCTCGAAAAACTGCCAGAGCAACTAACGCAATATCAAGCGCTGCTCCAAGCAGGGGCTGACCAGCAACGTACACAAGCGCGAATTATTATCGAACGCATCCCCAATCAGCTCGATGCACTCATCGTTGATAAACCCCAAGACAGCCCCTTCTGGGGCGTGTTCGAGACAATACCCGATGCAATCCCCGCACCTCGCGCAGACGAACTCAAGGCGCAAGCTGCGGCC
>CBFHQN010000032.1:0-16817 GCA_965657765.1 Luminiphilus sp. | reverse complement strand
TAACCACGACTTCTTCCACAGTTCCTGTGTTAGCTCCGGCGGATTCATTCGCCACAGCTTCTATCGTAGACGACTCTAGTTGCTCTTCTTGGGCGAGTGCAGCGTGCGCTGTAAACAGGGTCCCCAGAAGAGTCGCGGCCGCTAATGGCTTTAATCTGAACATTGCAGTTCGACTCCTTTTTTTATGGAGAGCAGGGGCGGAATTCCCCACTCTGGTTTTCCAGAATTGCTTTTAACAAAAGTAAAGACAAAATGAAACCAATGGACGGCATAAGGTGTCGCTTTTGAGGCTTTGATCGTTAACTGGCACAAGCCGCTCCCATGTTCCCCGCGTTTGGGGCTCCGAAAACGCCCAGCCCTAAAAGCCTGTTGACTGCACCGCTCCGCAATTCGAGTGTGGCCAGGAAAGCAACATGGAAGTGTCTTAGGAAGTACCGAAAAGTGGGGAGAGCCGTCTCAAGATAGGAGGCTAGAAAGGAGGCAGGGAGTGGGGCGAACAGAACCGCAATGCTCCAGCGGGCGACCACGAAATCCAAATCGTGTGGGCGTCTCGCGTGGGCGTCCACAGCGGCGCTATCCACTCCTCGCCACCGTCCTCACATTCCGCGCTACTCGCAAAAAAGCTACTCAAAAAAGGTACTACAAAATCCGCAATTACCTACGTATTTCACCTGAATACGTGCGATCATTGCGCCCCAACCGAATCCCCCCACTGAGGACCTCGTTGTGCAACAATCCGCCGCTACCCCTGTAACGCAACTGCAAGCCGCCAACGCTATCCGAGCCCTGTCGATGGACGCGGTTCAGAAGGCAAATTCAGGCCACCCCGGCGCACCGATGGGTATGGCGGACATCGCCGAAGTACTGTGGACACAGTATCTAAAGCACAATCCGAATAACCCGAACTGGGCGGATAGAGATCGATTCGTGCTCTCGAATGGTCACGGCTCGATGTTGATTTATTCGTTGCTGCATTTAACTGGCTACGATCTGTCTATCGACGACATCAGAGATTTCCGGCAATTACACAGCAAAACACCTGGCCACCCCGAATACGGATACACGCCGGGTGTGGAGACAACCACGGGTCCTCTCGGACAAGGCCTCGCTAACGCAGTGGGCATGGCGGTCGCTGAAAAGCTCATGGCTGCGAGATTCAATAAAGGTGATCACGCGCTCGTCGACCATCGAACCTGGTGTTTCGTCGGCGATGGGTGCCTCATGGAAGGGATCAGTCACGAGGCTTGCTCGCTCGCTGGAACGCTTGGTTTGGGCAAGCTCACCGTTGTCTACGATGACAATGGCATTTCAATTGACGGTGAGATCGAAGGTTGGTTCACCGATGACACGCCTGCGCGATTCGCTGCCTATGGTTGGCACGTGATTCCTGATGTTAATGGACATGACTCGCAGGCGGTATCCAACGCAATCGACGAAGCTATTGCTGAAACCGGCCGTCCAACAATTATTTGCTGCAAGACGACGATCGGAAAAGGAAGCCCTAATAAGCAGGGTACCGAGTCATGCCATGGTGCGCCGCTTGGCGATAGTGAAATTGATCTGACGCGCGAAGCACTCGGATGGAGCCATGAGCCTTTTGTCGTGCCCGAGGAAATCTATGCGCATTGGGATGCACGAGAGTCGGGCGCTCAGGCTGAGGCTTCTTGGACTGGCGTCTTGGAGGGCTATCGCAGCGATTACCCTGAGCTTGCAGATGAGTTCGAGCGTCGCATGCGAGGTGAACTTCCCGACGAATTCATGAAAGGCGTTGATGATTTCATTGCGCAGTGTGTTGCGAATGAGTCTGATGTCGCGTCGCGCAAAGCGTCACAGCAGGCGATCGCTGCGCTAGCGCCCACGCTGCCCGAGTTGCTCGGTGGCAGTGCCGACTTGGCGGGTTCTAATCTAACCCTATGGCCAGAAGCTAAGGGTGCAGACGCCTCCGATGCTGAAGGTAATTACGTTTACTACGGTGTCCGCGAGTTTGCCATGGCGGCCATGATGAACGGCATCGCGCTCCACGGCGGCTTCATACCCTTCGGCGGTACCTTCTTGATCTTTATGGAATACGCACGAAACGCCGTGCGTATGGCGGCGCTTATGCGCCAGCGCGCTATTTATGTGTTTACGCATGACTCTGTTGGCTTGGGCGAAGATGGCCCTACCCACCAGCCTGTCGAGCAGCTCGCATCTATGCGCTCAACACCGAACCTGGATACGTGGCGGCCCTGCGATGCTGTGGAATCTGCGATTGCATGGAAACAGGCGATTATTCGACAAGATGGCCCCTCGGCATTGGTCTTTTCACGACAAACCCTCCCGCACCAGGTGGGTGCCGCAGAGCGTGTGTCTGATGTCGCACGAGGTGCCTACGTGCTGCGTGAAGAACAGGGCGAGCTGGAGGCAATCGTGATTGCCACAGGCTCTGAAGTTGCGCTGGCAATCGATGCCGCTGAAAAGCTATCAGCCGCCGGGCGAGGTGTACGTGTTGTTTCGATGCCTTGCGCAGATGTCTTTGAGCGACAGGACGCAGTGTATCGAGAGGCAGTTTTGCCAAGCCATATTTTGGCACGCGTAGCAGTTGAAGCGTCTCACATGGACTGGTGGTATAAGTATGTGGGCCTCGACGGACGAGTTGTTGGAATGAGCTCGTTTGGCGAATCAGCGCCTGGCCCGCAATTGATGAAGGAGTTCGGCTTCACGGTCGAAAATGTCGTCGACGCGATTGAGGATGTAATTCTCAGTTAATGACACGTGTGGGTATCAACGGGCTTGGAAGGGTCGGGCGCCTTTTGGCGCGCCGAATAACCGAGCGAGAAGACGCGCGGGCCTCCTTGACGTTAGCGGCCGCTAACGAGCTTGCCGATGCCGAAACGGTGGCTCATCTTCTAAAGTATGACTCTACCCACGGGCGCTTTGGTTCTAGCGTTGATGTTAGCGACGGCGCGATCCACATCGCGGGTAAGGCCATTTCGCTGACCCATGAGGCAGCCTTTGGTCATGACATCTGGGCAAAGCAAAATGTTGAGCTAGTTATCGATTGCACTGGGGAAGAGCTCGACAGAGGCATGGCGGCTCAGCACTTAGGGGGCTCGGTCGAGCGCGTGCTTCTTTCGCAGCCGGCGAGTGCCGATGTCGACGCGACCATTATTTGGGGGCTCAATCAACAGGCCCTCACCTCAGACATGGCAATCGTCTCTGCGGGGTCTTGCACGAGTAACGCCTTGATGCCCATTCTGTCTATTATCGATGAGGCGCTCGGCATCAACGCCGGCATCATCACCACGATTCACTCTGCAATGAATGACCAGCCTGTAATCGATGCCTACCACCACACCGATTTGAGAAAGACGCGCGCAGCTTTCAACTCGGTGATTCCTGTCGAGACTGGTCTAGCTCAGGGTGTCGAGCGCTTTTTGCCCCACCTTGCCGAAAAGATTCAGGCACGCGCACTGCGCGTGCCAACACTCAATGTATCCTCGCTCGATGTTGTTCTGGCGGTCGATTGCGATACGACGGCAGCGGCCGTCAATGACATGATTCTTGAGAGATGTTCCTCCTTCTCTGGTGTGCTTACTGTGAACGAAGAGCCCCTGGCGTCTTGTGATTTCCTCGGTATGGACGCCTCCTGCATTGTAGATGCGACTCAAACGCAGGTGAGCGCCGGTCGGCTTATTAAACTAATGATCTGGTTTGATAACGAGTGGGCATTTGCCAATCGAATGGTAGATATCGCTATCGCAATGTCGGATTTTGGCGACGAGAAGGCATCCGTCCAGCAAACTATTACGAATTGACCTTTACAGCAGTCTGGGAGTTCTTATGCGTTCGATGAATCAGTTATCGCTATCCGGCAAGCGGGTTTTGATACGCGAGGATCTGAATGTGCCGATTCGAGATGGCAAGGTCGCTAACGATGCACGATTGCGTGCTGCGGTTCCCTCGATTAAGGCGGCCGTTGATGCGGGTGGTCGTGTGATTGTTATGTCACATCTCGGTCGCCCTACCGAAGGTGAATTCGACGCGCAGTATTCCCTGGCACCGGTGGCGGATGCGCTTTCTGAGCTTATGCAAATGCCTGTCTGCCTCCAGTCGGATTGGCCCTCTGGCGCACCCAAGTCGGGTGAAATGTGGCTGCTCGAGAACGTCCGATTCAATGAAGGCGAAAAAGGCAACGCCGATGATCTTGCGAAGCGTTACGCGGCCCTTTGCGATGTATTTGTAATGGACGCCTTTGGCACGGCGCATCGCGCACAGGCATCCACACACGGTGTAGCGAAATTCGCTGCCGAGGCCTGCGCTGGACCCCTACTTGCAGGAGAGCTGGAGGCATTGTCGAGAGCCTTGAGTGAACCAGCGACGCCTATGGTTGCTGTGGTCGGCGGATCAAAGGTTTCTACAAAATTGGCTGTGCTGGAGCAACTCTCGGAGATCTGTGACCAGCTAGTTGTCGGTGGGGGTATTGCAAATACCTTCCTCGCTGCGGCGGGCTACCCTGTCGGTAAGTCGCTCTGTGAGATGGACCTAATCCCCACGGCAAAGGCGCTTATGGCCAAGACGCAAATTCCGTTGCCCATTGATGTTGTCGTGGCAAAGGAGTTTTCGGATTCTGCAGAAGCGACTGTCAAGTTGGCCGCTGACGTGGCCGACGACGACATGATTTTAGACATTGGACCTATATCTCAGACTCGCATGGCTGAGGTGCTGGTGGCGGCAGGAACAATTTTATGGAACGGCCCCGTGGGGGTCTTCGAGTTTGATGCTTTTTCTGGCGGCACGCGCGCACTCTCCAATGCAGTTGCCGAGAGCGAGGGTTTCTCGGTTGCAGGCGGTGGCGACACGCTCGCCGCCATAGACCAGTTTGAGATTGCTGACAAGGTGTCCTACATATCGACCGGTGGTGGCGCCTTTTTAGAGTTTGTTGAAGGTAAGACCTTACCTGCGGTTGCGATATTAGAAGACCAAACAGACAGTTAATTCCGTATTAATTTTGATGAGGATATGAGGAGACAGTTATGGCGCTGATTAGTATGCGACAGCTACTTGATCACGCGGCGGAGCATCAGTACGGCATTCCCGCTTTTAATGTGAACAACCTTGAGCAGACTCGCGCCATTATGGAGGCCGCTGCCCAGTGTGATTCTCCGGTGATCATGCAGGCAAGTGCCGGCGCCAGGAAGTATGCAGGAGCACCCTTTCTGAGAGCTTTGATGGAAGCTGCCGCCGCGGAGTTTCCTCATATTCCGATAGTAGTTCATCAGGATCACGGCACCTCACCCGCGGTCTGCCAGCGCTCAATTCAGCTGGGCTTTACTTCGGTCATGATGGACGGCTCCTTGGGCACCGACGGTAAAACACCGATGGATTACGATTACAACTCCGGTGTGACACGACAGGTTGTCGACATGTCGCATGCCTGCGGCGTGTCAGTTGAAGGTGAGCTGGGTTGTTTGGGATCGCTCGAAACGGGTGAGGCTGGCGAGGAGGATGGCGTTGGAGCCGCGGGAAAGCTCTCGCACGATCAAATGCTGACAGACCCCGACGAGGCGAAGCAGTTTGTGGCTGATACCCGAGTTGATGCGCTCGCCATCGCTTGTGGCACCAGCCACGGCGCATACAAATTCACCCGGCCACCCACGGGGGATATTTTGGCGATCGACCGCATAAAAGCGATTCATGCGAACATTCCTAATACGCACCTTGTCATGCACGGCTCCTCGGCGGTTCCGCAAGAGTGGTTAGCGGTTATCAATGAATACGGCGGCGAGATTCCTGAGACCTACGGCGTTCCCGTTGAGCAGGTTGTTGAGGGCATAAAGCACGGCGTTCGAAAGGTAAATATCGATACTGACTTACGGCTCGCATCGACGGGTGCGATTCGCCGCTTCTTAGCTGAAAACCCAGCCGAATTTGATCCCCGCAAATATTTCAAAGAGAGCCTCATTGCGATGCGCGATATTTGCAGTGCGCGATTTGAAGCCTTTGGCTGTGCAGGTCATGCGTCGAAGATCACGCCGCTGTCACTTTCGGAAATGCAAGAGCGATACAGTAACGGCAGTCTTTAAGTTTCAAGCGAGACGCTATGCGTAGCCTCATTACAATGTTCTGTCGTGAGGCTTCGTAAAAGGGTGCGCAAGAAAGTATGCCCAAATAGCGTCGACAAATAGCGGCGAAGCCCGGCGCAATCACGTAAACTCTCGTTTTTTGTTTGCGCTTTGCTATGACTGACCCTTACATCGACAAAATTCTGAGTGCTGACGTTTACGACGTCGCCAAGGAAACGCCGCTTACCGAAGCGCCGTCGTTGTCCGAGCGGTTGGGTTGTAACGTATTCCTAAAGCGGGAAGATCTCCAACCCATTTTTAGCTTTAAGTGTCGTGGCGCGTACAACAAGATGGCCTCGCTTTCAGTTGAGCAGCGTGCTCGGGGTGTTGTTGCTGCCTCCGCGGGTAATCATGCTCAGGGTGTGGCGCTGGCGGCACAAAAGCTGGGTGTTGATGCGACCATCGTCATGCCAGTTACCACGCCCTCCATTAAGGTTGATGCCGTCCGCCGACGGGGTGCAAATGTCGTGCTCCAGGGGGATGCTTTTGATCAGGCGTCGGAATATGCAAATGCGCTCGTAGAAAAGTGTGGCGCTACCTACCTGCACCCATTCGATGACCCCAGTGTTATCGCTGGACAAGGTACTGTTGGCGTTGAGGTGGCGCGGCAGGCAAGCGCTCCTGCTGATTACGTCTTTATCCCATGTGGCGGTGGTGGCCTACTCTCGGGTATGGCGGTCTATCTAAAGCACGTCTGGCCAGAGGTGAAAATTATTGGTGTTGAACCGGCGGATGCTGCCTGCGCCCTCGCTGCGAGAGAGAAAGGCAGTCGTGTAACGCTTGATGAAGTGGGTTTGTTTGCTGACGGCTGCGCTGTTGCGCGCGTGGGCGAGGAAACCCATCGCGTTATCAGTCAATACGTTGATGAAATTATTACTGCCACTACCGATGAGATGTGTGCCGCGGTCAAGGATATCTTCGACGATACTCGCGCGATCGCCGAGCCCGCGGGTGCGTTGTCTATCGCGGGGATGAAATCCTACATGTGCGAGCACGGTCTGGAGGGTAAGTCTGTCATTGCCGTACTGAGCGGCGCTAATACCAATTTCGACCGATTGCGCTATATTTCCGAGCGTACCGATATCGGTGAGCGTCGTGAGGCTATTCTGAGCGTGACTATCCCAGAGATACCCGGCGCCTTCCGTGCATTTTGTGGTGCTATTGGGAAGCGCAATATCACCGAGTTCAATTACCGAGGCACTGATAATAGCTCTGCCAATGTGTTTGTTGGCTTAACCGTTGCGCCCATGAGTGATGATGTTTCGCTGTTGACCGACAAATTATCGGCGGCGGGTTATCAAGCGCTTGATCTCACGGATAATGAGATGGCCAAGTTGCACGTGCGCTATATGATAGGCGGTCCTCAGCCTGGCACTGGCTTGGACGAGCGGGTTTTCCGCGTTGAATTCCCGGAACGCCCCGGTGCCTTGATGAAGTTTCTCGATGCCCTAGGAGACGACTTCAATATCTCGATGTTCCACTACCGTAATCACGGCGCAGCATATGGCCGAATTCTCGTCGGTTTCACGGGCGACGCAGCCTTTTCGTCGACGCTGCTAGAAACCTTGGATCGGGTAGGTTTTCGTTATTGGGAAGAGTCCGAGAACCCAGCTTACAGAGCATACCTTCAGCAGCGCGCTTGAAATGTGACAAATTACCATTATGCTCAGTTTTGATTGAGGCGGGCTCGATCGCTAAAAATAAAAACAAACGAGAACGACATAAGAAAAAATCGAGGAAACCGTGAGCAAACAAAAACCAGGCTTATTTAGTGCGTTGACCCTTGGTCTCGCATTGCTTATTGCCGCCAGTGCTTTAACAGCAAACAACAACTCAGAATCTGCGACAGCACCTGCCGAAATAGCGCCTATAGAAAAATAGCGCAGGTACACACTACCGTAGATATGGGTAGAGAGGGTAGCGCAGACTAAGCGATGATCGGCTACAGCACTGCGACCAGCAGTTGATCGGGCGCACCTGAGCGAGCACTTTGATGCACGCACTGCCGTCTTACATCAAAAAGCCGTCTTACATCAAAAATATGTGACCCCATATTCACTGATGAAGCCGTCAAGCATCACATCGTGCGCTTCGCTCTCGATGTGTTCAATGAGCTGTGAAGAGAAACCAACGCCTAGTTTGAATCCACGTTGCTTCACGAGTGCACGATCATAAAAGCCACCGCCAAAGCCAAGACGGTTTCCACGCTGATCACAGGCAGCTAGGGGCACTAGAAACAAATCAATATCTTCTGATCTAACCACGGGCGAGTTAATAGCCGGTTCCATGATGTTTCCGAAACCTCGCTCGAGTTTTGAGTATTCCGTTACCTCGTGAAAGCTCATCTGATTGTCAGCTAATGTCCGAGGCGCCACGAAGCGTTGCGCTCGTTGGGTTGCAGCCTTGAGCAGAGAATCAAGAGCGAGTTCGGTTTTGAGCGGTAGGTAGATCGCGACGGTGCTAGCTGTCTGAAAAACAGACGCTTGCATTAAGTGCTTTATTGCAGCGTCGCTTTTCTGCGCCCGCTCCTCTTCGGTGAGAGCCGCGCGCCGGTTCAACGCCTCGCGGCGTAAGACATCCTTCATTGATGACATAGCGTGAGCCGGTTTTGAATTAGGTGTGACCCAGAGTACCGCCGACGGTGTCGCCCTTGAACCGTAGCGGTTCAAGGTGGTGATCCCCATTCTGCATCAGGCGTCCCGGTCGCGCCGGGCTTGCACAACAGCCAGAAGTGGAAATCTCCGGGTGGTGCATTATCGGCTCGAGGACTGACGGTCTAGCAAATACACCAGGCCACGCCGCATTATAGCTTATGGGAGATGAGGTGATTAAGAAATTTCAAATTGTCTGAGTTGAAAAAGTGCCTCATCAATTCGACTAGTGATGGCTTTTAGCTGATCTTCTAATGGGTCTTCCGGCTGACCGCCAGACTTCATCACAAGCACTTGGTGGCTCAAGTTGAGCGCTGCCATTATGGCAACGCGCTCTAAGCCGATGACTTTACCGGTTGAGCGAATTGCCCGCATTTGGTCGTCTAGATCGCTCGCGGCTTGTATTAGCTCAGCTTCTTGCTCAGGCTCGCAGGCCACTTGGTAACTTTTGTCGAGGATATCGATGCTGACAGTGTGCTGGCGCATTAAGAATTATTCTCTAGAGTTTGAAGCCGGTTGATGGACTGATCGATGAGGTCACCGGCTTGACGATGTCGCTCGAGAAGGTCGCGCTTTTCATGTTGCAGATCAGACAGGCGTTTTTTCAGTGCCTGATTCTCTAGTTTGAGCTCTGTACTCAACTCAATAAGGTTGTCGACCTTAGTTTCGAGTGATTTTACAAGCTTCTCTGACACTTCGATTGCACCCTCTGCGCTATTGGGCTTCACTATAGGTAAGCGACCTAAACGGGTCAATCTCATGCAAAATACGACCCCTGAATTTAGGGGCTTCCGAGAGTAAAAAAACATCATGTTGGATTTATTGGGTGCGTTCGAGGATATGCCAGAGTGGGACGAAGTCGCGGACCTACTTTTTAATGCAGGCTTAACGCTGAACCCATCAGAATTGCATGGCGTGCTCGTCGGCTTAATGGGTGCTGGTTTTAGCCCGGATGATAAGCATCACTTAGAGCAAACGCTGGCCTCGGTTGAGAGAGCATCGGGCGTGCAGTTACAGGGAGAATTAGTCGAGATGGTGTCTCGGTTAAATCTCGCTACGTTGTCAGCGATTGTGGACACCGACTATGCATTTCGAATGGTGTTACCCGATGACGATGATCCCATCGAGCAGCGATTGAGGTCGTTTTCTAATTGGGTAACAGGGTTTATCTCGGGATTTACCGAGGGCATGACTGTTCGCAAGGCCATAGGCGCTAGCATCCAGCCGGAAGTCGCGGAAGTATTAAAAGATTTCGCGGCTCTGGCGCAGGTCGAGTCAGATCAGGCAGAGTCTGAAGAGGCGGAGCGACAGCTGGAGGAGTTGGTAGACTACGTTCGATTAGCCGCGATCAGCATCGTGCAAGACGCCATGAATTCAAGGGAGTTAGAAGCGTGAAAATTAGCAAGTCAGAGTTTGTTGCACGGCGAAAGCGGCTGATGGCTGAAATGGCGCCAAACAGCGTTGCCATCATCCCGGCGGCGCGTGAAGTTACTCGTAGCCGCGACACGGAATACCCGTTCCGCCAAAACAGCGATTTCTTTTACCTCACTGGCTTCCAAGAGCCTGACGGTATTCTTGTGCTCCTACCCGGGCGTCGTCAGGGGCAGGTGATCATGTTCTGCCGGGATCGGGATCCCGAGCGCGAATTGTGGGACGGCTACCGTCAGGGACCCGAGGGTGTCGTCAAGAATTTTGGCATGAATGATGCCTATCCGGTCAGCGACGTCGATGACATTGTCCCTGGTCTCATTGAGGGGCGCTCCACGATCTACTTTTCAATGGGCCACGACGACGCATTCGATCGACAGGTGCTGGGGTGGGTTAATAGTATTCGTGCAAAGGTGCGTATAGGTGCGAAGCCGCCCGGTGATATATCAGACCTTTCATTCCTGCTTCATGAGCATAGGCTTATCAAATCAGAGGCTGAAATCCGTGTTATGCAGCGCGCTGCAGACATTAGTGCTGAAGCTCATAGCCGCGCGATGCGCGAGTCGAGGCCCGGACGCTATGAGTATCATCTCGAATCCGCGATTCAACACACATTTGCCGAGTATGGTGCGCGCTTCCCTGCCTACAACTCCATTGTTGGTAGCGGAAAGAATGCCTGCTGCCTGCATTACACGGAAAATAACTGCAAGATGGTCGAGGGCGATTTGGTGTTGATCGACGCCGGTTGCGAGTACGAAGGGTATGCGGCCGATATTACTCGTACCTTCCCTGTGGCCGGCCAGTTTACGAAAGAGCAGCGCGCAATCTACGACGTCGTTTTGAAGTCTCAGCTTGCGGCCATTGCGGCAACTAAGCCGGGCAAAAAATGGAATCACCCCCACGATGTGACGGTAAAGGTGATTACCGAGGGGCTCGTGGAGCTAGGGCTGTTATCCGGTGATGTCGATGCGCTAATCAAAGACGGCGCGTACACCGATTTTTATATGCACCGAGCTGGGCACTGGCTAGGCCTAGACGTGCATGACGTCGGTGAGTATCGAATCGACGGTAAGTGGCGGCCGCTCGAGCCCGGCATGGTGTTGACCATCGAACCGGGTATTTATGTCGCGGCCAATAATATGAATGTAGATGCGAAGTGGCGCGGTATCGGCGTGCGTATCGAAGACGATGTGGTGGTCACGGAAAAGGGATGCCACGTGCTCACTGCTGGGGTGCCCAAGGACGCGGACGAGATTGAAGCGCTGATGGCCGCGGCCTGAACACACGATTTTTTGCTGACAAGACCCCATTCGAAGATGGGGAAGTAAAACTGCGGAGGCAGAAAGCACAGTAAGCCCGCTGGTTAGCTTCTAGAAAATACGTAAACAGTGACCCGAAGAGCCCCAACAGCGATTAAGTAAGTGATGGAAACCAATAGAACACACGCCAAAGATGCGCTGACCGAGAACGCTCGGATAGTCGTTGTGGGCGGTGGTCTTGCGGGCCTGCTTCTTGGCTATGTGGTCGCTGCCGCTTGTCGCGAAAGTGTTTCCGTAACCCTTATCGAACGAGCGCTGCCAGAGACTCCCGAGGCGTCCTTAGACACTCGAGCAACAGCGATAAGCCGTGAGTCCAAAGGGCTGCTTGCGAACTGGGGACTCTGGGAGACGGTGTCCGCAGGTGCACAAGCGATAGAAGATATTCATGTCTCTCGAAGTGCGCGTTTCGGAAGTGCAACGTTACGAGACCCTTTGCAAGATCTCGAGCCTATGGGGTGGGTGATTGAGAATAGTGTCTTCCAGCAGGGTTTGATTAGCAGCGGTGCTGTCGAGGGCGTAACGCTTTTAGAGGGTGCAGAGGTTGTCGAATTTTCTGCGACAGGCGATCGACCGGTTCTTACACTTAATACAGGTGATGCTCTCGCGGCAGATTTGGTCATCATTGCTGACGGAGCAAACTCATCGTTGCGAAGCGCGCTAGGGATTGGCGCAGTGCATCATTCTCCGTCGCAATTCGCCATCGCCGTAAACTGCGAAACAGAGGCCTGCGCCAGCGGTGTTGCTTATGAGCGCTTTACCTCCGAGGGGCCGCTGGCATTACTTCCCATTCCCAATGCATCTTCAACACGTGCTCGATACAACGTCATTTGGTGCGCTCACCAAGAGCGGCAGGCTGAACTGATGGCATTGAGCGACGAGGGTTTTATCGAGGCCCTTCAAGCAGAGTTTGGTTGGCGAGCGGGAAAGATAGCGCGAGTTGGTCGCCGCACAGGCTGGCCGTTGGGACGCGTGGCTGCCCGAGAGCTAGTTCGATCGCGGTGCGTATTACTGGGTAATTCGGCGCACACATTACACCCGGTCGCTGGGCAGGGATTCAATTTATCGCTTCGAGACGTGGAGCGCCTCGCAACGCTGATTTCATCTGAAGTGGAGAATCTGACGCCGTTTGACTCGGTTGAGCGATTGTCGGTATTTGCCGATATGAGCCGAAGCGATCATGAGCAAACGATCGGGGCGACGTCACTTCTGGCCGAAATGCTCGATTCGCCGTCGATGCTGATTGACAGTGTGGCAAGCGTAGCGCTGTCGGCGCTGGATCTATCGAATGGGGTGAAACGTGGGGTTGCGCAATTTGGCATGGGGAAGCGGTAGTCGTGTCTTATAAGCAAGCCGATATCGTTATCGTTGGCGCAGGCGTTGTAGGGCTGTCTGCGGCCTTGGCGCTTGCTGAGACTAAGCTCAATATTTTGGTGCTTGATGGGCAGACGTCACACATTGCTCCATCGAGCGATCGTGATTTAGCAAAATGGGCACGACGCGTCACTGCGCTTACCGCCGCTTCAACCAAATTCTTATCAGAGATCGACGCATGGCAGTCGATGTCTGACGGTGGTCGTATCGGACCTTATACCAATATGGTGGTCTGGGATTCTGAGGGGACAGGGGTCATCGAGTTTGATGCGCAGTCATTATCGCTCAAGGCTCTTGGTTACATTGTGGAGTCCACGGTCACCACCGACGCCCTGATTAATCGCGTTAATCAGACGCCCAATATTTCGATTCAGTGGGACACCTGGCTGGCGCAGTTAGATTTCAACGAGTCTTATGTGAATGTTGTTCCGCGTGAGGGCGAGGCGATCCGCACGCAACTAGTTATCGGCGCAGATGGAGGGCGTTCGGTCAGTCGTGAACTAGCCGGTATACGCACACGTCAGTGGTCGTATGGCCAAAAAGCGATTGTGGCCACCGTGCGCGTGGAGCCCGAACATGCATCTGCTTGTTGGCAGGCTTTCTTGCCGACAGGTCCACTAGCCCTTCTACCTCTCGCCGATAGAGACCTCTGTTCCATTGTTTGGTCGCTTGACAATAGCGAGGCGCAAACGTGGATAGAGGCGGATGATCAAGCGTTCTTGCAGGGTTTGAATGCTGCCTTGGGTGGTCGAGGACCTTTTGTGACCGAAGTGAGTGAGCGGCAGTTGTTCCCTCTCGTTCAGTGCCATGCCGTCGATTACTTGAGCGATCGGTTCGTACTAGTAGGTGATGCAGCGCACGCGATTCATCCACTTGCAGGTCAGGGAATCAATTTAGGGTTGTCGGATGCACAGGTACTTGCGGCGGAGGTGAGCTATGCGCATAGCCGAGGCGCAACGTGGTGGGCGCCTTCCGTACTTAAGCGTTACGAGCGGCAGCGCAAAGGAGATAACTTGGCGATGATGGCGGCTATGCAGGCCTTCAAGTGGGGTTTTGGTAGTCGTAATCCCGCGCTCACTATGATGCGGAACGCGGGCCTGAGTGCTGTGGATGCTCTACCAATGGCCAAGCGCTGGTTCATCCAGCAGGCTGTGGGGTGACGAAATAGAAGTGAATTAAAGGCTCTGAGTAAACGGCGGTACTAAGAGCCGAAAGAAGGGAAAACGCGCCAAAATGATCTCAAAAATCGCGACGTAAGTGAGGCTCTAAGCCTTCGTCTGATAAATTCGTCGTGATGGGATTACACTAAACCTAGTTTTGAATTTAATTAATTTTGAGGAATGCATCCATGAGCCAGAATCCATCTGAACTTTACTACGCAAAGACCCATGAATGGGTCCGCCGTGAAGAGGACGGAACGGTTACAGTAGGTATCACAGAACACGCACAAGACTCGCTGGGTGATGTTGTTTATGTCGAAACACCCGAGGTGGGTGATTCCATAGCTGCGGGAGACCAAGCCGGTGTCGTTGAGTCAGTAAAAGCCGCCTCAGATATCTATGCGCCTGTGACTGGTGAGGTGATCGCGACAAATGAAGTGCTCGAGGATTCACCCGAAACCGTTAACTCCGATGCGTTCAATGACGGATGGTTCTTTAAGCTAAAGCCCGAGGACATGGGTGAGCTGGATGCGCTGATGTCCGCTGAGGAATACGAGCAATTCTGCGACGAGGAAGACTAATCTCTCAACGAGATAATATTCCAGCCGCGGTTTGAGGCCTCTTCGCGAAGTCGGTCATCAGGGTCCACGGCTACTGGTCGATCTACCACTCTCAGAAGCGGTAAATCGTTGTGCGAATCGCTGTAAAACACGGCGTTGTCCATAGAATGATTGTTTGCTTCGCACCAAGCTTGGATGCGCGACACCTTGCCCTCTGCGAATGAGGGCAGGCCAGTCGGCTTACCGGTATAGCGGCCATCGATAATTTCAGCTTCACAACCAATGAGATGTTCAACACCGAGCCGGTTCGCGATCGGTTGTGTCACTAGCGTGTTGGTCGCCGTGATGATAACCAGTGTGTCACCTTGGATACGGTGTTTTTGCAAGAGGTTAAATGCAGCATCGAGCAAAATAGGTTCAATGTGGTCGTGAAGAAACTGACGTTGCAGGGGCGCGAGACTGTCAGGTGTCATGTCTGCCATCGGGCCCAAAGCAAAAGCTAGGTACTCATCGATATCCAGTTCGCCTTTTTTATATAACTCATAAAAGTGCGCATTGAGTGCTTTGTGTTCACTGGCATCCACGCGTCCCTGAGCGACCAAAAAATCCCCCCACAGGTGGTCTGAATCACCGGCGATTAGCGTGTTGTCGAGGTCGAAGAGCGCGAGACTCATAAATCTTCCTAGGTGTCTGGTTGTCAGCTCAGGCGCACGGTAACGCAATATCGCGTTCGGGACCGCAAGAAACTCAGGGCTGCTAGAAAAAGGTACTGTTTAATCGACCTCGAGTAAGCGCGGCGGTGCACTATGTGGGACACTACAGGTATCAAAGTTCAGTGCATATGCGTTTTGCTATTTAAACAACGCATTGAAAAGGGTTTCTGTGAGTACATCAGAAAAAGATCGAGTCATCGACGAGGCGGGCTTTCGCCCAAACGTTGGCATCATCGTAACGAATCAGAGTGGGCAGGTACTCTGGGGCAAGCGAGTAAAGGGCCGAGACTCCTGGCAGTTTCCTCAAGGCGGCATTAACGCAGATGAGACCCCCGAGGAGGCTATGTTTCGCGAGCTTCAGGAGGAAGTCGGTTTGCTACCTGAGCACGTTACCGTTATTGGTGTCACCAACGGTTGGCTGCGGTATCGCTTACCCTCAAAGTACATTCGGAAGCACGAGACGCCCATTTGTATCGGGCAGAAGCAGAAGTGGTTTTTGCTTCGACTCGACGCGCCTGACGATGCGGTCCGTCTCGATTGCGATGAGAAGCCGGAGTTTAAAGACTGGCAGTGGGTAAGTTACTGGTACCCGATCTCCTCAGTTGTCGACTTTAAGCAGCAGGTCTATCGATCTGCCCTGTCCGAATTGTCCCCGCTGATGCTGTCCGGCTCGGGTGGAAAGCAAAAATCAAACTCGCGCCGGCGCCGTCGAAAGCGCTAGCATCCCCCGTCCTTGGCAAGTTTGAGCTAGAAGATGATTCAGTACCCTAATATCGATCCTGTAGCACTTTCGATGGGTCCCATCACCATTTACTGGTATGGCCTCACCTATGTAGGGGGGCTTGTTTTCGCCTGGTGGCTGGGTAAGCAGCGAGCGCAATCACCGAGTTCCCCGATTAAAGAATCGCAAATCGATGATCTGATTTTCTATGCGGCGCTTGGCATTATCGCCGGCGGCCGAATCGGTTACGCGCTTTTTTATGGTTCAGGGTCTCTTCTCGATGATCCACTGCGGGTTTTTCGTATCTGGGAAGGTGGGATGTCCTTTCACGGTGGATTCTTAGGCGTTGTGATTGCAATGTGGTTGCTGTGCCGGAACCATAAAATCGACTTCGCTGGACTGGTCGATTTCATAGCGCCGCTCGCGCCAGTGGGGTTGGCACTAGGTCGCCTCGGTAACTTTATTAATCAGGAGCTGTGGGGTCGGCCGGCTGACGTGCCGTGGGCAATGGTATTCCCCAATGACCCTTCAGGCTTGGCGCGCCACCCCTCACAGCTTTATCAGTTTGCGATGGAGGGCATTCTGCTCTTTGTCATTTTATTTTGGTTTACCCGCACACCAAGGCCGCGCTGGTCAGCCGCCGGGTTATTTTTACTGGGCTATGGTGTCTTTCGCTCCGCGGCGGAGTTCTTCCGACAGCCCGATGCGCACATAGGGTTTGACGCACTTGGTTGGCTTACGCGAGGTCAATTGTTGTCGCTTCCCATGATTATTATTGGAGCGGCGATTA
>CBFHQN010000031.1:0-16936 GCA_965657765.1 Luminiphilus sp. | reverse complement strand
CACTAGCGCCGCAATTTGGTGCGTTTACGAAGGTAGGGAAAATGATGCGGTTGAGTCGTTTGGGGCGGTTACTAGTTCTGTGTTGTGTTGGGCTAAGTAGCTCAGTCATCGCCGCGGTTCCTCCAGCGCCGAAACTCCCGGCAGATGCGTATTTCCTGATCGACGCAACGACGGGACAGGTCCTTGTTGACTATCAAGGAGATTTCTCCCTACCTCCTGCCAGTCTGACAAAGATCATGACCTCATATGTGCTGGCGGAAGAAGTCGATTCAGGCCGCGCTTCGCTGGACGATATCATTACCGTAAGCCGCAATGCATGGTCGCAAAATCCTACGTTTCAAGGGTCTTCCTTGATGTGGATCGAGCCAGGAAAGCCTGTGAGCTTAGAAGACCTTGAGCGTGGTGTTGTGATCTCCTCGGGTAATGATGCTTCGGTTGCCGTAGCAGAGCATCTGGCGGGGACTGAATCGAGTTTTGTCGATGTCATGAACCAGATAGCTGCGGATCTTGGACTGGACAATACGACCTATAAAAATCCTCATGGGCTGCCGCATCCAGAGCATCGAACGACGGCTAGAGATCTCGCTAAGCTCTCGGTTGCATTGATTAACAACCACCCAGAACACTACAAGATTTATAAAGAAAGGAGCTTTACCTACAACGGCATCAAGCAATACAACCGCAATGGATTATTGCGGACTGATAGCACAGTGGATGGTTTAAAAACGGGCTATACCAGTGAGGCGGGCTATGGCCTGGTCGCCTCTGCGAAGCGAGATGATATGCGCTTGGTGTCGGTGGTGCTCGGAAGTGCCACGCGTCGGACTCGAACTTCGGAAAGTGCGAGTCTGCTCAATTACGGATTCCGCTTTTTCCAAAATCTGCGACCGCTCTCTGCGGAGGTAACCTTGGCAGAGCCCAAAGTGTGGAAAGGCACTAGAGAAATGGTCCATGGCGGTGTGCTCGAGTCTGTTATTTTGACGGTGCCGCGCGAGCGCACTGAGGCAACCATCGAGGTAAGCGTTAACGAGCAGCTAGAGGCGCCGCTCAAGCGTGGCGACGAGATCGGCCTTGTTACAGTGAAGCGCGATGGTGAAGTGCTCTTCGAAACCCCACTTTTGGTGCTCGACGATGTTGAAAGCGGAGGCTTCTTCAAGCGCCTTATCGACGCATTGATCCTTTGGTTTCAAAATCTTGTAGGCTGAGACGTGACCGAGCCCGAAGCCCCCAAAATTGAATTTCCCTGTAGCTATCCGGTTAAAGTGGTTGGGCGAGCCACGCCTGACTATGCCTCGGCTATTCGCACAATTGTCGAGCGTCACGCTCCCGAGTTGACTGACGCTGATATCGTTACCAAGAGCAGCCGATCGGGCACATTTGACTCGATAACGTTCACCATTATTGCCACGGGTGAAGATCAGCTCTCAGCCTTGCATGCCGAGCTCGTCGCGTCGGGCCGCGTGTCGATGGTTATCTGATCGCATGCACGTCAGGGAATTAGGACAGGTACCCTATCTCAAGACAGTTGATGCTATGAAGGCGTTCACCAAAGCTCGAGGTGTCGATACACCTGACGAGCTTTGGGTGCTCGAACATCCACCGGTTTTTACGCAGGGCATCGCGGGAAAAGCAGAGCACCTTCTCGCTCCTGGTGATATCGAGGTTATTCAGACTGATCGTGGCGGTCAGGTGACCTATCACGGACCAGGCCAAATCGTAATCTACGTGTTGTGCGATATTCGGCGAGCAAAACTTGGTGTGCGCGACCTGGTGACGGCAATTGAGACGGCAATCATCGATTATCTGTCGGCGTTGGATATTCAAGCAGTGGCCAACCCCAAAGCGCCGGGTGTATACGTAGACGGCGAGAAAATCGCAGCGCTTGGACTGAAGGTCAGTCGCGGCTGCAGTTATCACGGGCTCTCGTTGAATATAGATCCGGATTTGGGACACTTTGGTCGCATTAACCCCTGTGGCTATGCGGGGCTTCAAGTGACCTCGCTCGCGCGTCTTATGGGTGACAACTGTCCGGGGCAGGCTCAGGCTGCAGGTCAGTTAGTGCAGCATTTACAGTCAAAACTCCCTCTACGTTGAACACTCCTAGTCTGAAGCTGGCATAATCCGACGCGCCAACGGAGGAGCCATGTCAGACACCGCAAACGCCATTAACGCACGTCGAACTTTTGCCATTATCTCGCACCCAGATGCGGGTAAGACAACGATTACCGAGAAGCTGTTGCTGCTTGGCTCTGCTATTCAGGTCGCGGGCTCCGTTAAGGGAAAGCGCGGTCCTCACGCTACATCTGACTGGATGGCCATGGAGCAAGAGCGCGGTATCTCCGTCACCTCGTCGGTTATGCAGTTCCCCTACAAAGAGCGAACGGTGAATCTCCTTGACACACCTGGACACGAGGACTTCTCTGAGGATACCTATCGCACACTGACCGCGGTCGACTCGGCGCTCATGGTGGTTGATGGCGCGAAGGGCGTGGAAGATCGAACCATTAAATTGATGAACGTCTGTCGATTGCGCGATACCCCGATCATTGGCTTCGTGAACAAGTTGGATCGTGATATTCGCGATGCCATCGAGCTTCTTGATGAAATTGAGGACGTCTTAAAAATAGAGGCGGCGCCTATCAATTGGCCGATTGGGATGGGAAAATTTTTTAAGGGTGTTTACAACCTCTATACCGACACCATTCATTGTTTCGAGCAAGGGAATGGGCAGGTATTGCCTCCCGATACGCGAATTCAGGGGTTGGATTCGGATGAAGCGCGGGCGCTCCTCGATGATGAGTACGACGATTTTTGCGACGAAATCGAACTGGTCCGGGGGGCAAGTCATGAGTTCGACAAGGAGCGCTATCTTGCGGGGCAACAGTCCCCCGTCTTTTTTGGAACGGCACTTGGTAATTTCGGTGTTCGCGAAATGCTTGATGATTTCGTCGAGTGGGCGCCGAAACCTCAGCACCGAACCACCCAGTCACGCGATGTGTTGCCCACCGAAGGGTTGTTTTCTGGGTTTGTGTTCAAAATACAGGCGAACATGGATCCGAAGCACCGAGATCGCATTGCTTTTGTGCGAGTTTGTTCCGGTCGGTATGAGAAAGGTATGAAGATGCGTCATGTGCGCATCGAGAAAGATATTCGCATTGCTGATGCGGTCTCATTTAAAGCCGGAGAGCGCGAGTTGGTCGAGTCAGCGGTGGCGGGTGACATCATTGGTCTTCACAACCACGGCACTATCCAAATAGGCGATACCTTCACTTCGGGAGAAGCACTCCAATTCACCGGTATTCCGCATTTTGCACCTGAACTTTTCCGCAAGATTCGCCTGTCTGACCCCATGAAGATGAAGGCCTTGCAAAAGGGCCTTCAGCAATTATCGGAAGAGGGGTCAACACAGGTGTTCTCACCGCTCAACTCCACCGATTTGATCGTGGGCGCTGTCGGTCAGCTTCAGTTCGATGTCGTGGCTCACCGATTAAAAGCCGAGTATAAAGTCGATGCTATCTACGAGCCGGTGAGCATTTACACGGCTCGGTGGCTGGATGCGGAGGATCCGCGTAAGTTAGAAGAATTCCGCAAAAAGGCGGCTGATCACTTGTCGGAGGACGGTGGTGGATACCTCACGTACTTGGCGCCGACCCGTGTGAACTTGAATCTCATGCAAGAGCGCTGGCCGGATATCAGTTTTAGGGAAACGCGCGAGCACTGACGTTGGTATCAGTGCTGTCCGCCCTGTTTGGAAGTCACGCAGGCGGGAGGCATCCGAGCGGCGCATGCCCGTACTTTTGTGAGGGCTAGGTCTGAATCGGCGCTTATCGATGATGCGAGTTTAGAGTAAGGCCCTTATTTCGTTCTCGATATCAGCGGGCTTTTTCTGCGAACCAAATCGCGCAACAACCTCGCCCTCGCGATTGATCAAAAACTTGGTGAAATTCCATTTGATGCGCTCAGTCCCCATGATTCCCTTAATCTCTGATTTCAGATGCTTGTAAAGCGGGTGCGCGCCATCGCCATTCACTTCGATTTTTTCAAAAAGAGGGAAGCTGGTGCTGAAACGAGTTTCGCAAAACTCAACGATTTCCTCGGTGCTACCAGGCTCCTGTGAGCCGAATTGATTGCAAGGGAAGGCAAGGACTGAAAAGCCTGCACCCTTGTGCTCGGCATAGAGCTTCTCAAGGCCTTCATATTGCGGTGTGAAGCCGCACTTTGATGCAGTGTTTACGACCAGGAGCACCTGGCCTTTAAAGTCGGCTAATGATGTTTCATCGCCGTTGGCTAATGTGGCCGAAAAGTCATAGACGCTTGGCATAGCTTTGTCCTTACATGAAGAAGGCGCAAAGCAAACTACATTCGTAAGTAAGTTTCCAGTTCAAATTCGGTGACTCGCTTGGAAAACTCATCCCACTCTTGTTGCTTGGTCGCCAGGAAAAGGGTTTTAAATTCATCGCTCAGGTAATCTGCTAATTGGTTTTCATTTCGGAAAACGTCGATCGCTTGATCCATTGTTGTGGCAAGTTTGGGCGCTGCGATGTCTTGATCCCATGCATTGCCCTCAATAGCTGACGGCGGGGTAAGCTTATTTTCAATGCCATGCCAGATACCCGCGAGAACTGCGGCAAGAACGAGATAAGGGTTGGCGTCTGCACCCGCTACACGGTGTTCAATCCTGCGTGCTGCCGCGGGACTCTCGGGGATTCTTAGTGCAGTCGTCCTATTGTCATAGCCCCAGGTCGCTTCTGTCGGTGCGTGGTTGCCCGGTTGAAAGCGGCGGTAGGCATTGAAACTGGGCGCGAATAACAACATCGACGCAGGGAGTAGCTCCAGGCAGCCGGCGACTGCATACTGAAGCAAGTCAGAGCCGCTTTCCTCGCCATTATCAAATACGTTGACGCCATTCTCCTCGAGGAGGCTGCAATGAACGTGAAGCCCATTACCTGCTTCATCATCGATAGGCTTTGGCATGAAGCTCGCGACGAAGCCATGCCTTGCTGCCACTGCTCGGATAGTGCGTTGCATGCGAATAACTTGATCTGCCAAAAGCATCACGTCATCACTGTGCGCTACATTAATTTCGAACTGGCTGGGCGCTGACTCTTTGATAATACCTTCGTAAGGCAGATCCTGTGTTTCGAACGCTTGCCGCAGCGCCTCTAACAGAGGTGCGTGATAATCAAGCTCGCTCAGTGCATAGAGGTTGCCGCCTAAGCTATTCTGGTCACGCAATGCGCTGCCGACAGAATCATTGGTTTCGGGGCGCGGTAGCAGGCTGAACTCGAGCTCAACCGCCATGCAGGGCTTGAGCGACTTCTCAGTAAATCTCTTAACTAATGTGTTGAGTATTTGCCTCGGATCACCCATGAAGGCTGAGCCGTTTTTATCTGACATGGTCAATATGACCTGCGCTTGATCAACACCACGCTCTGTGAGCAACGGTCTCAGAGACCCTTCAACCAAGTGGCAATAGCCGTCAATGTCACCGTTTGCGTGCGCAAGTTCGGGAATATCTCGCCCCCAAACATCGAGCCCTAGTGCCGACTTGGGAAGCTTAAGCCCTTGGCTTTCGATGGTGGCGAGCTTTTGGACAGGTAGCCACTTACCGCGGGCAATCCCGTTGCAGTCCGTTATCAGTGCCTCGACCATCGTAATGTCGGGATAAGCGTTAAGGAATTGTCGCGTGGTGTGCACAGCTTGCGCTCGGTTTTAGTCAGGCCGAAGAGTGAAAGGCGCACGCCTCCGCTACAATGCCCTAGGTGGGGCAATTACTACCATAGCTGGGTAAGTGGCGGGGAAAGTAGCCCGGTAATGGCAACTGATAGGGTAATTAGCGACCTAAAAGTCAGCCCATATATGCCTCAAGTGGGTCTTCGCCTTTCGCTTTTGCGACATAAGGTATGACATTGATGAACAGCGCGAATAAGTCCGCCTGACTGTTTACATCGAGTTTTTTATAGATGGATTTGCGATGTCGCCGCACCGTCTCGAGTGAAATATCGAGTTTTTCTGCGCTAGTGTCGGCCCCGTATCCGCGAAGTAGAAGCTCTAAGACCTCTTGTTCTCGTTCGCTGACGTAATTGGTTCCAAAGCTTTTGTAACCCTGTTGAATATGGTGATCAACTCCGGGTTGCAAAAGATTGCTCTCGACAAATTCTTCGCGTCGGGTGTGTAAGTCAATCAGTTCAGCAAGACACTGACTTACGCTGTAAAGCCAGTTGTATTCCTCTTCGCTGAATTCACCCTGGTTTTCGAGGCGCATCAAACTGATGTTGATAACGCTGCCATCGGCAAGGCGCGTGACGATGATCGCCTCGTCGACGGTGCCTGTACTCGCGTAATAATCGCGATGGTAACTGCTTTGCTTGAAGTCACCTGTGACCAGCCGCGAGAGGCGATAGCAGTTATTGCGGGGCGCACTGAGCGATATTTTGAAAAACGGGTCCTCGCGATAAGGGCCTTCTAAGTAGTCATCGACCTGCGAGCCGTAGGCGTCATTTGGGATTTTATGGTCGAGCAGTTGAGGGGGCAGATCCTTGTGGTAGAGCCATGCTTGCGGGTATGCCACAGGCACCTGCGCTTCTATCGCTGCAAAAACCTGCTGAAAGAAAATAGAGTCACCTACGTGTGCAATGACGTTTGCCAGATCGCTATTCCAGCGCTGAAAAGCGTTACTATTCACATGCGCCCTCCTCTGGCTAAAGCGTCACACTGAAAGCTTTATCACCGCGGGTCAACCAATGTCCCCATGATTGCCAACTTCGTCACAGGCGCGGTACTTCCGTGGGATAGTTCATCAGCTGTTAGACACTGCCTCAGTGACGAAAGCGACAGCCGATTCGACAGCAACATTGGTCGCCTCTCTATCCCGCCGTCCCTGCACTTCGACCACACCTTCATTGAGTGATCGCTCGCCGATGGTCACGCGCAGAGGAACCCCCAGTAGCTCGCAATCGGCAAACTTAACACCAGGGCGCTCTTTTCGATCGTCCATAGCGACGTTGATGCCGGCGGCTTTCAGGTCTGAGTACAATGTCTCGGCAGCTGTCCCCACTACTTCCGACTTATCCATGCCGAGTGGAATGAGCACAACCGAGAAAGGTGCCATGGCGCTTGGCCAGATGATGCCGTTATCATCGTGATTCTGCTCGATGGCGGCGGCTACGATGCGCGTAATACCGATACCGTAGCAGCCCATCGTCATGGGCACTGACTTTCCGTTCTGATCAAGCACATTGGCATTCATTGCTTCCGAATATTTGGTGCCTAGTTGGAAAATGTGTCCCACTTCGATGCCACGTTTAATTTCTAAAACACCTTTACCACATGGACTTGGGTCGCCAGCTACGACAGTGCGTAGATCAGCCACCTCGAAGTTTTCGACGTCTCTACCCCAGTTCACGTTTCTAAAGTGCTTGTCGTCTTCGTTAGCGCCACAAACGAAATTGATGAGCACCGACGCTGCGCGATCCACAAAAATTCGTGTCTCTAAGCCGACGGGGCCGAGCGATCCGAATGAGGCGCCCGTCGCACTTTTTACGGCTGTTTCCTGCGCCATGCGCAGCGGCTGACTCATGCCAGCAAGTTTCTCAGCCTTGATTTCGTTGAGTTGGTGATCACCGCGCAATACGAGCGCCACAAGACCACCCTCTGCATCCTCAACAAACAATGTCTTGATAGAACTCGCCGCTGGAATATCGTATTGTTGCTCCAGCGCATCGATCGTTTTTGCATTTGGTGTATCAAAGGCTTCAAGCGCAGCAGCCTCTGCGTCAATTGCCGCGGGCATCAAGCCCTCGGCAAGCTCAACATTCGCGGCAAAATCGCTTTCGGTTGAGAAGGCAATGTCGTCCTCGCCCGAGTCGGCAAGCATGTGAAATTCGTGAGAGTGACTGCCACCAATCGACCCCGTGTCGGCTTCCACGGGGCGGTAGTCGAGACCTAATCGATCGAAGATAGTTGAGTAGGCTTCGTGCATTCGCCAATATGTTTCTTCTAGCGATGCTTGGTTTTCGTGGAACGAATAGGCGTCTTTCATCACGAATTCGCGTGAACGCATAACACCAAACCGAGGTCTGATCTCATCCCGAAACTTGGTCTGGATCTGAAAGAAATTAACGGGGAGTCGCTTATAGCTTTTGATCTCGGTCTTCGCGAGGTCGGTGATCACCTCCTCGTGCGTGGGACCCAGGCAGAAGTCGCGATCATGTCGGTCTTTGAGTCGGCAGAGTTCGGGCCCGTATTGCTCCCACCGCCCAGATTCCTCCCACAATTCAGCAGGCTGAACGACGGGCATAGATAGCTCAACGGCACCTGCATTTTCCATTTCTTCGCGAACAACCCGCTCTACGTTGCGCACTACTTTGAGACCAAGAGGCATCCAGGTATAAATCCCGGCAGCAATACGCTTTATAAGCCCGGCACGAAGCATCAGCTGATGGCTAATGACCTCGGCATCGGCAGGTGTTTCTTTGGTGGTTGAGATTGGAAATCTTGAAAATCGCATTGCGTAAACCTTGTTGAAGACGTCTCCGTAGCCATCGAGGTCACGGTGCCCGAGAGTGTATCAAACCTCGTATGGTTATAGTTCTCGGTGGCAGCGATATGCCGATTGGTAACAAGTCGATTTTCCGGCGGAACGATATCTGCTTGGTATTCAAAATCACCACACTATTGTGGTCTTAATTCGATACAGGCCCAGTATTCCCATTAACCTCAGCCGCCGATTAGTGTAGGCTTTCGCGCGCTGTTGAGAACTCAGCTATTTCGTTCGATTTTAGAGACCTTCGCATGCCAATTTACGAATACGTATGTGGTGCCTGCGGTAATGCGCATGAGGCACTGCAGAAAATATCAGATGTCCCACTCACCGACTGTCCGGAGTGCGGTGTCGCGTCTTTGAAGAAGAAGGTATCGGCGCCTGCTTTCAGGCTAGCCGGATCGGGTTGGTATGAAACCGACTTTAAAACGGGTGCTAAAAAGAATCTTGCGAATGACTCGGGAGGCGGGCCGGATTCCGGCAGCTCGAGTGCATCATCCAGCGCGACAAGTAGCTCGGCGGAATAGGACGCCGGGAAGTAAACTAGAGAATGAGCATGCGAACACATTATTGCGGTGCAACTAAGGACGTCTCTGTAGGAGAGACGGTCACCATTTGTGGCTGGGTAGACCGGCGTCGAGATCACGGTGGTGTTATCTTCCTCGACATGCGTGACCGCGATGGCATTGTTCAAGTGGTTTTTGATCCGGATACCAAGGAATACTTTGAGCTCGCAGATAAAGTACGCAGCGAATACGTTTTACAAATAACGGGACGCATTCGTGACCGTTCTTCCGAAACGATTAATCCAGCGATGGCGACCGGGCATATCGAAATTTTGGGCAAAGAGCTTGTCATTCTTAACGAAGCGGCGCCTCCCCCCTTCCCTCTAGATGCACATCAGACCGTAGGCGAGGACGTTCGTCTCCGATACCGCTTCATGGATCTTCGTCGAGAGTCGATGCAGCGCAATTTGATAAGCCGCTCGAAGATCACATCGACGATTAGAACCTACCTTGAGTCAGCCGGTTTTCTCGACATCGAGACGCCCGTACTGACACGCGCGACTCCCGAGGGCGCGCGAGACTATTTGGTGCCGAGTCGAACCAACGCGTCAAAATTCTTTGCGCTGCCACAGTCTCCGCAGCTCTTCAAGCAGCTGTTGATGGTCTCTGGTTTTGACCGTTATTACCAGATCGCTCGATGTTTCCGCGATGAGGACTTGCGCGCTGATCGCCAGCCGGAATTCACTCAGATTGATATCGAGCTGTCCTTCACGGACGAGGCTCAGGTGATGAAGCTTACTGAGGGCATGGTGCAAACACTGTTTAAGCAGCACTTGGACGTTGAGCTCAGCGAGTTTCCTCAGATGACGTGGCACGAAGCCATGGAGCGATTTGGGTCCGATAAACCAGACCTTCGCATCGACCTTGAGCTTGTCTCGATCGATGATTTGATGAAAGACGTCGAGTTCAAGGTGTTCTCGGGGCCTGCAAACGATGAAAAGGGTCGTGTTGCGGCGCTTCGTGTGCCAGGCGGCGCTAGGATCAGCCGAAAGGAAATTGATGATTTCACCAAATACGTCGGCAACTACGGCGCACGCGGGCTGGCGTGGATCAAAGTCAACGACAAAGCGGCAGGTGTTGAGGGTTTACAGTCGCCAATTCTGAAGTTCATGCCAGAGACTACGGTGAGCCAGCTAGTCGAGCGTCTCGCATTGGAGGACGGGGATATCGTCTTCTTCGGTGCCGATAAGCGCCAAGTTGTTAATGACGCCTTAGGTGCGCTTCGACTGAAAGTGGCTGAAATGATGGGCTTGGTCGGCGAGGGTTGGGCGCCGCTCTGGGTTGTTGATTTCCCTATGTTTGAGGAAACGGGTGACGGTGGTCTAACCGCAATTCACCACCCCTTCACTGCACCGTCCTGTGACGTTGAAGCGCTGGCCGCTGCGCCTGAAAAAGCGCTTTCGCGTGCCTACGACATGGTGCTCAATGGTAGTGAGATCGGTGGTGGTTCTATTCGTATTCACCGTCAAGACATGCAAAAAGCCGTCTTTGATGTGCTGGGTATCTCTGCCGAGGAAGCTGACGCGAAGTTTGGGTTCTTGCTCGCGGCACTTAAGCACGGTGCGCCACCACATGGCGGACTTGCCTTTGGTCTCGATCGTCTCGTTATGCTCATGGTCGATGGTCAATCCATCCGCGATGTGATTGCTTTCCCCAAGACGCAGTCAGCGCAATGCGTGATGACGGATGCGCCGGGAGAAGTATCAGAGCAGCAGCTTCGCGAACTCAGCATTCGGTTGCGCACCGCAGAAAAGTAATTGTCGCCGTGACATGACTCCAATGCTCGTTTGCCGCACAATCGGGCTATGAGCGGAGGTCATCGGTGACAGTCATTCTTGGTATCGATCCCGGATCTCGAAAAACGGGATTTGGTCTTGTTGAAGCGACGGAGACAGGGAACCGTTACGTCAGTAGCGGTGTGATAAAGCTGCCTGTCGAAGAACCGCTCGCAATTCGTTTGAAGGTGTTGGCTGAATCGCTGCACGAGATCATTGACGAATTCTCACCGACGCTAGCCGCTATCGAAGAAGTCTTTATGAATAAGAGCGCAGGGTCCGCCTTGAAGTTGGGGCAGGCCCGAGGTGCGGCGATGGTGATCTGCGCTACTCGTGATCTTGAGGTGTACGAGTACGCTACGCGTCAAATTAAGCAGGCCGTTGTCGGCACCGGTGGTGCGACAAAGGAGCAGGTGCAGCATATGGTGACGCGTTTACTGCGACTCCCCGCAACGCCAGGTGAGGATGCTAGCGACGCACTCGCTGCAGCGCTTTGCCATATTAGTGGTGACGCGGTGCGGCGAGCCACAGGAGCTCAAGCCTTTGCGATGCGACGGCTGAAGTAGTTTTAAAAGGGTTTTAAAGCATATGATCGAACGATTACGCGGCACGATTATCGCTAAACAAGCGCCAGAGGTAATCATCGACGTTGGCGGTGTTGGTTATGAGGTCAGAGTTCCAATGACCACCATCTACCAATTACCTGGTGTCGGTGAGGAATCGATTTTGTTGACACACTTTGTGGTCAGAGAAGACGCACAACAACTTTATGGTTTCGTGCGAGAGATCGATCGTCGCTTGTTCAGAGACCTTATAAAAGTCAACGGTGTTGGGCCGAAGTTAGCGCTCGCTATACTGTCTGGCATGGATACTGAGCAGTTCGCCGATTGCCTTAACCGCAATGACGTCAATGCCCTAGTTGCGCTCCCGGGTGTAGGCAAAAAGACAGGCGAACGTTTACTTGTTGAGATGCGCGATAAAGCGGGACAGTGGCTGTCTGATGTGTTGCCAGCGCAAAGCGCAGCCACTTCGACCTCGATGGTCACCTCCGATATTCGGGGTGAGGCCGAGCAGGCGCTGGTGGCGCTTGGCTACAAGCCAACGGAGGCGTCTCGACTTATTTCCGCGGTCGAGTCTGACGACATCGATTCGAGCGAGGGTTTAATTCGTGCCGCTTTGCAATCAGCTATGCGATAAAAAGACGGAGTTGGCGAGGAAGTCACAGTGATAGAGACAGATCGACTAGTAGCGGGTGATGCCGTCGACAATCGTGAGACCGCGCTCGACCGTGCGGTCCGTCCGCAAACCTTGGATGATTATATTGGGCAGACGGCTGTTAAGGAGCAGATGGAGATCTTTCTATCCGCAGCAAAGGGTCGCGGCGAGCCTCTCGATCATACCTTGATTTTCGGCCCCCCCGGCCTCGGAAAGACCACTCTCGCAAGTATTGTTGCGAACGAGATGGGTGTTCAACTGAAAACAACCAGTGGCCCAGTGCTGGAAAAGGCTGGCGACATCGCTGCCATCATGACAAATCTCGAGCCTAACGACGTTTTATTCATCGACGAAATCCACCGTTTGAGTCCTTATGTTGAGGAGATTTTGTATCCGGCTATGGAGGATTTTCAGCTGGATATCATGATTGGCGAGGGGCCCGCAGCACGTTCCATTAAGTTGGACTTACCGCCGTTCACCCTGGTTGGCGCCACTACCCGAGCGGGCCTCCTGACGTCACCACTTCGAGATCGCTTCGGTATCGTTCAGCGTCTTGAGTTTTATGAGATTGGGGATTTGAAGCACATCGTGGCACGTGCCGCTTCGATTTTAGGTGTCGAAGCCGACGATGCAGGGGCACTGGAGATCGCGAAGCGTTCCAGAGGTACGCCTCGAATTGCTAATCGACTGATGCGAAGAGTGCGTGACTACGCACAAGTGAAAGGCGATGGTGTTATCACACAGCAAATTGCGGAGCAGGCGCTGGATATGCTCAACGTTGATGACCAAGGCTTTGATCACCTCGATCGGCGCTTTTTATTGGCGCTTATGGAAAAATTTGAAGGCGGGCCGGTTGGGATCGATAGCCTAGCGGCAGCATTATCCGAGGAGCGGGGCACACTAGAGGACGTCATCGAGCCTTACCTGATTCAGCAGGGACTTATTGTCCGAACCCCCCGCGGTCGCGTAGCAACGAATGCTGCCTACCGACACTTTGGTCTGCCTGCACCCGCTTCAGGCGAGCCATCGACAGCGCGCTTGGCAAATCTGTCACTTGATCTAGGGGACGACGGAGATCAGAGAGGTGCTTGAGTATAAGCTACCTATCCGCGTTTACATCGAAGATACCGATGCAGGGGGTATCGTCTACTACGTCAATTACCTTAAGTATTTTGAGCGCGCGCGAACCGAACTAATTCGCTCCATGGGTGTCGATAAAACGGCGGTTATGGACGATGGCTCGGTCTTTGTCGTGACGTCAGCATCGATCGATTATCTATCGCCGGCGAGACTTGATGATGAAATCGTTGCGCGCGCGACGGTTATCGACACTGGCGGTGCATCAATTGTATTTGAGCAGGATGTAGTGCGAGGGAGTGACATACTCGCTCGGGGTAAGGTGACCGCTGCGCTGACTGACGGTCAGACAGGGCGACCAAAGCGGATGCCTCTGACGTTACGCAGTGCGTTGAAAGCGGCGGTTAATTCCATAGAGGTAACGGATGACAGATGAATTGAGTGTAATTGAATTGATGATGGGCGCGAGCTTCACTGTAAAGCTCGTGATGGCGATTTTAGTGGCTGCTTCCGTAACCTCGTGGTTCATGATTGTGCAGCGAGTCATTATTTTGCAGCGCGCCGATGCGGAATTACTCGATTTTGAAGATCGATTCTGGTCGGGGATGGACTTGGCACAGCTCTACAGAGAGGGATCAAACGCCATCGAAGAGGGGACGGATATTACGGGTGGCGAAGCACTTTTTCGGGCGGGTTTTAAAGAGTTTTCTAAGCTGTCACGACAGCCCAATATGGATGCTAAGGCAATCGTTGAGGGTTCTCGGCGGGCTATGCGTGTAGCACTGAATCGTGAGAGTGACCGGTTGGAACACAATCTCCCTTTCCTTGCGTCTGTTGGCTCTACCAGTCCATATATTGGGCTCTTTGGTACGGTTTGGGGAATCATGCACTCGTTCAGAGGGCTTGCTACGAGTTCACAAGCGACGCTTGCAGCCGTGGCGCCTGGTATCTCAGAAGCGCTGATTGCAACTGCGATGGGTCTTTTTGCTGCTATACCCGCGGTGTTGGCCTACAACCGATTTGCGGCTCGCGTTGACGCGCTGCTCAACCGCTATGACGCGTTTGTCGATGAATTCTCTGGTTTGTTACAACGACAAAGCTATGCTCAACAAGGCGGGCGAGCGGGTAGTAAAGAGACGGGTGCCAGAGGTGGGAGCGCGCAGTGAGACCACGCCGCGCCGTTGCAGAGATCAACGTGGTTCCTTACATCGACGTGATGTTGGTTTTGCTCGTTATTTTTATGGCAACGGCACCGCTACTAATGCAAGGCGTTGAGGTGGATTTACCCAAAGCAAACTCAACGCCTGTCTCTGACAGTGATGCAGAACCTCTCATCGTTTCAATAGATGCTCAAGCAAAGCTCTATCTCAATTTGGGTGCGAGTGACGATCAGGCATTGAGTATTGAGACCGTCAGACAACGGGTTGCTACCGTGCTCAAGCGCAACCCTGACAAAGCGGTGATGGTCTGGGGCGATGCGGCTGTGCCTTACGGTGAAGTGGTTTCTTTGATGTCTGAGTTACAGGCTGCTGGTGCACCTTCGGTTGGCTTGGTAACGGAGGCGCCAGCGAGAAAGTAGTGAACTCGGATCGTGCCTTAATTATTGCTATTCCACTGCTTGTTGCTGTCCTGGTGCATGTTGTTTTTCTCGTGGCGATAGAAGGGGAATGGAACACGGGAGAGGCCACCATCGTTGCGAAGCCGCAAGTAGTGCAAGCATCTTTAGTGTCGCTCAAGGCGCCAAAAAAACCGGCGCCTAAATCTGAGAGTAAGCCCAAGATAAAGCCAAAACCAAAAGCCAAACCAGAACGTCAACCCGCACCAAAGCCTATTCCTCCTCCCACGCCCCTTGAGCCAAAACCACTCGAGCCTGAAAGCCCTCAGCCTGAGCCCGCTGCAGAGAACTCACAGGCACAAAAACTAGCGGACCTGCAAAAAGAGTTGATGGCAGGGCTGGAGGAGCTTCCACAAGCTGAGCCTTCCGAAACGAACGATGAGTTTGATGAGGTTCAACAGGTCGCCGCTCTGATGCAGGCGCGAATTACACAGAATTGGCGGCGGCCACCCTCTGCCAGAAACGGTATGGAGGCCTTGCTTACGATAAGCCTTGTTCCAACCGGCGAAGTGGTGGGTATCAATGTGTCGACGAGTAGCGGCAGTAGCGCCTTCGACAGAAGTGCCATTGCGGCGGTGGAGCGTGTTGGTCAGTTTCCTGAAGTGGCAGTCTTGTCAATTTCTGATTTCGAGCGATACTTTCGCCGGTTCCCATTGCGATTCCGCCCTGAAGATTTGAGGTATTGATTATGTTCTTGCGTGTTTTGCTTACGGTTTGTGGACTTCTCTTTAGCTGCGCCTCGCTAGCGCAGCTAGAAATTCAAGTAACTCGGGGAATTGATAATCCGACCTCGATTGCGGTCGCGCCGTTCGCGTGGGACGGTCTCGGTGCTGCACCTGAGGACTTCGCGCAAATTATTGATTCTGATCTCGCTCGAAGCGGGCAGTTCAGTCCCGTAAGTCGTCGGGATATGTTGAGTTTGCCTACGCGTGCCCAAGATATTTTCTACCGTGACTGGCGAGCGATTGCCGCGCGATATCTCGTTATAGGGAGAGTGAGCAAAGGTGTGCAGCTCAGAGTTGAGTTTGCTCTCTACGATGTAGAGCGGGGTATAGAACTTTTCTCATCGCAAGTGACGGGTCCCGAGTACGAAGCTCGAATGGTTGCTCACCGGGTGGCGGATGCGATTTACGAGAAACTGACAGGTATCCAAGGTGCCTTTGCGACGCGATTGATTTACGTATCAGTGACACGAAATCCTGAGGGCAAAGATTTTTATCGCCTAACCGTGGCCGATGCTGACGGTCAGCGCCCTATTGTATTGCTCGAGGGGCGTGATCCGATTCTTGCTCCAAGCTGGTCGCCGGACGGAAAAGAAGTTGCCTACGTATCCTTTGAGTCCTCGCGGCCGGCTATTTATCGTCAGGTGCTGGCGACTGGCGCTCGCGAGCAGCTGACTAATTTCAGAGGCTTGAACAACTCGCCAGTCTGGTCACCCGACGGTAAGTCAATGGCGTTGGTATTGTCCAAAGACGGCAGTCCGGACATTTATCTACTCGACCTCGAAACGAGGCAACTGACGAGGCTGACAAGACACTACGCGATTGATACTGAACCGACGTGGATGCCGGATGGTAATTCGTTGCTATTCACGTCTGATCGAGGTGGTCGCCCTCAAATTTACCGGTATACGCTGGCTACGGGTAAGATCGAACGAGTGACGTTTGAAGGGCGATATAACGCTCGCGCACGCGTCGCCGAAGATGGGCGTAACGTGGCGTTGGTGCATCAGAGAGACGGACGTTTTCACGTGGCTGTATTCGATTTGATCACTGAGCGCATGACAGTTCTCACCGAAACCTCACTCGATGAAAGCCCCAGCATAGCGCCCAACGGCTCCTTGGTTATCTATGCGACAAAGCGCGGTGAACGCAGTGTTTTGGGTGCTGTGGCGGTCGACGGGGGAGTCAAATTTAGTCTTCCGGCGCGATCCGGCAGTGTGCAGGAGCCCGCATGGTCGCCAATGTTGTTTAGTTGGTGATAAAAAACGTTAGATCTGTTCAACAAATGGACATATATGCGCTACATTATGCGGTATGTATAACCAACCTTTGTGTAGGAAACACGCCATGACAACGAAAAATACTTTGGGGAAGGCTGCTGCAGTTGTGTTGATGGCTGCTTTGGTGAGCGCGTGCTCAAGCAA